>NZ_JABUXQ010000049.1 GCF_014838735.1 Limosilactobacillus portuensis | reverse complement strand
TACTGGAAAATCATATCGAATGAAAGATTATCAAGAACACACAAAGACACAAAAGTAAATCGGTGAAAAACGACATTTTTAAACCGGTGAAATCCTACATTTTAAAATCGGTGTTGACAGTCGGATCTGGAGTCCAAACAACAACCTTTGTTGGTGGTACAGATTCAGTATCCTTGTTGACAGTAGCAGAACCATTGTTAATGAAGACGGTACCAGTCTTAACACCATTCTTAATATCAAAGGTAACAATCAATTGAACCTTACCCTCAGGAGTCTTAGAAGCATCCTTCCGAGTAGCGATCACATGACCGTTATCGTCAATCTTAATATCGTATTGACTGGTTGCGTCCTGATCGTTTTCCATAACCTTAACATTAGCCTGGTTTGCGGTTACATATTGAGCGTAGTTACTAAAGTCATCATCAATTGAGAATTTAGTTAATGGCGTTGCAAGATTAGTTGGTGTGTTAACCGTCATAGTAGCAGTAGCTTGAGTACCACTCATGTAGATTTGATTATCAGTAACCGCATTATCTAGCGTCCAGTGCTTAGTAACATCAGTCTTGTAAACCTTAATTGGCCGTTCAGGAACCGCAACAGTGGTGTTGTTGATGGTACCAGAACCATTGTTCAACAAGGTTATCCCAGAAGGCGTTGAAAGTTTGATGTTGAAGTTGTTGTGTAAGTAGACTACCCCACCAGGAAGCTTTCCAGGGTTCTTTGCGGTTGCTACAACAGTATTACCTACTCGTTGAATATCCCAATCAGAGGATACATCTTTACCGTTTACAAAGACTTGTGAATCTAAGTAATCAGCATATTGTGCAAATTTATTAAAGTCTTCAGTTAAGGAAACCTTTTCCAGCGGTTTAGCCAAGTCAGTTGGGTTTGGCAGCGGCATGAAGACATCTGCATGAACAGTATCACCATCAGTATAGGTCTTGCCATCAACGATGGACGAACCTTCTTGCCAGTGCTTGTTTGGATCTGGCTTGTAGGTAGTAACGGTAACGGTCTTCGTATCAACACTGTTATTGTTGAGTAATTCAGATGAGTTATTCTGAAGCTTAGTTCCATTAGCGACATCCTTGTGTAGCTTCCAGGTAATTGCCATTTGAACAACCCCGGCCGGTGCTGAACTTGCATCCTTTCGAGTGGCCGTTACTTTACCATTTTCGTTCTTAACATCATATAAGCTCCGAGCGTCTTTACCATTTTCTGTAATTACGACAGTCGCAACATCAGCCTTATCCGCAAAGTTGCTGTAGTCATCAACCAATTGAACGTGCTCAAGCTTCTTCGTTAAGGATGATTGATCTGGCAAGGTACCGGTTACTAAGGCATTAACATTATCACCATTAACAACTAACTTACCGTCTACTGAATGATGATCTTGACCTTCTACCCAATGCTTATCAGGATTTTGAGTGTAAGTCTTGATTGTCCGCTTAGGAGTTTCAATCGTAAGGTTGTTAATAGTACCAGAACCACTGTTAATGAAGGCAGTGTTATTAGCAAGGCCCTTATGAGCAGTCCAAGTTACATGAAGTTGAACCATACCGGCAGGAACACTACCAGGAGTCTTAGCGGTAGCCACAATAGTGTTACCTACCCGTTGGATATCCCAATCATTATCTTGCTTACCATTGACCGTTACATATGCTGACTTGTAATCAGCCTTATCAGCAAAGTTAGAGAAGTCATCAGTAACTTGTACCTTAGTTAATGGCTTAGCTAAAGTTGAAGCGATTGGCGTAGTTAAGGAAACTAATCCGTTAACATCGTCACCTGCAATGAAGGAATGATCATCAACAATGTGGTTATCTTGGCCTTCTACCCAGTGCTTATTATCGGTTGGCCGATAAGTTTGTACTGTTGGAGTATTAGTTGGTACCGTAACCTTATTCATCGTAGCAGAACCCTCATTGTAGATTGTAGTATCTGATGGAGTGTCCTTAGAGATGACAAAGTTAGCAATTAAGGCAACGTTCCCCGCTGGTAACTTACCAGGATTCTTAGCGGTAGCAACCAACTTAGTTCCTTCAACTTTAACGTCCCAGTTTTGAGTATCATCCTTACCATTAACCAAGACTTGACTTGAATCATAGCTTAGGTACTTAGCAGACTTAGAGAAGTCATCAGTAATGCTAAATTCAGTTAATGGCTTAGCTAATTGATCTGGATCGGGAAGCGGTACATTGATCCAACCGTGAGCAGTATCACCAGAGATGTAGGTCATTGAATCAACAACCTTTTTCCCTTCTTGGAAGTGCTTAGATGGATCTGGCTTATAGACTGGTACTTCAACAGGAGGAACTTCACCAGTAGAAGTATTAACGGTAATAGAACCTTGGTTCTTTAAGATAGTATTGGTTGCGGTGTCAGTGTTGATCGTCCAAGAAGGCGTGAAGGTATATGTTCCAGCAGTAAACTCAGAAGGATCCTTAGCAGTTGCAGTTACATGACCATTGCCATTATCAGTAATCGTAAAGTCACTAGTAACATCTTGACCGTCATGAGTAACCTTTGATTGATCAACGTTAACCTTAGCATGGGAAGCAAAGTTAGTGTAATCATCATCAAAACTAAGCTTACTCAAGCCACCCTCATAATCAGAAGCATTCAATAATTTAATAGAAACATCTGCATGTGCGGTATCACCAGCAATGTAGAGCTTGTTATCAGTTTGAATATTGTTCTCACTGTAATGCTTTTGAACATTTGTTTGCGAGAAGAGGTTGTGATATTGAGCCGAATCATCACCAGGAATGACTGTTGGTGGAGGAGTTACTCTCATTACATCGTTATGGTAATGAACAGAAGTTGTCTTTCGGGTTGGTGCTGGATCAAATTGGCGAACTGGTGGTGTTGGTGATTGAGCCAAAGATGCACCATTACCGAATAGATTGAATTGCGTCCCAAAATCAAACTTAGACTCGTTTGAAAAGAGCTGATCATCTTTAGCACCATCAGGACGTCGATGATTACTACCATAAAAGTGGTAATAGAAATTAGAACCCTTTCCAACCATTACACCCGTTCCCTTAGGGGTACTTTCAAAACCAGTTGAGGCACTATCATCTTTTGCTGCGTAAGTATTGCCACTAACCGTAACGTTAGAATCAGGAGCTACCCAGGAAAGGACGTTACCCATATTGGTATCGAACGACTGGCTAATATCCAAATCAGAAAAAAGTGAGTTCATTAAAACAGGCGCTGCAACATCAGTTCCATGATAGACGAATTGAATGCTAGAAATATTAATTCCATTTGGACCTAATTCGTAACCACCATAAAAGTCAAACTCAATTGAACCATCATTAGCCGGTCCAATAATAACTTGAGGTTTATACCCACCGGGTAAAGCACCTCCAGAGTAAGTATTAGTAAAACCAAGCTTAAGATCGTAATTAATGCCGTAGCCATCATGAGCCACGTTGGTTAAGGTAATCGTACTACTATTCCTAACGGCATCGGTAATATCATAAAAATCAGAAAGGTTACCATCCTCAATCTTCCCCTGCTTATCATTTAACGAAGCCTTAGTTGATGAACCAATAAGGGAAGTGTTAGCATTCCAGGAAACTTGACCTAACGAAGAATAACCAGTGTCAGTACTAACTACAGCCATTCCAGAATAATAGCCAATTGAACCAGGGGTCCTTGTTGTCCCAACCAGCTTGGTATTACCATTAGAGACAATCGTTGGCTTCCCGTTAATTGTTTGGTTATACTCCTGAAGCTTACGTTCATAATCAGCCATTTGGCTTTGATATCTGGCTTCATTAGCTGCATTTTTAGATTGCCAATCTTTGTAAGCAGCATCATACTCCTGGTTATTTTTTTCTTGTGTAGCGATAGCATTTTCAAGTGAAGGAATTTGCCCATCAGTATCTTTTTGGATCTTATCCTTCATATTATTAATTGCTTGATTATCACTAGCTTTTACTGGAGCTTGTACTTGATCTGCATCTTTAACAACCGTTAATCCTTCTGTGTTTTGGGCCTTTTGTACCGTTGCATCAAGTTTAGAGGTGTCTCCCTTATAGCCATTGTAATTAGTATAATTGGCTTGATCATGCTTATACTGAGCAACATCTTGATTAATCTTTGCTACTTGGCTAGATTCATTAGCCTGAATATCTTGTCGCGCCTTAGGAACATCGCTTTCCTGAACAGTCTGATTAATCGTTGGCTTAGTATTAATTGTCATACCAGCTTGTTTAGCATTATTAACTGCACTATCCAAAGCACTGTGATCAACTGTTACTTGGTTGGTAACATTATTACTACCAGAGTTAGCTGCTGATTGTTGAGTTGGAGTTACGCTTGCTGCTTGAGTTGTTGAAACGTTGGTATCCGCATGAACTTGGCCTTGCGATAACGTAACCATCATTCCAACTACAGAAAGTCCTGCAACAGATGATGTTACTAACATCTTCCCTTTCTTATACAATTTATAGCGTAAGAAGGGCTTAGTGATTGGTTCAGCTTTAGTCTTTGAACGAATAATCATAAGAATTTCTCCTTTTTCATTTATTTACAAGGAGAAATTTAATAGATTATTTTCATAACACAACTTTTGCCAAGTAAAAATTCAAATTAAATATAGATAAGTCAAATCATTAATATTCGGAATTTGTTATTATTTACGAACAATAGGCATTAAAACTGTGAACTACTCGGCCATAAATGACCGAGCTTCTGGGAACACGGAGTAGTATTTAGGATCTTACACGTGTACTCACGCTACCTAACTTACAGAACTTCGTTCTTTTACCACGGCTAGTCCCTAGCCAACGGCTTTTAATCCTTTATGTAAGATATTAACTGCCGCATTAATATCCCGATCGTGATTAGTACCA
>NZ_JABUXQ010000048.1 GCF_014838735.1 Limosilactobacillus portuensis | reverse complement strand
TTTTCAACTCTGATTTCATACAATCACCTCAAATAATTGATGAAACCAGTATAAAGAAATGTAGGAAATCCGACAATTTCAAATCGGTGATTTCCTACATTTTAAAACCGTTGTTAACATTTAATTGCGAACCAATTTGTCGAACAACTGAAGAGGTCTGTTTAACAATTTGTTCGTTAAATGGAATAGCATTGTCCGTGATTGCTTGCTTAACAATCTCTTTATTATTACTAAAGAAGTCGTCTGTATCAGAGCTCAAATACTCTTGGACTTGAGAAATATTTTCAAAGTTAAGGTTTTTCGTTTGTAGATATAATCTTGCCTTCTCTAAAACATTATCAAATCCTTGCATCAGTGAGGTAGAAACGTTTAGGTTAGTGATTCCATTAATAATAGCTGTCCATTCAGTAGTTCCTCCACCAATATCAATTCCAAGTGAATTTTGAATTAACTTTCCCATAATTTCTGGAGTTAATGAGTTAGCTACCTTTGGATAGCACTTTTTAAGTTGATTAATAATAATTTGACCTAATTGCTTATTGTTATTGATACTATTGCTAATCATTAATTGAGCCATTTCACCTTCTAGTCCAACATATACGTGATTAAATTTAATCTGCACAACAATAGGATCTTTGAAGTTGTGGAAAGTAACCACGTGAGTAGCATTCAGATACCGATCACGGTACTTATCAATTTTGCCTGGTTGTTTTCCTTCCAAAATCGGTAAAGCAGTAGTCATATTAACATTAACTTTTAATGGATCGTTTAATCCTTCACCTTTCTTATAGGCTTTTTTTACCCGATTACCAGCAATTAGACTTAAGGTCAATAAAGCCGTCAAATCAACGTCAGACTTTCCTGATAAATCGTTTAAATCGAATGAGGTTAATGGAAGGCCACTAGTAGCAGCACTATTTCCTACAATAAAACGTCGATTTTCACTAACTGCATTACTTGAAATTGAAACATCCATATGATAAAGAAAGTTACTCATATAGCTTTCTTTATCTTCTTCATTCTCAAATGAGATTGGAGCAGTAGAATCCTGTGGTCCCTTAAAAGCAATAACAGATGGCATCTTGAAGTATTCACCATCAAGATAAGTCTTCATACTGTCATTTCCAGCATCATTATCAAACTTCATAATTTCATTAGTATTTTCAGCCATAATTAATTCCCCTTTTTTTGTTGTTTTACATTATTTTTTTGGCATAGTCATTAAAACTTCATGCGAGATTTTGATTTGCCTACTACAATGACCTTCTTTACTCAAAATCCAATTATTGCTTTCACATGGATTCTTTTTAATAGTGTCAAAATCATTTCCTGCCTCGGTTAGTAAAACTGATTTTACAAAAGTCAAAGCTTCAGAAAAATAACGAAATGCAGTAACAGCATAATCAAAACGCTCAAAATTAACATCTTGAACAATCCAAACTTTTTTGATTGATTTTTCTGCCTCAGTTAAATGTTCCATAGGTAATCTCCTTTCAGTAAATATTTAGCACAAGTAACATCAACGCCCAAGAAATACCAACAATAAATGAATATAGAAAAACGTAAAAAATAACGTCAATAAAAGTATTAAGTATTGATTGAATCATCACAATCGCTCCTTTATGTATAGATTATATTGATTAATTCAATTTACAATTATATTCTAACATCTCATTTTACTATGTCAACGTATTTTATATTATTTAATATCTTTTACATATAAAAATTATAAAAAAAGGCGCTGACTGAAAACTGTCATCTCCCAACCCTAATATTCAGCAAATAAAAAAAGCACTGAACAAAGTCAGTGCTATAAAAGATGAATATTTTAACTGATATTTCTAATTAATGTAGTAGTGCCTTTTCATTGATTGCTGTAGCCAATTGTTTTCGTACATCATCAACTACCTCTTCCTTTGCCTTCTTACCGGCAACAGAATTTCGGTTAAATGCATCTAAAATTAAGCCCTTCACAAACCCATCGTATTCAATATTAATATCAGAGTATTTGTCATCATCATGATGCCATTCAATTGATTCTGGTTTTTCATTAATCTCAAAATCAAAGCTACCATCTACATCAAACTCATATGGAATATCTAATGCATCAATCTTTTCCATATATTAACATCTCCTTTCTGTATATTTTCATTATACCCTCTGAATTGTGTTGATTTTTTTGCTACAACCATAAAAAAGATTATCATTTAATGGACTAATCTAAAGGAAATTTAATTCTTATTTACTTTCTTCATGTAGTCATAATTAGATTAAATTTGATTATATTTACTATACGGAATGCCCACGATTGCGGGTTAAAAAGTCATCGCCTAACTCTAAATTAGAGTTATGATTCTCTGATAAATGTTTACTAACTTTTGGTTTGTCAATTTTATTTGCTATTTCTCTAAACCATTTAGTACTTGAATAATCACGATATTTAGTAATACCAGACTTTCTAATGTAGATTTCCTTAAAAGTATTGGTATTATCAAAAACGAAAACATTATCAAATTTAGGAATAAGTTCTTGTAAATTAGTCAAAGATTTAATGTATCTTTCACGAATACGAGATTCAGGAATTCCATGGCCTCCTAATGAAACACGGTGGTCAACTCTTTTAATAGCTAAATCAGCCGAATTTAGTCCAATATAAAGCAAATCGACACTATATTTTTCATTATGTGCTTTATTTATTATTCTTAAATAAGACTTTTTATTGGCTGCAAGTGTTGTTTCAAAATTTATTGATTGATGCTCATTTTGCAATGATTTCAACTTCTTTAACGCTAGCGCCATAGCTTTTAGATTCAATATATCATTATTCCAATCCCAATTATTTTTTCGAGAAATTTCATCCGCATTTACTCTTTGCGTCTCATTAAATAGTTCTGGCTGAGATTCATATAACGTAGATTTACCTGCACCATTAACACCGGCAACAATTAATAATCTCCTCATCTAATAAATACCTTACGATTAATAACCGTTAATTGATTTTGGGCAAGTTTTTGATTTAATATCTTACCTAATTTTCTCTTTTTGCTTATATCATTTGTATCAACTATTTTTCTATTTAATTCTGTAACAGATAAATTTTTATTTTTTGACTTCATGACTAGTTTCCTCCTTCATTAAATATATCATTTTGATCTTTATTCATATTATATAATGTTTTTTCTGCTATTTATATTAAATAGTGGTTTGATACAAAAGGTTACCATTTTAAACCTTTTTGGTGCACTTTGTGCACATTTTTAATACCATAAGTGCACATCAGGTGCACCATTAAAGTGTCAACTTAGTATAACATAGTATAATCAATCGTAATAAAAAAGTTCCACAAACATTGATAAATCAATGTTTGTGGAACTAAAGCTCTTAACTGAGAACTAGAACCAAATTGGCATTAAACGGAGAAGGAGGGATTCGAACCCTCGCACCGCTCTCGCGATCTACACCCTTAGCAGGGGCGCCTCTTCAGCCACTTGAGTACTTCTCCAAATGGGCCTAAATGGACTTGAACCATCGACCTCACGCTTATCAGGCGTGCGCTCTAAACCAGCTGAGCTATAGGCCCATATAAAAGCGGGTAACGAGAATCGAACTCGCGACAACAGCTTGGAAGGCTGTGGTTTTACCACTGAACTATACCCGCATAATATTAAGTTAAATGGCGCGGGACGGAATCGAACCGCCGACACACGGAGCTTCAATCCGTTGCTCTACCAACTGAGCTACCGAGCCAAAAACGGTCCGTACGAGACTCGAACTCGTGATCTCATCCGTGACAGGGATGCGTCCTAAACCAACTAGACCAACGGACCAACAATTGCGGGGGCTGGATTTGAACCAACGACCTCCGGGTTATGAGCCCGACGAGCTACCAGACTGCTCTACCCCGCGATAATAAAAGGAGGATGAGGGATTCGAACCCTCGCGTCGCTCTCACGGCCTAGCGGTTTTCAAGACCGCCCCCTTCAGCCACTTGGGTAATCCTCCATAATGTAAATAATAACAATCCATCACAGATAATTGATGGACCTTGTAGGACTCGAACCTACGACCGGGCGGTTATGAGCCGCTTGCTCTAACCAACTGAGCTAAAGGTCCAAAACAGCCAGTCAATCGCGGCGGGGGGGATCGAACCCTCGACCTCCCGGGTATGAACCGGACGCTCTAGCCAGCTGAGCTACACCGCGAAAACCTAATAGATTAAATATTAGAATTAAATCGGGAAAACAGGATTCGAACCTGCGACCCCCTGGTCCCAAACCAGGTGCTCTACCAAGCTGAGCTATTTCCCGAAAAATGCACCCAGAAGGAGTCGAACCTTCAACCTTCTGATTCGTAGTCAGACACTCTATCCAATTGCGCTATGGGTGCATAAGAAGTGCCGAGGACCGGGATCGAACCGGTACGGTTATCACTAACCGCGGGATTTTAAGTCCCGTGCGTCTGCCAATTCCGCCACCCCGGCATTATAGAATTGACAAAGCGGAAGACGGGATTCGAACCCGCGACCCCCACCATGGCAAGGTGATGTTCTACCACTGAACTACTTCCGCATATATAAGTGCCGACTAGAGGATTCGAACCTCCGACCCTCTGTTTACAAGACAGATGCTCTGCCAACTGAGCTAAGTCGGCGTACACTTTTTTTATTATACCAAACCGTTACCTATTTGGCAATGAGCCGTGGCGGTCTCGAACCGCCGACCCTCTGATTAAAAGTCAGATGCTCTACCAACTGAGCTAACGGCTCATGAGCTTAATGCTCAATGGAGGATACAGGGCTCGAACCTGTGACCTCCTGCTTGTAAGGCAGATGCTCTCCCAACTGAGCTAATCCTCCATAATCGCGTGGCAACGTCCTATCCTCGCAAGGAGCGATCCCCCAACTACTTTTGGCGTGTTGAAGCTTAACTTCTGTGTTCGGCATGGGAACAGGTGTATCCTTCAAGCCATCATCACCACACTTACCCTTCCGGGCAAGAGCTTGCGCTC
>NZ_JABUXQ010000047.1 GCF_014838735.1 Limosilactobacillus portuensis | reverse complement strand
ACTGGAAAATCATATCGAATGAAAGATTATCAAGAACACACAAAGACACAAAAGTAAATCGGTGAAAAACGACATTTTTAAACCGGTGAAATCCTACATTTTAAAATCGGTGTTGACAGTATAATTTAAGATTGATTGTTACTATTATTGTACAACCCATGAAAAATAAATCTAGTTCATGAGCTTGCTTTGTTATACTTTAAATTTAACTTTGAGCCATTTTAATTATTTAATTAACTTTTCTATCCAGCTAAATTCCAAGGAATTCTTAATATCCTTGACTATTCGTAGAAAACCAAAATAAGCACTGATGTTAAATTCATCAGTACTTACAATTGTAGAGTTCCTTTTTTCAACCCGTATTGATAACGACTGCTTACAATAATAAGATTAAGACCATTAGAAGAATAGCTTATGGTTTTCGCAACTTTGATGATTCCCGTATCCGAAGTCTACTAGCTCTCAAATCTCATGGTAAAAACTAAGCTAAAAGAAAAGGTCAGCTCAAGCAGCTTCGCTACTTAAACTAACCTCATCAAAATACCTCATCAGTAATGATTGACAAAAGGTCAAAATTGTAGAGCTAATTTGATTACTTGCGCTTCTTGTTTACAGCAGCAAGGCCAAACATTCCCAATAAGGTGTAGGCACCTAAGCCCATTAATGTTAAGCTATTGTTATTACCAGTTTGTGGTAGTTGGTTATCCTTAGCTGTCGTTGGTTGAAACGTAATCGTCTTCCCAGTGTACATGTTAGGAACATTACCTTCTAGTTTGCGTTTGCCAGTAACAGCATTTCCATTAGGAGTAGTGTTCGTAGGCGTATTAGTAGCTGGTGTTCCTTGTCCTTGATGATCATTAGTTGGGATCAAGGACACACCGGGCGTGATTGTCTTATTCAAATCAGTCGTGTCAACACCCTTTGGATAGTTCTTGCCAGGATTGTCCGGAAGCTTATCGCTTGGTGTCTTTGGATCAGTTGTTGTTGTTGTCTCTGGCGTTTTGGGATCAGTTGGATCTGTGTCCTTAGTGTAAACAAAAGTTGTGATGTACTGGTATACAGTATACTGGCCACTCGTCGCTCCAAGAGTACGAACAAGACGATAACCTTTAATTTTCTTAGGTTGGACTTGCCATGGACCCTTTGCATACCAGCCTTTTTGCGGATTAACCCCATTATTTTTTTGGTTAGGATTATCTAGGTTGAACGCAAGCGTATCATTATTCCTAAGCACATTTCCTTGCTCATCAATGTACCTCACAGTTACTGGTTTGTTTGGTAGCAAGTAAACATGTATCCCTTTAGCGTACCAATTGAAATAATCAGAATTAAGATATGTCCCTGTACTTCCTATATAGGAGTAACCTTGTTTTTCGCAATGGCTAATCTCCTCACTCATTTTTTTCTCATAATTACCATTGTTTAGGTCAATCCTTTCGCCATAGCTACCAGCAATCGTAAAGAGTTTGTACGGTAGATTTGTTTCTTCTGGAACAAGTAACAATTCAGTCCTATTACTATCAGAATTATTTTTCATAACCTTCTTATACTTGAAAGTTAAATAAACATAGTTAGGATCAGCTAACGAATTTCGAGTTTGACCAGTGATTTTACCCTTTAAAACAGGTTCAGAAACTAATTTATATCCAGGAATATTAATGGCTGCGGCTTCATAGCGTGATGCATCCGGTGCTTTCTTATCACCAGCACGGTGTTGTGGAGATTCAGGGGCCATCCAGAAACTATCTAGAACGATTGATGCTAAAATATGCCCGTTATCTACATCAACATACTCTATTTTGATTGGTGACAATGATGCGTAATCTAAATTAATGTTAATGTCTTGCGTAGTAATACCTTTCTTAAGGTAGGTATTACCTTGTTTATCAAAATAGAAATACTTATTCAAAACTTCTGAATTCATTAATTTATAACCGGCCACAGTAAATTCTTGATCCACACTATCCCCTGGTCGAATTGCGGTCTGCTTGAAAGGTTGTTTGAATACATAATGACCATTACTAATCACTTGAATTGGCTTATGTAGGGTGACATCGCGAAAATTCATAGTAATGTTGTACTTACTGGGCAGTGGTTGTTTTGCTGTTATTTTATTGATTATCGGCATTTGTTGCGCTGTCGTTGTTGTTTTATTTGGAACTAATGTTGATGAAGTTTGATGACCAACCGTATTTGATTCGTCGCTAATCCGAATATTGCTTGAATTGGCACTAACTTGTGGATCAGTCACTTGAGTCGTGGATGTATTTTGAGTAGCAACTGTCGCGTCATCTGCCTTGGCATTACCACTAATAATGAAGGTTAAACCAACAAGGACAGATGCCGTTCCAACCGTTAATTTCTTAATAGCAAATCGTTGTCGTTTTGCTACTTGTTGCTTATGTAATTCGTCCAAATTTTATACCCTCTTTCTAATACACAATTTATTATATATTGAATATGTGGGGGGGGCAAGTGCTTGTTTGTGACACCTTGTAGAGATGAATGCCAACTTTTAATTTTTACTGGTTTAAACAAGTGTAAAAAAACAATGTTACCGAATAGAAAGGATTGGACAGTTATTACAAAATGGCTAAAGTACCAGTACAGACTCAAAGCAGAACTGTACTGGTATTTTTTCGTATATTAAATTATTCATTATGATCGTAATCTGTAAAATCACTAAGCAAATGTTCTAGAACATCCATACGATTACTGTAGATTCTTAAAATCTCTACACGACTTTCATTACTAAGGATCTGATAGAAAACAGTATTTTTTGTTAGATGTAAGCTGTTAGAACTTCGGAAAGTTCTGAGGCGTCTCTTCCAAGGCCAGGTAGATTGGACAATTTACTGATAGAATCTTGTAAATCATTAACTTTTTGATAAGCAACTTGGCTACCAAATTGCTGTTTTAAGTAATTATATAAGGAAGTAATGTCTTGTTTAGCTGCTCCCTTAAATCTAATTTGATATTTTTTCACTAGTCAAGATCTCCAAAAACTTCATCCATAGTGTATAATCCCTTTTCATTAGAAGCCTGTTGAAGGTCCTTTAAGAGTTTAATGCCATTGACAAAACGATCGTAGTTCTCAATATTAACAATGGCATATTTTCCATAACCATTTTTAGTGAGGAAAACAGGGTTATCGGCGTCAACTTCTTTGAGTAGTTTATTATAATCCCGCAAGGCAGACACGGGCTTGATATTCATATTTAACATGTCAATCACCTCTCTTATAGTATATATAATTTTAAGTAAAATTAACAGCGAAAAATATATTTTAAAATCTTTTCATTAGAATAATGATGAAAACAATTATTCCAAAGGAGACAGATGTCATGTTACACAAACAACAACATTTAACTTATAATGTAAAAACTGGGGAATTTCTACGGAACTTTGAGTATCTTGCTAAGTATAGTGAAAAAGCTGGTGTCTCAATTTCTGTGAGGAGGCGCGATAAGATTATCGCAACTTTGTTAGCACCGGCCGCGGTAGAAGAGATTAGTGACTTTGTAGAAAAGATGGAACTCAAACATCAGACTGACCAAGCAGAGAAAAAGCGGTTGAAGAAAGAAGTAGCTGCTCTGCGTTTAAGACTGAACCTCAAAGAAAATTTGGATAAATAACAACGAAGCTGGTTGATGAAATCATCACTTGATCTCATCAACCAGCTTTTTTAATTGGTGTATTTTTCTAGTATTTGGCAGTAACAATAAGCAACGGCTTTGAGGTAGTCAGTATAATCAGCTGTCTTTGGATTCAATGGGTAGTGAAAATAATCAGCGCATTCATAAATTGATGGAGCGTGATCAAACAACTGATACCTTTTAAAGAGTTGTTGCTGCACATCGACTTCCATCACCTGTGGCAATTTGATTTCAGCCTGTTGAAGAAACCAATCATCAAAAGTTGTGTTACCGAAGCCAATTAAAGTATCAACTTGGTTAAACAGCTTTTGAAGAGTTGGCAAGTATTCATTGAATGCTGGTTGGTTAGCCACATCTTCTAGTGTGATGTGGAAACCTTGCAGAGTCGGGTCCCAGCTTTTAATTTTTACTGGTTTGAACAAGTGTGAGAACACAATGTTACCCAATAGATCCGTTATGGTTAGGTGAATGATTTCATCACTTTGCCAGTCTAAGCCGGTAGTATCAATCCAATATATAAATGAAGTATAACATTTTACCATTTTTCAAATCCTCCAGCGCAAAATAATATATATTTTTTTGAAACTAAGCTATATTATTTTGCTCCACCTGCTTTCGAATCCGTTGCAAATTGGAAATCGAAATATCAAAAGCACTCGCAGTCTGCTTATAGGAATGAGTAAGCAAATACTCATAAGCGGCTGGATAGTGCAGAGTAATCGCTCTTTTGGGGCGTCCTTCATGATAATCAGACCGGTGCAGCTTAGCATAACGTTTTCCTTCTTGGGTCCGATCCACAATCATATCCCGCTCCATTTCTGCCACTGCTAAGAGAATCGTTTTAACTAATTTACCCACAGTTGAGTTTTCTAACATACCAATGTTAAGCACATTGATCTTCACTCCTTGATTCATTAGTGGGTCAATCACATTTAATGCTTCCCGGGTATTTCTAGCTAACCGATCCAGCTTAGTAACCGTAATCACATCACCCGGCTTTACCAATTGAGTGAATTTAGCAAATTGTGGGCGGTCAGTAGTGGTACCCGTAAATTTTTCGGAAAAGATACAATCATCACTGATTCCAGCATTCTGCAATTGATTAATTTGATCTGCTAGTTCTTGTCCTTTTGTAGACACTCTAGCATAGCCATATTCCGTCATTTCAATCCATCCTTTTTGACCATAAGTTTCTGAACATCATTAAAGCTTGATGTTATAGGCCCAGCCCCTTCATTCACTTACTTTCAAGTTTTTGAACAGGCTTGTATTAAATATAGTGCGAATGGTTGAGAATCTACATAGCCAGACTGAAATTAGGTGTCGGGTAAGCTGACACATTTTACTCAATGTGCGACACCATTTTTGGCACTAGATTTTAAAATTTGAAAAGTGTCAGTTATTAACTCCATTGGTGTCAATCTGGTGTTAGTTAAGCTGACGCCAGTAGATTATTGTTATATCAAGCATTGGGACACTTTTCAATAATTATGGTGTCAATGGAGAAATGATGGATAAAGCCAGTGGTATCAAGGTGTTGAGAGAAAAAGTGTCAAAGGTGTCAGGTTTTGAACAGAACCTTTTAAATTAACTAATTAAGAAGAAAAATAATAGTAATTGATGTTGAATTTAGTAGTTAATTATTATTTATTATGTTTTTGTTCCAAAACCTGGCACGCCTGGCACCAAATAAATTGTGTTATTGAAAATGGGTTAAAGGCAATAGTGATTAGTAGTTGGATATTATTCTTTCACTGTGACCGCTGGTACCAGTGGACGTTAAAGTAGTTTGAGGACCATATTAGTAAAAGTTTCTTCCTATTATATGTAAAAGAATATGGATAAAGGGATTCTGCACTGGAAACAATACACATTCAAATTTAGATAAATAAAAGTGGTTACCGTTACTACATCATGTAGTTTCATAAACGACAATCACTTTTATTTTAAATATGGCAGATTGTAAAATTTAAGTTGAACATTTAAGTAGACAGAAAAACCCATCAAGGTCTTTAATGGTGTTACCACAACATTCCATTAGAAAGAAGGACCTTAATGGGCACCACTATTT
>NZ_JABUXQ010000046.1 GCF_014838735.1 Limosilactobacillus portuensis | reverse complement strand
TACTGGAAAATCATATCGAATGAAAGATTATCAAGAACACACAAAGACACAAAAGTAAATCGGTGAAAAACGACATTTTTAAACCGGTGAAATCCTACATTTTAAAATCGGTGTTGACAGTAGGGCACTTCACAGAGCCTCACTGACTTTTTTATGCTTTTAGGAAAAATGCTACATTGTAATATTTAAAATTCGTAGACGCATCCGTAAAACTTAATTAAATAAATTGAACTCCACCGTCGATTTGGACTGCTTGACCGGTCATGTAGTCGGACTTGGTTGAAGCAAGGTAAGATACAAAGTTGGCAACATCTGATGGGTGCTCAACACGACCAAGAGCGATTCCGTCAATGGCGGCCTTTAGGTATTGATCCTTTTCACCGCCGTTTTCTTCCACCATCTTTTCGTCGATGAAGTCCCACATATCAGTACCAACGATACCAGGGCAATATGCATTAACGGTGATGTTAAACTTAGCTAATTCTTTAGCAGCAACTTGAGTTAAGCCACGGATAGCAAACTTAGTTGAAGAGTAGGCACCGAGTTGTTCATAACCGATATGTCCAGCAATACTTGAAGCGTTGATAATCTTACGAATTTTATCGCCATCATCTTGCTTCTTAAATTGTTCGGCAGCTGCTTGAATGCCAAAGAGAACACTGTCAACATTTGTTGCATAGATCTTATGGAAGTCTTCTGCAGATTCATCAAGTAAGTTGCCAATTTGAGCAATCCCTGCATTATTAATGTAAGTATCAAGACGACCAAAGTTATCAACGGCTGTCTTAACAAGCATTTCGTGAGTACTCTTCTTGGAAACATCACCTGGCGCAGAAACAACCTTAAATCCCTTATCAGCTAATTCCTTAGTAGTTTTATCGGTTTCGTCTTTATGGTAGCCATTAATAACCATTGCATAGCCATCCTTACCGAGCTGTTCAGCAATTCCTTTACCAATGCCACGACTACTACCAGTAATAACAGCGACTTTTTGTTCTTCAACCATACTAAGATCTCCTTTTATGATTAGCAAAGTTATCTATCAACATGTTTATTATTGCACGAAGTAGTGGAAAATGGGTAGAAAACGCTTTAATTTTAATTCTTCCCTTGTGTTAGTTGAAAGCTTTTCACGACTCCCTTTTAGATGGTAATGCCGAGTGAGGGTGTCCGTCGCCTAAATCATCTTT
Organism: Limosilactobacillus portuensis; assembly: GCF_014838735.1. Classification (GTDB taxonomy): domain Bacteria; phylum Bacillota; class Bacilli; order Lactobacillales; family Lactobacillaceae; genus Limosilactobacillus; species Limosilactobacillus portuensis. The sequence continues at coordinate 4,658 of NZ_JABUXQ010000046.1, read as the reverse complement.
ACATGAATCAACCTTAAAACAAAACCCAAGCGCCATTTTTCTTAACGCTTGGGTTCATTCTTAAATTAATTTTCGTTCCGTAAACTAGGAATCTCTTGATCATTATCCTTGTTTGGACTCCACCAGCCTTGTTTATTAATATAGTTGCTTGGTAAGCACATGAAGACTAACACAACGATTTCTAAAGCAGCCATCAGTCCTTCGCAAAATGCGTTATCAACGTTTCCTAAAACAACTGAAAAGAGCCAAACGGCAAATAGGAACCAAACGGAAAGGCCGACATCCCGAAGCCGACGAACAGTGATTGAAATTGCGGGAAAGATATTAGCAAACCCGAAAACTCCCATGATAACTACGATGATTAGTACCATCCCCAGTCCTTGGGTTGTCCCGTTTACCAGGGAGCCAATTGATGAAACACCGGAAGCGGCTAGTAGAAGCCATAAAATAGCATAAATAATGACGTTCATTAACACTGCCCACCAGTAATCCGCCCGGGTTGAGGTGGCCTGGTATTTAAATGCGTTTTCCCAATAATATTTGTAAGCCTTTAACATAATTACATTCCTCCTAATCCTCATCTCTACTATATCATATTAGTGGGAAATCTAATTATTATAAGAGCTTTCTCAAATCTTCATTTCAAAGCATTCCAATTTCTTACAGGAAGTCACTGGATCAGAAAAAGCTGTCACCTAGGTCAAATCGATCTAAGTGGCAGCTTATTTGGTATTAATGGCTAAAAACTAAGAATTTATTTTTATTGAGCAGTGTAACCACCATCAGTAACAAATTCAGAACCGGTACTGAATGAAGAACGATCAGAGGCGAGGAATACGCACATGTTGGCAATTTCATCCGCGTCACCGAGCCGACCCATTGGGTGTAATGCTTCAAGGCTGGTCCGCATTTCTGGATAAGAATCAACCATTGGTGTATGAGCATAGCCAGGGTGAACTGAATTGATCCGAATTGGGTAGTTCTTATCACAGCAATAGAGGGCGGCTGACTTAGTAATTAAACGGACAGCACCCTTAGCGGCATTGTAGGAGAAGAGGTTAGGAATCCCGATTAATCCAGCAATTGAGCAAAGGTTAATGATTGAACCGCCATTCTTCTTCATGTGCTTAATACCATACTTTTGTCCCAGCATAACCCCGTCAAGGTCAACCGAAAGAATCTTGTGGAAGTCTTCCATTTTAACTTCTTCGGCATTATCGAAAAGAAGAATTCCGGCATTGTTTAACAGGATATTAACTGGCCCAAAAGTTTCTTCAGCTTTCTTGAATACTTCTGGCCATGAAGATTCATCAGAAACGTCTTGCTTGATGAAGATCGCCTTGTCACCAAACTGTTCGGCCTGCTTTTGACCTTCAGCATCATCAACATCAGTCATGACAACCTTTGCGCCTTCATCAATGAATGCCTTTGTGCTAGCAAGACCAAAACCTTTTGCAGCGCCAGTTACAATTGCAATTTTGCCTTCTAGTTCACCCATAAAGGACCACCCTTTCTTAAATATAATTAATTCTAGTCTATTTGTAATCGCTTACATGTTAATATTATCACTAAGTAATAGATAAAACAAACTTAATTGGCAATAAAAAATCATATTTACTGGCTTTTCGAGAGATAACTATTGCAAACCAGATTACGAAATGAAATTAGCTGTATTTATCGTATCTTTATTTTGAAATTACTAGAATAACGTATTATTATCCACTTATAACACGTTAATTTAATATCGTATGAATATCAAATATATGATATGCTATTTTTGTAAGCGGTTGCTTAATATAGATGAAATCTAACTCAGGAGGGATCATCATGGAAAAGCAGAAACAAATTGATATTCTAGCGAAGTTAATCAGTATTAAGTCAGTAAACGATAACGAGAGTGAAGTCGCTGACTATATCGAATCACTTTTTGCCCCATATCAAGATCAGGGAGTTCAGATTGAGCGGGTTCAATACGCTCCGGGACGAGATAATTTGGTAGTGACAATTGGTTCTGGTGACCGGATTTTGGGCTTTTCTGGTCATGAGGATGTGGTTTCTGCTGGGGATGAATCCGATTGGCAGACGGATCCATTCCAGGCAACGATAAAAGATGGCAATTTATATGGCCGTGGAGCTTCTGATATGAAGAGTGGGTTAGCTGCTTTAATTATCAGTATGCTGGAGATGCTCGAAGATAATTCAGTTTCCGGAAAAATTAGGTTGCTTTGTACGGTTGGTGAAGAAACAGGTGAGTATGGTGCGGCCCAGCTTACTAAAGAAGGTTATGCAGATGGGTTAGCTGGTCTAATCATTGCTGAACCAGGAAATGATATGACTGAGATCGGCTATACGTCAAAGGGAGTCATTGATTATATTGTTTTACCTCAGTAGGGAAGCAGGCCCATAGTTCTCAACCGGAAAAGGGAATCAATGCAATTGATCACCTGATTGATTTTGCAACCCAGGTAAAGCCATTAATGGCCCGGTTTGATCAGAAAAACCCAATTTTGGGTAAGCTGACCCATGTTCAATCCGTTTTCCAGGGTGGTTCACAGATTAATTCCGTTCCTGATAAGGCAATTATTAAGGGAAATATTCGAACAATCCCTGAATACCCGAATAAGGTCGTCTTTGCTGCCTTAAATGATCTGGTAGAGAAGTTGAATCAGAAGGACGGCTATGATTTAAGTATTCGTTATAGTTTTCCGGAAGAAGCGATGCTGGGAGACAAGAATGCTCCATTGATTAAGCTGATGGAAAAGGTTCATGGTGAAATATTTATGGATCGTTCTGTAAAGGCAATTGGCCAATCTGGAGCAAGTGATGGTTCAGAATTTCTTCATGGAAAAGGTGACTTTGCAATTGCAGAAATTGGACCAGGAAACAATACGCAACACCAAACTGATGAATTCGTGAACGTTGAAACTTTTTATAAGTCGGTTGATTTTTATAAACAAGTAGCTAAGGAATTCTTTGCAAAGTAGGTGAGCTTATGGAGAAAAAAGTACAGAAGAAGCACCGGTTTCATATGCCCTCGGCCTTTACAATTCTCTTCTTACTGATTGCTTTAATTGCTGTCTTGACCTGGATTATCCCGGCTGGGGAATACAAGGTTAATAGTGCGGGGAATATGATCTCCGGGACTTATCACACGGTTGCTAGTCACCCGCAAGGAATTTGGGACATCTTTATGGCACCAATTATTGGAATGATTGGTGATAAGGCAACTACTGGTGCGATTGATATTGCCCTTTTTATTCTGGTTATTGGTGGCTTCCTGGGGGTCGTTAATAAGACTGGAGCCTTGGACGACGGTATTCGTTCCATTGTGAAAAATTCTAAGGGACACGAAAAACGGCTGATTATTGTCTTGACAATTATCTTTGCGATCGGTGGTTCAACTTATGGAATGGGTGAAGAAACCCTCGCATTTTTCCCGCTGATCGTTCCAATCATGATGGGAGTCGGCTACGATTCACTCGTTGCTGCTGGAATTATTTTACTCGGAACTCGGGTTGGTGATTTAGCATCAACAGTTAACCCGTTCTCCACCGGAGTCGCTTCTGGTATCATTAAAATTTCTCCTGGATCAGGACTCGGTTTTCGGATCATCTTATTGATCATTGTGACCGCCTTAACGATTGCTTTTGTATTGCGCTATGCTGACGAGATTAAAAAGGATCCGACAAAATCATTAGTTTATTCGCAACGAAAAGCGGATATGAAGTTCTTTGAAGTTGACCAGCGGACGACCAAACCACAACCGTTAACCAAGGTTCAAAAGCATGTCCTCTGGGTCTTTGCTTTAACGTTTATCATTATGATTGTGGGGTTAGTTCCCTGGACAAGTATTAATAAGTCCTGGACATTCTTTGAAAGCTTTACTAAATGGCTCACCCAGATTCCGTTCCTTGGCGACTTCTTAGGTGCTGATATGACCGCATTGGGTAGTTGGTACTTTAACGAAATTACAATGCTATTCTTATTTATGTCAGTCGTCATTATGTTTGTTGGTCACATTAAAGAAACCGAATTTATTAATTCATTTATGAGTGGGATGAGTGACCTGCTGAATGTTGCAATTATTGTTGCGGTTGCTCGGGGAATCCAGGTTGTTATGAATAACGGTAAGATTACCGGAACAATCCTTCATTGGGGTGAAATTTCTTTAGCGGGAATGCCCAAAGCTGCTTTTATTATCTTAGCCTTTATATTCTTTATTATTCTCTCATTCCTGATCCCATCAAGCTCTGGATTAGCTGCAGCAACGATGGGGATTATGGGTTCGTTGGCTCAGTTTGCCCACGTTGACGGGAGTGTCTTGGTTACTTCTTACCAGGCCGCTACGGGATTGATCACTGCAATTACACCGACTGCTGGAATGCTGGTTGGTGCCCTCGCTCTTTCACGGATCCCAATTACGATCTATTGGAAGTGGGTTTATAAATTTATTCTTCTCCTATTCTTAGTAACTTGTGTTTACCTCGCAATCTTAACAGCACTTTAAAAGTAAAGCAGGCAAGTGATCGTCAATCAATGAAGTGCCCTACAATTGTTAGACAAGAAATCTAATGATTGTGGGGCACCTTTTCTATGGTCAAATATAAATCAGAATTGAAGGCACAGATTGTCCATGAATATCTGTCAACTTCACAAAG
>NZ_JABUXQ010000045.1 GCF_014838735.1 Limosilactobacillus portuensis | reverse complement strand
AAATAGTGGTGCCCATTAAGGTCCTTCTTTCTAATGGAATGTTGTGGTAACACCATTAAAGACCTTGATGGGTTTTTCTGTCTACTTAAATGTTCAACTTAAATTTTACAATCTGCCATTTTCTAATTTACCTAATAATTTTTTATAAAATTTCTGAAATAAAATAACTACCGTTAAAATTCCTAAATCGACAATTAATCTAGTCAGTGCTGCTAGCCACGGTGAGCTTATAAATACACTCCAAAATATTTTATAGAAGTCCAACTGATGAATACATAAAATCATTAAAGTATAGCGCCCAATTATTGCGATACTATTGCTTATTTTATACTCTTGTATTCCCATGGAAAGATAAGATATAACTACTGTACCTGCTAATGCCTCCAAAAGAGATACCAAAAAATAAGGATAGTGTCTCGTTGCCATTTCAATATTAACAGAGTTTTGTAAACAAACTATCCAGTACACAAAGCAGATAAAAATAAAAATAGGTAATATATGCTTTCCTATATTTGTTTCCTTTCTCATATACCATTGCCTTAGGATTGATCCTCCCCACATAAATAATGCTGCAATCGGCACGATGTCTAAGTCTTGTGGTAACCAGTGATGCAATGATGTTAAATATGCGAAGTAAGAAATTATTCCAAGAATAACTCCGATATACTTATCATTAAAAAGTACCTGTAATAAATCGAATAAGATTTTAGCCCATACAAATACAATAAGGAACCACATTACACCAACGGTACTGATAGCATGGGCACTATAAGTGTTTGAACCCCAAAAGATCCCTCTAAGAGTTTCAACTCCTATTTGGTAAATAGAAACATTCCAAATTAATAATTTTTCTAGACTTAACAAAATAATCATAAACATTGCCAGAAAGTATATTTTTAATATTTTTGGTAATTTCTGTTTCCATTTTGAAAAAGTTAAAACTGCACCAGATGTAAATCCAGATAATATAAAGAAAAGTGGCATATGAAAAGAAAAATAAAAATTCTAGCATTACCACCTATTTCATGACCGACAACCATAAGAATTATTGCGATTTCTTTTGCAATATCAACCCATTCTATTCTTTTTTTACCTACCATCAATTTCTCCCAATAAATTTCCTATAACTTTGCCGTTAACTTCACATCAGGATACTTCTGCTTAAACCAGTTTTCGGCAAATTGATTTTCAAACAGGAAAAGTGGTTGATCGTGGATATCCTTAACAAGGATATTCCGTGATGACGACATCTTCTCATCAAGCTGATCAGGATCGATCCAGCGGGCAGTCTTATTCCCCATTGGTTCCATCACAACTTCTGAGTTATATTCATTTTGCATCCGGAATTTGAAGACTTCAAACTGCAGTTGACCAACGGCACCAAGAATATAGTCACCAGAAGTATATGAACGGAATAATTGCACCGCCCCTTCTTGAACTAACTGGTTAATCCCCTTATGGAATGACTTCTGCTTCATCACGTTCTTTGCTGTTACCCGCATAAATAATTCAGGAGTAAATTGTGGAAGCTTTTCAAACTTAATGTCTTTTTTACCAGTATAGATCGAATCACCGATTTGAAAATTACCAGTATCATATAACCCAATGATGTCACCCGCAACCGCATTTTCAACGTTTTCCCGGGTATCTGCCATAAATTCAGTCACGTTAGACAAGCGAATTGGCTTCTTGGTTCGTTCAAGAGTAACATCCATTCCCCGATCAAACTCACCTGAACAAATTCGGACGAAAGCAATCCGATCACGGTGTCGAGGGTTCATATTAGCTTGGATCTTGAAAACAAAACCAGAAAATTCTGGATCGAGCGGTTTTACATCCCCATCATTTTCTGTATGGTGATCACTTGGCGCTGGGGCAAACTGAAGGTAAGTTTCCAAGAAAGCTTGCACCCCAAAGTTAGTTAATGCAGAGCCGAAGAAAACTGGCGTTTGGTCACCGGCCGCAATCTTATCCCGATCAAGCTGGTTACCAGCAACATCCACTAATTCCATTTCATCTAAAGCATCTTGCCATTCACCATCATTAGCCAATGGATTATCGCCCTTAACATTACCATCATCGTCCAACGGTAAATATGGATTATCTTCATCAGCGGGGTGAGTTAAAGCAACTCGGCGGTTAAAGCGGTCATAAATTCCCTTAAATTGTCGGCCAGAACCGATTGGCCAGTTAATTGGGTAAGTTTCAATTCCTAAAGTCTCTTCAACCTCGTTTAACAAGTCTAGTGGATCACGGGCATCTCGGTCAAACTTGTTCATAAAGGTAAAAATTGGAATTCCCCGCATCTTACAAATTTGGAAAAGCTTCTTAGTTTGTGGCTCAATCCCCTTAGCAGAGTCGATAACCATTACTGCGGAGTCAACCGCCATTAAGGTCCGATAAGTATCTTCAGAAAAGTCTTCGTGCCCTGGAGTATCAAGGATATTAATTCGCTTCCCTTGGAAATCAAACTGCATAACAGATGAAGTAACGGAAATTCCCCGCTTCTTTTCGATTTCCATCCAGTCAGACTTAGCAAAGTTACCAGTCTTCCGGGCCTTAACAGTCCCCGCTTCACGAACAACCCCACCAAAAAGTAAGAGTTGTTCAGTAATTGTCGTTTTACCCGCGTCCGGGTGTGAAATAATGGCGAATGTCCGCCGCTTATTAACTGCTTCAGCAAGTTGTTTTGGTGACATGTTATTTTCCTTTCATTAAATAATTTATTTTTGCGCAATATCTATACTAGTTTAATATATTCTAAAAACACTTACAATAAAGTATTAAGGTTCCAATTAGGTGAAAACTTCTTTTGCTAATTGGAACCCTAATCCTTAAGGCACTTCTTTTTTATCAAAGATCTCTTTTTTCATTATTAAAGCAAGAATTATCATAATAGTACTTATAATTGATATTACAAAGAAAATATATTCGCTAAGTTGAGCCTTAGAAATTATATTTAAAGTATTTATCCCTTTATTTAGAGGCACCCTTAATAATCCTAAGCTATAATTTGGCATTATTTTTTTATTATTTACGTAAACCTCATATTTTATTCCATTATAAGTCAAAAATCTTATATAACTTGGCTTCCTTTGGGATGAATAAACATTAAATTGAACTCCATTATAGTACTCATGTAAATTATCTTTTAATGGAAAAACCTCTGACTTATAAATTACTGACCAGTTATGATTATGTTTATCTTTAAGTGAATAATCAGATTCTGCATAATTACTTCCATATACATATTTATTTATATTTTCATTTGTTAAATTATAACTAGCTTTTTTGTTATTTACGTAGTTAATTTCTGTAAATACCGCAAACAGTAACATTAGAAGACTATAAATAATAAGTCCCTTTTTGTAATTATTCCTATAATTCTTGTCAATAAAAATAGTTACCCCAATCACTAAAAATAGAATTACAAAATTTAGCATTCTGCTAGCAAATTGAATGGTACCTAAAGGACTTTTAGTCAATCCTATATACTTATACGGTGCCCAAGAAAAAGTTAATACAAATGTTATGCATGAAATTATTATCCACTTTTTCCAAGATGTATTTTTACAAGATCTAAACAGCATTACTACCATAACAATCATTATTATTAATATAAACATACCAAAATTATAATTATATGTTTGAAAAGCTAATGTGGCCTTGGTTGAGCCAGCCACAAATTGATTCCAATCTAACGTTAGGATGTTTCGCCAAGGAGTGGTGAGATCGTTTTTTAATGATAGTTTAATTATATTACTTAAAGTATAAGCTGAAGCTACTATAGTAATAAAAGCAGCGACAATAATAGACTTTATTTCTTTAAAGTCTAATTTCCTCAATAATAATCTAAACAGCTCAAATATTATTAAATATAAGCAACATATTACTGTTGTTAAAATATGAGAATTAATTACTAAACTCATTCCAAGGGCTAAGAATAAACTCCCTACCCTATATTCCTTTTGCCAAATTTTAATAATTCCTAAAAACACTAATGGTAAAAAAGCAAATCCCAATGCTTCACCCAGAGCTCCCCTATTATAAATATTTATAAGATTATACTGATTAAAACTATATATAACTGAGCCAAAAAATAAAACGCTCTTTTTATTGGTAAAGTTTTCCAAAAGTAAACAACAGTTAAATAGAGTTATAAATAATAAAATACTCATTGAAAAATACAATGCTAAAATCACATTATTAATTAGTAATCTAGGTATAACAAAAATAAGAGAAGTTACCCATGGGTACATTCCATTAAATGATTCACCATTTGCAGAAAAGCCTATAAAATTTACGAGTGGTGGTAATCTATGATTCTCAAATGCATTAGCGATTGATTCAAACACTTGAAAATGAACTATATCATCAAAGCCTACTTTAAAGTAACCCTTATAGAAATAAAAGTAGGTAACTATAAAAGACAGTATAAAGAAGCAAGAGAGTAGATAGATTTCTCCTTTCTCCCCCATATACTTTCTAAGCTTCATTTGCAAATCGCTCACCTCTAAATTATTTATACCTTCTACATAAAATAGTTAATTCAACTTTAACAAGAAAAGCATCAATATATTTAACTATCTTTTTAATAATTCTTTCAAAAATTAACCTTCTAAAAATAATGTCTATCAAAATGCAGATAATGAAAACAATTAACGAAAACAATAATCCTGCTAACAAATATTTAATCCCAGATCCAGCATATACCTTTGAAGAAAAAATATTTTGCCAAATGAATGGCCTAATAAACGAGTCCTCATGAATCAAATAAACACCGAACATTGAACCAGCAATGTAATTGATTATCCTACTATTAAAATGGCTGTTCTTAAAATAAGAAAATATAAATATAGACGTAAGTAGAACAAGAGGGCTATTCACATCAAATAAGTCAGCAATTCCATTAAAAAGCTTTTCATTAATTGCTAAAGCTGACAGGAGTATCGCTATCAATACGCATATTACCGCACCAAACATTGTATAAACTTTGGAATTTAAAATCTTTCCACTATATTTCCTAATATAAGCACTAACAAAGTATATTAAAAAGAAATAAGTAGTCGGTGTATATCCAAAACTATCGACAAATGTATCAGGCTTGCTATCAAATATTTGTAAGCCAATTGAAAGGAACGACCACAATAAAATCAATCCAATTATTAGCAATAACAATTTTTGCTTGGTTAAACTTCTTATAATGATATTTAAAAATGGCATTGCAAAAAGCATTACAATATACGAATATACAAACCAATATCCACTCGGCAAGGGAAATGGTAGCAACACTCTAACTACACTATCAGTCCCCCATATTCCGGTTGGATCAAATAGCTTGAACACGAAATATAATCCAAAACTATAAAAGACTGTAGTAACGATCAAATTTATTGGGCGTCTAAAATTAAACTGCTTTTCACATAAAAAGTATGCTCCAATCATAACAAAAAGTACTACGCCTAGTTTTCCAAAATAATGAAGGAACAAGTTAACTTTAATTGCACCTGAGTATTTAGGATTGTAAGGATTCCAATCAAAAGTTCCTTTTAATGCATAGTGATGAAGTACGATCACAAACATACTTAATATTCTGAGCAATTCAATACTCGAATTACGACTTTTTGCTTTCAATTATTCTCTCCTGTAACTTCTAATAACCGGTATTAACATAAATAATATTGATATAAACGAAATAATAAGGAGGATCTTATATACCCTAAGCATTATAAATCGTATATCTATTTTCATAGAATTCATCTTTATATCAGCATTATTAATTACCATATTCCCTTGTTTATTAACCTTATATTGCACTTTTTTATTATTCAAAGCAATATGATAATCTAGGCTTCGATAACCTAAAGTAGGTAATTCAATATTTACCCCTTTTTGTCTTTTTATGTTTTTTACATGGCAGATTGTAAAATTTAAGTTGAACATTTAAGTAGACAGAAAAACCCATCAAGGTCTTTAATGGTGTTACCACAACATTCCATTAGAAAGAAGGACCTTAATGGGCACCACTATTTT
>NZ_JABUXQ010000044.1 GCF_014838735.1 Limosilactobacillus portuensis | reverse complement strand
ATCAATTGGTATCTGAATTCACGGCCACTTAAATGTCTTAATTGGCATACACCAATCGAGATCTTCTTGCTTAATCTACGTCACTAAATTCGTTCAAGTTATTTCTTGCAATCTGCCATAAGAAAATAAAGAATCCAACGTTCGTTTTTTGCTGAACGTTGGATTCTTTATTTTTCTTCAATATTAAAATTAATCTTTAAAGACGTCTTCTAGCTTTCATGATAATGAAATCTTATCACGGCCGTTAGTTAATTCATAATGATCATCATCAACCTTGCTGTCACGGTAGCCGGCACGTGAGAAAGCAGCAACTAGCTTGGTCATGAATTTTTGCCCTGATTGAGCTGATTCGTAAATTATGTTATCAATGTACATTGGCAAATCAGGACTCTTACGAACTAGAGTAATTGAGTAAACCTGTTGGTCGGTTTTGCTAATTTCTGAAGTATTTTGCATTAGTGACATTCTAATCCCCTCCTGTAGTTAATTATACTTTATATCTTTTAATAGCCAACATAAAAGTACCAATTACTGAGAAGGAATTTAAGAAATCGAAACCGGTTAGCTAATCAAAGATACTTAATATTATTAATTATTTAAAGGAATTGGTTACATAATCTTCTTATTTTAGTGCTAAATTTAAACCACTATTTTAAGAGGGGACGGTGAATCTGATGACTGAAAAATTAAATCAGTTAATAAGAATCTTAGATCTGGATATTTCACCTAAACAGCGATTAAAGATGGTGCTTGATGATGAGTTTGCTGTCTCGGTAGATCAAAATGAATTTCTCCAAATTGCTCCCGCTTATTTAGGATTAAAGATTTCTCCGCGATCACCGTTTTTTGTTAAATTTCGCCAACTAGTAATGGATGCTTACCCGACTTCTCGTGGATTGAAAGAAGATGAACTCGGAAGAAAACTCCACCTTTTTCGGAGTTACCTTGACTTGTTTTATTTGAATTATATTCATCAATACCCCGGTCAAAACGATTTTCAGCGATTATTAGATTTTGCTCACAGACAAAAAATGCAATTAGACTACGAGACAGCTAGTAATTATCACAACCGAACCAGGAGTGGTGCCTGTTATCCTCATAATATGAAGGTTCAACTAATGCGTAATTCTTGGCGGCTTCGTAATAATCCCGCACGAATGGTTGAATTTATTATTAATATTGATCGAGGCGAGTTTATTAGTGAGTGGCACACATATAAGCTAACTGAAAATGGTGAAGTTGATAGTGATCCAACGCATTACTCAATTGAAGAGTTAGGGGCAGTTGCGAATACTGAATCGTTTAACTATGGGATTCCGCATGGCGGTTATTACGTTTACCCGCGTTTTCGACGAACCCACCAATTCTTAGATGTTCAACAGCCACGCGATAATTTGGTTCGTCAACGGGCAAAGAAACTTTATCGGGCACCCAAGGGATATCATAACGGTGGACAATTTGCTGACTTGATCAAATCGGGTGGGGTCAAAGATGCAAAAGCTTGGCAGCAAATTCCACATGATTTTCGCGCAGAAGTATATCAATCATTTGTTAAACATTTGGTGAGTTCAGGAATGCCTAATTGGGGAATCAATTATTATCTAAGCTCAACGATGCGGTATCAGCAGTACGCTGTGGTTTAGGGAACAATTATCTGTCAGCCGATTATGATTTATTAAAAAAAGCGTTGTATACTAATGTTAAATCTTAATTGGAGGGTAACTAATGAAAACGCAAAGTATTAGTAAGCTGATGATTGCTGGGCTGGCATTGCTGTTATAGCAGGCTGTGGTAGTCAGCAGGCCAGTCAGGTTAAGAATTCCTCTTCTTCCAGCAGTAGCAGTTTGTTGGTAGCAAAGAGCAACGAAAAGGTCAGCACTGATAATCTTTCACCACAACAAGCAGTGAGTTTGATTGCAACCTATGCCGGGAACAAGTATGGTAACGATTGGGCAAGCATGGCAAAGAAAGCCCAAAAGCAGGGCCTTCAAGTTAACCTGTACCCAACCAGTAAATATAAGTTAAGTGATAATGGCCAAGGAGTTGCCTACGATGTAACAGCTGGTGGCAAATCAACCGGGTTAGTTTATACCATCAATAAGGACAACACTGTTAATATTTATCAGAACGTTAAAGAGGGGAAACTCAGTCACAAACTAGCAACAATTAGTAAGCAGGACATGGCTTCATATGTTAATCGTCAAGGTCAAGCAAAGCTAGTAGGTGATTTAGCTAAGAATGCCCAAGTAATTGATAAGCAATCCGGCAGTCAATCAAACTCAACTAGCAGCTCGACAACTACTGGTCACCAATATGGGCGTCAAGGAGTAGTTACCGTTCCAGCAGAAATGCAAGGAACTTGGTACAGCTCAGATTATGGTTCAAACAGTACGATTACATTTGGCAAGAACACAATCCTAGGTGAAGACGGTCAGCAATACCACCTTTACAAGCAGGATCCAAACTTCCTTGCTGGGGATACTCCTAGTACCAGTGTCCAAAACGCAACCCGGTACTGGTCAAGTGCTCACTTTGTGGATGTTCACGGCTTGCACTTCCTTAATATTCGTGGTTGGTGTCAAACTGCTGGGGATGGTTCATCGTATGCAATTCATACCGAAACCGTTAACGGTAAGCAAGTCAAAGTTCTTGTGGTTGCTGAAGGAGCTGAATACTGGACATCAGGCGTTTACTACCAGAATCCACAACTAGCTAAGCAACAAGCAGACAAGAAATTTGATGATCTTCACTACATGGAAGACGATAATTAATTAGTTTAGAAGCAATCTTCGGGACGGTTCCTGAGATTGCTTTTTTATTGTGAAAATTAAAATTGCCAAGTTTGACCGGGAGAACTATAATGAGACTGAATAAAGTCATTGGAGGGATTATCGATGAGTGAACCAAAAGTGATCAATCATTATTTTTATGATGAAGCGGCATATGACTATCATGACGGTGGTTACGTCCCGCTTGAAGAACCGCAGACGCCAGAAAAGACGTTAAATATTCCGGAAATTTTGAAACCCGATCAGGAAACAGCAACTGATATGTACTACACAATCGTTGCTCAAACGGGTGAAGTCCAATTGATGCCGGGAGAAAAGACTAAGACGTGGGGATATAATGCACCGCTTTTAGGAAAAACGGTGGTATTTAAGAAGGGGAAGACAATTCACCTTCATTTGGTTAATCATTTACCAGAAGTTACCACTTTTCACTGGCATGGGTTAGCAATTCCGGGTCCAATTGAGGATGGGGGATGCCATGCACCAGTGTACCCAGGCGAAAGTCGTGACGTTACTTTTAAGATTGACCAGCCGGCTGCCTTTGTCTGGCTCCATGCGCACCCGTGTCCATCAACCGCTGAGCAAGTCTGGCATGGGCTTGCTGCTGGAGCAATTGTTCAAGATGACCACGAAAGCAGCCTTCCATTGCCACGGAACTACGGGGTTGATGATATTCCAGTTATTTTACAAGACCGGCGTTTCCATGAGAATAATCAATGGAATTACCGTGAAGACTATGATCCAGATGGTGTTGCCGGGCCAACGCCAATGATTAATGGAACAATCAATCCGTACTTTGACGTTACAACGCAGAAGGTTCGGTTACGGTTCTTGGATGGAGCCAATCGTCGGGAATTCCGGTTGCATTTCAGTGATGATCTTGAATTTACGCAAATTGCTGGTGATTTAAGCCTACTTCCTCATCCAGTAAAAATGACGAAGCTCCTGATTACCTGTGCGGAGCGGCAAGAAATCATCGTTGATTTTGGTAAATATAAGCCAGGGGATGTCGTAACGCTTTACTCTGATGATATTCCGCTATTACGTTTCCGGATTCATGAATTTAAGCCGGACACTACTGTACTTCCCGAAACATTATTTGAAACACCAGATCCAGCTGTTGATAAGGATCTTCCTGTTCACCATGTTACTCTTGATGGGATGGACGAAGCCGTTGCAATGAATGGCAAGAAGTTTAAGATGGACCGGATTGACTATAAGATGCCAATGGGCAAGGTTCAACTATGGGATATTTGTAACACTAATCCAGCACCAGGGATGATTCACCCTTATCACATGCACGGGACAGCATTCAAAGTTGTTTCGCGGAATGGTCATGCCACATATCCAAATGAATTAGGATTGAAGGATACGGTTGCCATTAATCCTGGTGAACATGTTGTTATTAAAGTTTGGTTCCACGTTTCTGGGGTCTTTATGTACCACTGCCACATTATTGAACATGAAGATGGTGGAATGATGGCCCAACTTCAGGTAATTGATCCGGCAAACCCTGATAAGAAGTACCACTTAATGAATCATATGACGTTGATGAAGGCCTTTGCTGAGGAGCGACACGTTTCAATGGATCAACTATGGCTCGGCGGAATGGATTCGTATAAAAAGATGGGTGAAGAAATGTAGAAAAAGTGGAAAAAGATCGTTCACTTTTAAAAAAGAAGACTACAATAGGAAGTGAAAGGAAGCATTAATCATGAATATTGATCAAGATGCTCTTAAGAACTTCCAAGCAAGTAAGTTCGATTTTGTTGATGCAAAGGGTAATGATGTTGATTTTAACAATCTGAATGAAGATGTTAAATACACCCTTCGTGATGGTGAAACTATTGTTCAAGATGACATGACTGTTAAGGATGTTGTCGACACAATCAACGATGAATATGGAAAGACTATTAATGTCTGATTCCGATCCACAAAATAACAGTATTAATTAAACGCCAATTTCAGGTAAAAGATCTGAAATTGGCGTTTTAAGTATTATGGTAGGTTAATTATGCGGAGCGTAGTCGTCCATTGATCATAGAAATTACCCTTTTGCCATTCATTGATTCGTTTATTGTTAACCCCGACTGACTGATTTAGGTATGTTACTCCATGGTGGGTAAGCGGGGGATGGATTCCGTGAAGGTGACCGTAAAAAACGTAGCGAACAATATTTGAATCTTCTAGGAGGTTGCCGAGACGATCACTCCCCATCATGGCGTTAACCATTTGATAAAAATGTTCTCTTCGGGGAGTATTAACCTCTTTAGGCTTAGGTGCAAGCAGTTCGTGACGAGGAGCAAAGTGGGTAAGGAAAATAACAGATTTATTATTTTCCCTTGCTAAATTTAATTGATGCTTGACCTGTGTAATAACTGTGGCCATTCTTTCTTGATCTGAGATTGGCTGATCAATAGAACTATCGAGCCAGTAAACATTCTTCCATGCCTGAACCTTTTTTAATTGATCGTGATAAGCCGAAAAGGAATAATCGTACCAGCCGTTATTTCCGATTACTCTCCAGTTACTATTTGGAAGATCAATAGATTGATTATGAATATAGGATGGGAAATGAGGGTGTTCTGCTTCGTTAAAACTGAGATTATTTAACATGTCATGGTTACCAAGAATATAGGCAATTCTAGTGTTTGCCGTTAATTGTTGTAAATGCTCAAAATAGGATCTTGTTTTGGAAAAATCATTGAAAAGATCTCCAGCATATAGGTAATAATCGAGGTGGTTTGCGTTAAGCCAGTGTGCTTGAAATTCTAACGCATCGTTGATATTTACCTTATTGACATCTAGGTGGTTATCGCTGCTAATTGCAATTTTAATTTCTATCGTCTTCTTTCATAGTGTTAGAGAGTGATTTTGACTGTTATCATTGCAGAATAAAATTAGAACGTCAATTTTTTATGATTATTTTTAATTTGCCCTTGCAAAATGAGTAGGAAACCTATATAGTATTTAACTGTTGTCTTTTGAAATCAGCAAATCTAAATTGGGTATACCAATTTAAGTGCGTTACTTATTATTACTCTTGTGTTTAAAAAATATAATATGAAAAAAGTATCATATTATATTGACAAGTTAGTTGGAAGTAAGTATAATGATATTACTGGTTGAGATAAATTAATCAAATTTGTTGTTGACCAGCTTGATGAAAGATGATATATTATAAAAGTTGTCTGTTGAGAATAGTTGATGAGCTAATTTGAAAAATATCAAAATTAACTGTTGACATCCTAAAAGACATCTGATATAATAAATTTGTTAGTCAGCGCTTGTTACTGGCTAAGGTAGACCTTTGAAAACTGAACAAAGTTTCGACGAATCAAATGTGTAGGGTCTTCAATCATAATGATTTGAAGCAAAACATTTGCGAAGTCAATTCGCTTAATTAATTTGAATTAGAGCTAT
>NZ_JABUXQ010000043.1 GCF_014838735.1 Limosilactobacillus portuensis | reverse complement strand
ATTACTGGAAAATCATATCGAATGAAAGATTATCAAGAACACACAAAGACACAAAAGTAAATCGGTGAAAAACGACATTTTTAAACCGGTGAAATCCTACATTTTAAAATCGGTGTTGACACCAACTCCTTATAGTTAATAGGCGGTTGGTCTTATTATCAGCATTTTGCCAAGAAATTGCAACCGATAGCTAATTAGATAGCTAATTAATATCTTGCGTTTTCTTAGCGCGGTCTTGAAGCCTAAAGGAAAGAATTAAGGCAATCACAACTAAGACAAGGGTAAAGTAAATTCCATAGTGGAACCCATTAGTAAATTTAAGAGCTGCAGTACCAGTAACATTCTTTTGCCCAAATTCGAGGAAACTAGTTGCCAATGCACCAACAATTTGCTGGAGAGTGTTAAGAATTGTACTTCCATCTGCTGATTCAAGACCATTGAGGGAGTTTAGCGAACTAGTCTGCGCGGGGGACATTGCTAATGGACAACCAATCATTAAGATCACATGAGCCATAATGATATAACCAACCGATGAATGATTTGAAGTACTTGCAAACATAATAGTTCCGATTAGTGCAATAACTAAGCCAATCATTACTGGTTTTTTAGCGCCAATATTATCGTAAAGTCGACCGGCTAGTGCAGATGTAATAGCATTGATCACTCCTCCGGGAAGCATAATCATACCAGTAAGAGCAACCGGAATCAACAAACCATTTTGTAGGTAGTTTGGTAATAAGTACATTGCTGAAAGGATGATCCCAAAATCGAGCATCACTAACAGAGCTCCTGTCCTAAAGGCCGGAATTTTAAATAACCTTAGATTAAGAATTGGTTCTGTTAAGTGGAGTTGGCGGTGAATATAAAATCCTAAAACAATTACTCCAACCACTAATGCCGAGAGAACGGGAACTGATAGCCAGCCATCACGACTAGAGAGACTAGCACTAATGACTAGCCCAGAAAAACCAACTGCGGATTCAATAATTGAAAGCCAGTCGACATGTGGTTTACTAACGTTATTAACGTTATCTAATGAAGTTATTGCAAAAATTAGCGCTAAGACTAAGAACGGGATAAATAGCCAGAAGATCCAGCGCCAAGAAAGTTTAGCAAGAATTAGTCCGGTAAGTGTTGGCCCAATCGCTGGTGCAAACATAATTACTAGTGCACAGATTCCCAATACAGCCCCAAGCTTTTGGGGTGGAAAGATTTGCATTGCGACGGCGAACATTAGTGGAAGAATCAACCCGGTTCCAATCCCTTGTACCATTCGACCGATTAACACTCCTGGAAAACTGCTTGCACAAGCGGAGATAACCGCCCCAATGATAAAGCTTAGTAAACCAAAGATAATGATCTGACGAGTAGTAAACCATTTTGAAATTAGGCTTGATAAGGGAAGAATAATTCCAATAACAAGCATGTACCCGGTAACTAACCACTGAATAGTTGCCATATTGACACGTAAGGACAACATTAGTTTGGGAAGCGCAATGTTAAGTGAGGTTTCACTTAACATTCCCACAAAAGCTCCTAATAACATTGCTACCATTGCTAGTTTAGGATGCGCAAGCTGCTTTCGTGCAGTATTATTTTGAGTATTATCCATTATATTTCTTCACTCCTTTACTCAACGATTGATTAGTCTACCAGATTTAAATTTTTTTCGTAAGCACTTTTTTCATTCGTATGCTAAAATATGATCTGATTGTTTTAATTAGAGGAGGAAATTTCGTGGGTCAAAAGACAAAGACTGTTTACTTTTGCGCCGGTTGGTTTACAGATAATCAAAACAAGGCTTATAAGAATGCAATGGCAGCAATTAAGGAAAATCCAACGGTTGATGTAGAAAACTCATACGTTCCATTAGAGCACCAATATAAGGGATTAAGGGTTGATGAACACCCTGAGCTGCTAGAAGACCGTGAATGGGCAACAGCTACTTATAATGGTGATCGAGTTGGTGTTTCAACTAGTGACTTATTATTAGCCGTTTATATCCCTAAGGAAGAAGATGTTGGAATGGGGGTCGAACTAGGGATGGCCTCTGCACTTGGCAAGCACATTCTGGTTGTTATTCCGGATGAAGATTGGGGAAAACCAATTAATTTAATGAGTTGGGGAATTGCCGACCAATTTATTAAGATGTCTGAATTAGCGTCTTTTGATTTCAACAAACCATCCTTTAACTTCTATGATGGAGCTGTTTACTAATTTAATTGAGTAAAGACAAAAAGAACCGGTGTCTACCGTTTAAGATTGGTAAGGCATTGGTTCTTTTTTACTTAAGTTTACATAATATATTTTCAATCGTTAACTTAAAAATTGATTTTCAATTTCATAAAGTAAACCATCATGATTATTATCTCGTTGGGTAATCTGGTCAGCAACTCGTTTTAAATCGGGGGTAGCGTTTTTCATTGCAAAACCGATACCACTTTCTTGGATCATTTCAAGATCATTACTAGTATCACCAAATGCAGTTACGTCAGCAAGACTTCTACCAGGAAAGTGACTAATTAGTTCCTTTAGTCCAGCTGCCTTGTTCACCCCATATGGTAAAATATCGATCCCGTAAGCACCGCTATAAGTAGCCTGAACCATCTTAGGAAAAGCGTTGTTAATGGATTGGATCACCTTTTCAATTATTGATAATTGTGGGCGGCTTTTAAACCAATTTAAGTTGACGTTATATATCGGTTCGTTAACCTGTTCAAGTGACGAGAAATATTGATGATGAGGGTAGAATGGGACGGAAACATCCTTGAATTTGTTGCCAATAAAGGTATTTGAAGCTCCCGAAAGCGAAAAGAGATCCGGATGATAATCTTGCTGAATAAGAAACTTAATTAAATCTTTTAATAGTGGTTGTGGATGAACATGACTAATTACATCTTGATTATTAATAACTATTCGACCACCATTTTCGGCAACGAATGTATTTACTGGGCATCTCTGGAAAATTGCTTGAACCGCATCATAGCTATTTCCTGTCGCAACAATTAGAAGAATCCCCTTATTGAAGAGTTCTTGATAATCACGGTTAAAGCGTTGACGATCAAAATAATCATTGTCGTCATATAATGTTCCATCAATATCAATCGCGATAAATTTTTGTGGTAGCATGGCGTTCTCCCTTTTATTAGAGATTAAATTCTCTAATTTATTAATTACTACTTACTATTTTACTAGAAAAGGATTAAAATAAACTATGTAAGGCGCCCTTAGTGTAATGGATAGCACATGAGATTTCGGTCCTCATGATCCGAGTTCGACTCTCGGGGGGCGCATTATTGATAAATCATGAAAAGTCTATAATCGTCTAAATATCAGCGGTTGTAGGCTTTTTGTTTTCTTAAGTAATTTTCAAAAAGCACCCAAAAATGTGAATTCTGCACACATGTGTGCAGAATTATAGTTTATTTAAGCAAAAAGAGTCGATCATTTATTTGATCGACTCTTTTCATAAATACCTGACTTTGGCGCAAGGCCTCCATCAGTTAACGGTCTTACCGTTAATTCAATACATATATAATACTATTTTATATTTAAGTGGTCAATCATTTGCGTAAGTATTGTGAAAAAGGTGTTCAGCTTAGTATTGTCAGCGTACCACTCTTTGTGACGGTGAAATCGTTTAATAAGCCTTTTTCCTTGTCTGATACGGTGTTCGCTCATTTTTTTACTTTCGATAATCTTGTGTAAGTAAAATAGCGAAATTAAATCATTTACTTTCAAATCTTGTAAATATCCATTTGAAACACCCATTAATCTTGCTGCAGCTTTTACTGGATCAGAAGGGTGGGGTAAAAACTCTTTTGATGAAAATAAATTTAGTAGAAGTGGATTGCTGTGCGCACAAGCATTTCTAATATGCTTACTATATTTTAGATGATTATAAATCGGTCTAATACGTTTATAGTGTGTTTTCTCATAATAGAAATTTACGAAACGTAATAAAGTACCAAATGTGATTATTTCCATGAATACCCAAACAGGTACGGTGGCTTGATACTTATTAAACATATCTTTTTCATATCGGTTGTTCTTAAAAGTTTTAATTGCTCTATTGTAGTATTGTGGAAATTTATTTTTAAATTCCTTAACAATAGTATATCCATCTTCTTTGGGATCGTTTGCTATTTGGTGAAGTAAAATTACTTTAATACCATGTTCGATATCCAAAGATAGATCAAGTAGGTAATCTCTAAGCTGCATATCAATGGATGCTAAGTCGGTTAAGTATGCAAAGTCCAAATTAATATATTTTTTATCAGAATTTTTTGGAAAATTTACCCTATAAGAGGCAAGTTTAAAATAATAATTTACATTGTCTAGCATATATCGTGCGTCTTTAGTAGTTGTAATTTCAAACTTAATCCCTTTTTCTTGCATATGCTTAACGAGTTGCGCACTGTTTAACATTGGCTTATCCATTGGTGATATTACCTCACTTTTGTATTAATTAGTTTTTTAACGTCGATCATTTTGTTAGGCATAAGACGTAAATTGAATATATTTTTCAATAGAATAAAAGCATTTTTCTCGACATTAATCTATTAAGTATGTTTATCTTATAAGTATAAGACAAACATGGCTTATGGGGGTGTAATCTCATGAATCAAGAGCAGAAAAAAGAAGCATTAGCAAAATTAACGCCAACACAATACGCGGTTACACAAGAAGCAGCAACGGAGCGACCTTTTACGGGAAAGTATGATCATTTTGACCAACCCGGAATTTACGTAGATGTTGTCAGTGGTGAACCCTTGTTTTCTTCCTTAGATAAATATGATGCAGGATGTGGCTGGCCATCTTTCACACAGCCAATTAAGAGTCGGGCAGTTAAAGAAAAACGTGATCAGTCATTTGGAATGGAAAGAACTGAAGTCCGTAGCAAGGATGGTGATTCTCATTTAGGACATGTCTTCACTGATGGTCCACAAGATCGCGGAGGCTTACGATATTGCATCAATTCTGCCGCGTTACGGTTTATCCCGGTTGACCAATTAGCTGCTCAAGGATATGGTGAATATCAATCACTTTTCCAATAATATATATTATAATTATAATAGTAATATTAAGGAGTGTGATGACGATGGAATTAACCGGAATTAAAGAGATTGCTAATATTGGTGCTGGAACAATGGGTCACGCGATCGCCCTCCAATTTGCAATGAATGGTTATAATGTTAAAGTTTATGATCGTCAGCAAACGGGACTTCAGCGTGGTGAAGAGCTGATTCGTCATGATCTGAAAACTTTTGTGGATGCTGGAATGATCACTGAAAAGCCAGAAGAAATTTTAAACCGGCTAACCTATACAACTGATCTTACTGCTGCTTGTCAAAATGCAGATTTTGTAATTGAATCAATTATTGAGAATGAGGAAATTAAGAAGTCAGTTTGGACGGAAATTGAGAAGATTGTTAAAGAGTCAGCAATTTTGGCAACTAACACTTCGGGATTAAGCCCAACAGCTTTACAAAGTGTCCTTCAGCATCCAGAACGGTTTGTCGTTGCCCATTTTTGGAATCCTGCACAGTTAATGCCGTTAGTTGAAGTTGTTCCTGGTAAAAAGACGAATCAAGAAACGGTTGATGTTACCGTTAAGCTCATGAATAAGATCGGTAAACATGCTGTACCGCTTAAGAAGGAGGCACTCGGTTTTGTCGGTAACCGAATTCAGCTAGCAGTTTTGCGGGAAGCCTTCCATATTATCGATAAAGGCATTGCTAGCCCAGAGGCAGTTGATGATATTGTTAAATATAGTCTCGGTCGTCGTTGGAATCTAGTTGGGCCAGTCGCCAGTGCAGATCTAGGCGGGCTGGATGTTTTTAAGAATATTAGTTCATACTTATATGCAGATTTAGCTAACGAAACCGGAACTGATCCAGCGCTCGCTAAAAAAGTTTCCCAAAATGAATTAGGATTAAAGACGGGAAAGGGCTTCTTTGATTGGCAAGGGGATGCTGGTAAGAAAATCGTTGAACAACGGGACCAAGCACTCCTTGATCAGCTTAAGGACGATCAAAAATAATTATTGAAATAAAATTAGCTCTCAGAACGAATCAAATGGACAACTACATGTCTAACTGATTTTCATTGCGTCTGAGAGCTAATTTTGCTTTTAAAAGAAATTATCCCTAAATTTTGACTTAGATTTAAATTATTCTCAGCAGCGAAGTGTTATTTGTATATAATAACACTTCGTAAATGTTGATATGATAGGATCACGTTTTAAATAAAATAACAGATGTGTTATTATTGTGAATAACAAAATAATAACATTACCAGTATTAGGTGGGGAAAATGAAACAATTAGTACTACCAATTAAGGATTCAAACATTCTTTCCGAAGTTCAAGACACACTCCTTCACAATTTTAAGGCTGGGCGACGAAACTATACCATCTTTCAAGTTGGTAAAGCGACATTGTTGCGAGTGAGTGATGTTTTACGCTTAAAGCAATCAGATGTCTTTGAAGAAAATGGCTTGTTGCGTGAACATGCTTTTATTAAAGATAAGAAAACCGATAAACAGAATACCTTGTATTTACGACCGGTTAACCAAGATCTATTAATGTATCAGCAATGGCTTAAAAAGATGCATTTTGAGGGAACTACCGAATGGTTATTTCCTTCAATCACACGACCCACTAAACATATTGATGAACGCCAATTCTATAATGTTATGCACGAAGTTGGCGAGTTGTTAGATATTAATTATCTTGGAACACATACGATGCGTAAAACAGGTGCTTACCGAGTTTACGTTCAGAGTAACTATAATATTGGTTTGGTGATGAGTCTGCTAAATCATTCCAGCGAGGCCATGACACTAAAGTATCTTGGCCTTGATCAAACCAGTCGAGAACAAATGCTAAATAAGATTGATTTTGGTTAGTTTACATAATATTTTATCTATTGGGCAGATTGCAAGAAATAACTTGAACGAATTTAGTGACGTAGATTAAGCAAGAAGATCTCGATTGGTGTATGCCAATTAAGACATTTAAGTGGCCGTGAATTCAGATACCAATTGATTTG
>NZ_JABUXQ010000042.1 GCF_014838735.1 Limosilactobacillus portuensis | reverse complement strand
ATTTCTGATAATCATGAAGTAATTTAAGCTTTTCAATAGTTGAATAACTTACAATGCAAAACACCCCCTAGGATTCACACTTTTATTATTTAAAGTGTCAACCCTAAGGGGTATTGTACGGTTCACTAACTGCCACTTTATTATTTTCTGAATTAACATTCGCTTTAATTTGAGCAATTTCTCGGTCCAGCGGTTTTAGGGAAGCAATGTATTTCTGAGTATTTTGCTGATAATAATCACGGTGCGCTGGATCAATCCTACTGTATTGATTAGCCAATCGCTGAGCCAACTTTTTCATTGTTACTGCTTCATACCATAAATGCTCGTTATCACCCGAACGCTTCCCCATTAGTTGCCCCACATTAATTACTTTTGGGGAATAACGTTGACTATTAGACTTAACCACCTTATTCAGCCATTCATCATAACCCAAGCCATTTTCAATAACCACATTGGCATTCCCTACTTGATTTGCCTGAGCAGTTCCTGGCTGGTAGTCATGAGGATCAACAGACGCATTATCAATAATTGAAGTTACTTTACCGTACTTTCCCGCAACCTCTTTTGCTGTTTCACCGTAAAAATTAAGACTGGTAACTACCCGGATTGGCTTTTGGGCAGAATTATTCGTTTTAAACGGAATAAAAGATAAGGCAAGAGTAATAACTAGCAAGCCACCTAGACATCCTATGCTAATAAAACACTTTTTTATTTTTTCTCCTTTAATCGTAACGATTACTATTAATAGTAATTTATACTTTAACGAACTATCCGCTTGAATGTAAGTCTAAACTGAATAATTACTAAAGAAGCGAGCCGTTATGAAGCCTTTATGGAATGATTACAGCAACGAGCAAGCCGTTGCCAAACATAAATAAGGCTTCAGAGTTCGAATTTACCGAATACTGAAATCTGCTTATATAGTATTTCTAGTTTTAATCAACCACAAATCACCACATCCTCTACAATAATTAAAACATGATAATCAATGACGATGATGAAATCATACTCACTGTTATGAAGTGACCATTGTCGAGTAGAAATTTCGATCTGGCCATTTTGCCATAGAAAAGCCTTAGAAAATGATCCGTCGACAGTTAACCATTCTGTTATTCGTGGATTGATTACCACCGTCGTAAAGCTCATATAATCTTCCAACGTAGATCATGAATAGTTAGAGCTATGGTCAATAATTCCCAATTATGCCAGAAAGCGAGACAGCGTAGGTAGTAGACCGTAAAGCTTTCTGGGGTTCTTCTATAGGTACAGTCAAGTATCTAAAATACTCTAAAGTATAATCAATTAATTACGCAATCTTGCCATTCTCCATACCCCAAATAAAGCAAGCTAGTTTCTTGAGCAATCGCCATAATAGACACATTTCTAGGTTTCCCCGCTTGAAGCATTCGTTCATAACGTTTATGAAGTCGATTAACGGCTCGATCTTCATATTTAATTGCTCTTTCTTATTGACTATTCTACCGTGTTTTTAATTTTTTAGCCTTTTTACTTACTAATCCTTGCGCTGATTCAATTAAGGTCGTAATGATTGTCGAATTACTTTGCTTAGTAATCCGGCCTAAGTTTATATTCTTCACTCTAGAGTGCTAACTAGGGGTTAAACCTAGGTAAGCGGTATAAGCTCTAGTGTTTAGAAATATTGAAAAATCCGAAGTTTCCACATGAATGGTCATTGTGGCTACAGTATCGATTCCCTTGAAACACCGGAGTCTAGAAATGGGTTCCTAGTAGCGTTCCCGATGTTAAAGATCCTCCAGCTGTTTACTTAGGCGCTTAATCTTACCCGTCAATTCAAGATAAGAAACCAAATATTCATCCATTACTACTTTCTTTATTTGCGACAACTGCAGTTTAGACAGACATTATAAATACACTTTTGTCCATGGAATTCGCTCAAAACAAAAAACGTTGCTTAATTTGTTTAAGCTTTTTTATGGCTTTAATCAAGCAAATAAATTCTTTGGTCGCATCGTCTTCCAGCCAGGCAATAAACTAGCTTATAGGTTCTAGAGGTACTCTAAGCCACAAAATTTATCATAGATTTTCACTTTTGATAATGCCTTGTCATCGCCTTACTATCGCAACTTAGTAGGCACCGAATAACCAGCAGCCGTGATTTAGGATCTGTAGAGTGACCAACACCTCATACTCGATTCTTACCGAGAGAAAAGTATCGGCTCTAGAGTGCTAGAGTGATAAATCTCTTAACGTAAGTTAGATTCGTCCGTACATTGATTGACGAACTTCACTCCGTGTTTGTACGAGTCGAGGTCATTATGCTTTTTCGGCATCAAACCCTGACATCCGGTAAACACCTGATTTCCGGCCAGCCCTTATCTATCCCATTATGAAGGTTTTGGAACGGTATCTGGAAAATATGAACACAATTCTATATACTCTGTTTGAGGGTATTCATGACCTCGGTGCACCAACTTCTCGATGAATTTTTTTCTAGGCTTGTTTGACGTTGCAATGCAACTTAGTGCAACGCTTTAACTCATAGTTAATAATCAAACTGATATACCTATTTATTTGGTAATTTTCTTTTAAGAATGATTATCATTAAGCTGGCTTTAATGATAGTTATATCCGATAATGTTAAATGTGCATCATAGGTAATGGAGTCCTATTACTTATAGCTCATCACTTTAAATACTATTAGGCTCATGGCCATTTTTCTATCCAATTTTTCGTCCGGATAGGTTAGCGTAAGATTTTCATAGGTTAGATGAATAATTCATCTGGTCGTGAAGATCTTTTTTTGTAGACCCATTTTACATATTTACAAAAAAAGAAAAGGCCTGTAGCCTTTAGTGTCGAATACTAAGCAAAGACAGGTCTTCCTTCATGGATATTTTAACAGAAATTGAGCAGAATTTGGTGAAGTCAAGCAGTTTATTTAAAGCTGAATAGATTATTTTAGGAGTGCTGGAGTTAGGGCAAGCAATCATATAAAACTTTTTAGAGAGTTTAGATCGAATCTTAAAGTTCCAAACATCAGCATGCTATCAAGTCATCAATAAGCAACCACGGACGCTTAACTTTATCTTTATCCCGGTAACTTTTCAACGGCGGTATTATCAGGATGAACTAAAGAAACGTGAATCTTATCTTAGACCAACAATTAAGAATCAAACTACGTCGCCGTTTATCGACATACTACTTAATGATGATGGCTCAGACAACCACAATGCGCAATACTGCCTATATTTCGAACCTTGTTTGGACAGCAGGATTGGCAGTGACCTGCTTACCACAAATGTGCGAATTTAAGGATATTAATTTAATCTGCTCAGTATAAAGTTCTCACCAGGTCTTTACTTACCGGATGGAAAAACAGGGTAAGTCATGGACTAGGCAGGGAGGCTAAAGCCCTGATCGGTTTAATTGAAGTCAGAATGAACGGCAACTACAAAGCTAGTTTAAATACAATCTTATAACAATTAACTATTCTTTCTAGAGTAACTCAAACAAGCCTATTAAATGAAATTCATATCTAAACTGGAGAGTTTCTAAGAAAAGCACCAACAAATCCATCAGTCAGATCAGTGCAAGGAATAATTCCGATTAACACTGCGATAAATAAATCAATGGAATAACTTTTTAAGACGCTAAACCACTAAAACTACCTATTTAAAAGCTACCTATGAAAACACAACAGATGCTTTGGATAGAGTTCTATTTTATTTTATAATCTGCCTATGTTATAATTAGATAGAAGTTTAGGAAGTAGTGAAGAAGAGTCAAGGAGGAATTTTATTATGTCAAATAATGGAACAGTAGATAAAATTAAAGGAACAGTAAAAGAGGGAGCAGGTAACGTTACTGATAACAAGAAAATGAAAGCCGAAGGAATCCTGGAGAAAACAGTCGGCAAGGTAAAAGAAGCTGCAGAAAGTGTCGCCGAAGATGTTAAGGGTAAATTTAATAAGTAAATTGAGGGGGGCTCTATGCCTCGTATAAGGTAACATTTTAGAAATCTAAAATGTTTGAGCTATGCATTCTCGCCGTTGTAGTAATCTACAGCGGCGAGAATGTTTCTTTTACTTGATAACATTGATTTATTCATGTCACTAATTAGCAACTAATCAAAAAATATGACTCTGAAATATCTAGGGTTAGATCATGTGAGTCGTGAACAAATGCTTGATGAAGTTAAGTGTGATGAAACGTATATTACAGAACCCACCACAATTAAAGAAAGGAAATCGATATGACCCTAACTAATGATTCTATTCGTTCTTTACTAGAAATTAAAGACCCAAATATTAAAATTGATGATGTTTTTATACTTTTCTCCAAAATCTTAAGGCCCGCATTGTTAAAGCACCGTTACTTATTCATCAAAAGCGCTGCCACCTTTGTGGCTTTGAAGCTTTAGTACATAATGGCAATTATATCTCCACAATTACTTATACCAGTGACAATGCTAGTCACCCGGTTTTGATCAAAATTGTGGTCATACGATCACGGCTAAAATTCCGCTAGTGGATAAATACTGTAACATTTCTAACCGAACCAAGGCTAAAGTGATCATGAACTTACAAGATGATCGCACTCAAAAATGTATCGCCACGGATAACAATGTTTCTCCATCGACCGTTGGTCGATTAATCGATGATAATCCCGTATTTCCGACCACGCTACCGAAACATCTGGCATTTGACGAGTTTCGCAGGGTTCATCATCAATTACACTTTATTTGTATCGATGGCAGTAATAACCATCGCATTATTAAAATCCTTTCTAATCGCTTCAAGTCTTCCAATATCAAATACTTTGAATGCGTGGATCTTGCCGCTCGTCAAAGGGGTCGAAACCATTACGATTGATCTTAATAGTTATTATCAAGACATTGTTTATCAACTCTTTTCCAATGCCAAAATCATCATTGATCGCTTTCATATTATCGCCATGATTACCAGAGCATTTAATCAGTATCGTAGTCAGTGGATGAAACGTTATAAATATCAATCGCTTGAATATAAACTTCTCAAATTTTTCTGGCGTTTATACCTCAAAAACGACCATGCTCTCACCGATAACAACGAATACTATGATCGTCATATTCATCAAAAAGTAAAGATTAATGAACGGATTAGCCTAGGACTCGAGTTAGATGCCAAGCTAAATAACGACTACGTCGTTATGCATGATGTTATGAATGATCTAGCTACACGTAACAAAGATACTTTGGCAGAGACACTCTATAACTATCATTACGATCAGCTTAGCAAGCCAATAGCGACTGTTATTAAAACATTACGCCGAAATTTAGAAATAGTGCTTAATGCGGCGGGAAGCGATGAATCTAATGGTCCATTGGAAGGCACTAACCGCATGATTAAACAAATCCAGCGCACGGCCTTCAGCCTGCAAAACTTCAATCACTTAATAGCAAGAATTAATTTGCGAATGATGAGAACAAAAAAGCAGTACCAAGTTTAATAGTGGATACCACTTTTATTGCTCGCATCAACAGTATTGGACACAGAGCCTTTTATAGTCTTTATATAGATTAACTGCATTTTTTGCAGTTCCGCTTGTAGCAAGGGTTTCAGGCTTTTTTGCCAATATTCGCCCCTTAAATAAACATCAGTAGCTTTTACATCGAGCTTAGAAAGGTATAGATGATTCGGTTCATTCTTTTTAGTCTTTGGGTTGAATCCCATTTGTTTTTGTAAGAGTAGGCTGGCTGATTTAAGTTCAACTTTTATTTTAATAACTTTATGTTCCGAACAGTTAAACAGATTAATTAATTCTTGATTGGTAAAAATAAAGTAGACGTGGTCTTTTTCATCAACCCAATGATTGCGCAAAGAGTACTCTAGCCGATCTTTCAGTACTATATAGGCTAATTTAGCGTCACTGCTTAAATGCTTGTATTGCTCGCCATACATTAATACCTTAGGAAACTGGAAAAATAAGGCTCCATATACGTTATCGGCTTCATAATAATTGAAATTTTTGGCTCTTCGTCAAGAAGTACTGATAAGAAAATCAAATAAGTTTTGTTAAGCAGCTCGTGCCTGGACTTTGGCACGGGCTGTTTGCTTGTTCTTCCAGTTAATGGCGATATAAGTGTTAGGAAGCGCAAGCAATATCCGGATTCTGAAATTGGCAAAGTTTCGGAATCCATAGGCAACCTGTTTGATGACCTTAATCTTATTATTAGTGCCCTCAACGGGGCCATTAGTATAAGCCTCATACTTAAAGCTGTACAGAATTTCTTTTTTGTGTTGGCGTAATGTCCGCTGTACCTTTTGCAGGGGCTGCGGAAGCACCGTTAGCTTGGTAGTCAGCAGTTGGTTCAGTCGACTATGACTTCGCTGACTGACGGCGAAGATTAAGTCTTGGTAGTAGCGGTAAGCCTGTGCAAGATCTTCATCAAAATTGAGCAAGCGATGAATAACTTCGACATCGGTCAATTTGGCATAGCCGAAGTTAGCTCGACACCAGTAGTTGTTGTGTCTCAGCTTACTGGCTGGGGTTAGGATGGGTTTCCAGAAGTGTTTCAGCGCCCGCCATTAGTGAGTTCCCTTTTCCAGCATTATTCATTGCTTGAATCCGAATTTGGTTAAGAGCACGGTAGGCCTGGGCAACGACATGAAAGTGATCCGCAAGAATGATAGCATTCGGGAATAGTTCTTGGATT
Organism: Limosilactobacillus portuensis; assembly: GCF_014838735.1. Classification (GTDB taxonomy): domain Bacteria; phylum Bacillota; class Bacilli; order Lactobacillales; family Lactobacillaceae; genus Limosilactobacillus; species Limosilactobacillus portuensis. Next base: position 1,344 of record NZ_JABUXQ010000042.1, on the reverse strand, counting down.
AGGCGCCGATAAGGAGTGTATAAATCGACCGTAACGGTCTGGACAGCTAAGCGGGCTGAACGGTCGTAACGAAGAAAGTAGCTCCGTAAGTAACGATTACGGCGGGAAAGAATAATGTCCAAAGTTCGGTGACGTTTAATATCCATCAAAATCATACTCATTCCACTGGGTGCCATCTTTCCAGATTTAAAGTCGTCAAAAGCCAGGTGCCGGGGAAGCCAACGGTAGTTGGGCTTGAAGGAGCTATCAAGGCTGGTGATAACCCGGCGGACCGTCCAATCAGAAACCCCGAGGCTCTTGGCCAAGTCTTTCTGCGATTGATTAGTCGTGAGAAGCATCATTGCCCGTTGCTTAATGGCCCAGGCAATGTGGTTGCAGTAATCAATATCTTTGACTGTGGCAATTTTAGTAACCATGGTCGGACAGTCAGCGGAAGGTTTACAGAGGTATTTTTGTTTCCGAATGGACCAAATTGTCGGTTTATAGTGAAGCGATGGTCCAAGAGCGTTGACCGTCTTAAAACCATTTTTAAGCATGGGCTGGCCACAGCGTGGGCAGCGTAATGGATAAGATTGAATGAAGTGAATAACGATTCGATCGCCCTGATCTTCAATAGTCTCCGCAAAGTGTTTTTCATCTAATTCCAAGTGTTAGTGTAAGATTTTCATAGGTTGGATGAATAAATCATCTGGTCGTGAAAATCCTTTTTTCTATACCAATTTGCTTATTTACAAAAAAAAAGAAAAGACCGGTAGCCTTTAGTGTGCTGAATACTAAACAAAGGTAGGTCTTCCCTCATGACTATTTTAACAGAAATCGATCGTAATTTGGCAAAAGCTGATAGTTTATTTGAAACTGAACAGGTGATTTTAAACGGCGTCCTCCGCTTAGGCCAAGTAATGATGCAAAACTTTGATGCAAAACTTTATGGAGGAATTGGATCAAAGCTTGAAGTCCTAGACACCGGCTAATTACCAAGTAATTAATAAGCAAGCACGGACCCTTAACTGCATTTTCGGCCCTGTCACCTTTCGGCGACGTTATTATCAAACGGGTTTGGGTAGGCATGAATTTTATCTTGATCGGAAGCTCCAGCTGAAGCCACGGCGACGTTTATCACCGCATTACTTAATGATGATGGCGAAAATCGCTCAGACCACAACGATGCGTAATACGGCAAATATTTTGAATCTGGTCTTTGATAGTGGAATTACGGCAGATTCGGTGATGCATGCCGTGCATGAGTTAGGTAGCCAGGTAGCTAAAGAAAGTCAGCGCAATGAACAAAAGACCGTTCATCGCCAAATTCCCAAGCACCTAACTATTGAGGGCGATGCATTTATG
>NZ_JABUXQ010000041.1 GCF_014838735.1 Limosilactobacillus portuensis | reverse complement strand
TCATGAAAGATGGTCCTTTCTTAAACGAAGACGGGGTCCAACCATCTTTCGTTTTTTATTTTAAATTTAAACTAAAATAAGCACTGATGTTAAGTCCATCAGTACTTAAAATTGTAGAACCAAAACTAGTTATAACGACCATAGAGACTAGATATTAAAATGCAGCTGACTTTTGGACGATGAAATTCTAATATTCTTAACTGAACGGCAAATTGAAAAAGGGTATAATTATGGGAAAAGGAGGAAGCTAAGATGGAACTTGATCAGGTTAGGGTAGCTCAATTAAGTGATCTTAAGGGAGTTACATCATTATATAAAGCAGTATGCGATCATCAATTATTAGATAAGTACGGTGCTAAGTGGACCTGGGGTGAGTACCCGAGTGCTAATGGCTTACGTGACTTTATTCAACAGGCCACGGTAGTAGTTGGGGTTAAGGATAACCAAATCATCGCAGCCGGAGTAATGACGACTGGAGAGGAATATCCTGATGTTAACTGGCCCACTAAGGTAAATGAACGAGAAATTGGTATCTGGCATTTGATTGCAGTTCATCCAGATTATCGGCGAACAGGGGGTTCTCACCAGTTTTTGGATGGCCTACTCAACGAGGCAAGGCGAGAAGGAAAGAGGGTAATTCACCTTGATGTCTTAGCTGATAATCTTCCTTCTGAGAAGCTTTATTCAAAAATTGGTTTTCGGCTCATCAAAGAGCTAATCATTCATTATGATGATATTGGAGATCAACAAGCTAAGGTAATGGAATATCAATTATAAGATAACCGTTCTCTGGCAGGTATTACTGTTAGAAAACGGTTGTTTTTATTTGAAAGTAGATTGGTGATTCTTAATGATCCACATTAGCAAGTGATAAGTAATTATTTTAATTTATTAAACAAAAGGCGTTAAAATCATCTATTTACGTTACTATAATTATCATAATTATGAATTATAAAATATAGTATTTATGATAAAAATGCGACATATTGATTTAATAGATGAAAATTATTTCATTACAGTTATTTGCGATTTAAAGAAAATTTTAGACTTTTATTGCCAAAAAATTTGCAATTATATTTATCGATTGAAAGACAGATGAAGTTACTGCTATAGCAACAAAATAGCTTTATAAATAGTAAAATTGTCTAACTGCTTGCTCTTATTTTTCAAGTGATTAATTTAAAGAATAAAAAATAATTGATAAATAAAATTATTGCGGCTACAATGATAATAGCATCAAACGATTATTTACGGAGGAAGTTGGTATTGTGAAAAATCGGAAGAGGATAAGTGATAAAGTTCTAGTCGGAACTGTGGCCGTTACTGGTGCCACTCTTCTTGGGGCTTCTACTTTAAACGCACAGGCTGATACTGTTCAACAGACAGTTAAGAATAACGATGTAAATGTTAACCCACAGACGCCACAACAAGCGGCTCAACAACGTGTTGATACTGCTCAACAACAGGTCAACACTCAACAACAGGTTGTTAATTCTGGTGTGCAAACAGTTAATAGTGCTCAAAATACGGTTAAAGATTGATCAATCTGCAGTTAATGCTCAACAAGCAGTTGTGAATAGTGCTGCAGCTGAAGCAAATTCTGCTAGTGCGGCAGTTGAGTCTGCCGTTACAAGCGCAGCTCAGAACCAGAGTAATGTTCAATCCGCTGCTAGTGCTGTTCAAGCAGCTAATAGTGCTGTTTCTGATCAACAACAAGTAGTAAATAGTAATAGTGCTCAGGTAAATAGCGATCAAAGTGCTGTTAGTTCTGCTAAGGAATTGCAGGCAAGTGCTGAAGCGCGGTTAAGTGACTATATTGTTGCTTCACAGGCTGCAGCAACTTCTGCCTTTAACTTCGCGTTAGAAAATGCGCAAAAAGCAGTTAATGACCAGCAGGATGCTGTTAACGCTGCTTCACAAGCTGTTAATACGGCTCAATCAGCAGTTCAAGCTCAACAAAATGCTGTTTCAATTGCCCAACAAACAGCTTCACAGGCTGCTGCTCAAGTAGCTAAGGATGCTTCTGCGGTTGCTGATGCTCAACAACGTTTGGATGCATTGAAGAATAACGGTAGCAATGATAATGTCACCGCAACTGCTCAACTGCAATCAACAATTTCTCAATTACAAAAGCAATTGGCAAATGATAAGCAAGCAGCTCAAAATGCACAACAGATGCTTGAATCTGCCCAACAAAATTATGATCATGCTACTGCTGCCCAAAAAGCAGCTGAAGAAAAGGTTAACCAAACTAAAGCTGCTTTAGCAAAGGCACAACAAGCAGTTACTACTGCTCAAGCTAATGCTGACGCTGCTCAACAAAAAGTGGCCACTGCTAAGTCTGATGCGCTAAAGGCCCTAGAGACCTACAATAATTACAAGAATGATAACGGTGTACCAACTGTTAAGACACCAAGCGATATTGTTCAACAGTATGAAAGCTACATTAACGGTAATCGTTACAATAGTCCACAGGTTAAGTCTGATTGTGCAGAAGGAATTGCTTTGAATGGCGGAGATCCTGCCAAGGGACTAATGTCAACAGGTTGGACAAGTACTGATGGTGGTAAGACATGGACTCCGTTATTGAAGACTAACTACCAAGCAACTGCTCAGGATAAGGCTGAGAAGGTTGACCCAAGAAATATGACAGCTGCTCAGCAAACCGAGATTACAAAGTTTGCCGCCCAGATTGTTAATAGTTTCCGTGATAGTTTCCAATCTACAGCTGCTGGTGCCGCTCACAGTTACGGAAAGGTTAAGGTTTCACCTTACGCAACTGAACTTGGTAACCAAGTAATTGACGGCGCTTATAATAATAGCGGTTGGAATAAGAGTAGTAACGCTACTGGTTCACCACACAATGAAAATGGCATGGTTACTGCCGCTAATAAGGCTGGTCTAAACACTGGCTTTGTGGGCGAAAACCTTTCAACCGGGTTACTACTTGATCCAGCTTCTCTTCATATTGCTGGCCTTAAGCAAAGTATGTCAATGGCTGATGTTAAACAAAGTATCTACGCTGGAATTTTAGCGATGATCTACCAAGATGTTGAAAATGCAGCTGATGCTCCACTTTACTATGGATTCGGTGGTCACACTGAAGCATTCCTTAATGATCCAAAGGGAATGAACGGCATTTCCTATGATGATAATGGTAACCAGTACATGACCGTTACTATTGATAAGGATGGTTGGGTTCACTATAACTTCTTTGACGATGGCCATGCTAATGCAGAAGTGAAGAATAAGCTTGCTCAAGGGGCAACCACTCCTGAAAACGTTAGTGCTGCACAAATCAACAATGCTCACAATGATTACCTTCAAAAGGAAGGTGCAGTTACCACAGCTCAAACCGCTGCAACGGCTGCCCAAAACGGGGTAACAACAGCACAAGCTAATGTTGCGACTGCCCAAACTGCAGTTAATAACGCTACTGCTGCTCAACAAAAAGCTGCTAACGAGACTCTTAACCAGAAGGCTGTTATGGAAAATGCCCAAGCAGCGGTTAACTTAGCAAACGACAAGATCAATGACTTGCAAGCTAAGTTAGCTAAGGTTCAAGCAGACTTGAATGCTATGAACGGTAGTGTTCAAGATAAGGCTCGTCAATTAGCCCAAGCTCAGACTAACTTAGCTGCTGCTCAACAAAAGCTAAATGCTTCGAAGAAAGTTCAAGCTAGTCGGGATGCTGCGGTTAACGAAGCCAATGCTAAGTTAAACCAGTTACAACAGAATGTTCAAGCAAAGCAAAACGACTTGCAACAAGCCCAAAGCGAACTGCAAAACAAGAAGAAAGAGTATTCTCAATTGAATAGTCAAATTCGGTTAGCTAAGGTCTTTGGAACATCTCTTGCTGCTGTTTCACCACAAAGCAACTACGAAAAGGCAATTAGTGATGCTAAGAAGGCAGTTGCTAGTGCTCAACAAAAGTTAAGTGATGATACCCAAGTTTACAAGGCAAGTCAGGCAAAACTTCAAGAATTAACTGCAACGGTTAGTCAACTTCAGACAATCTATGAAGCGGCTCTTTCAAATGCTAAGAAGTCTGATGCGGTTCAAAATGATGCAGCCGTTAAGAAAGCTAAGACTGCTTTAGCTGCTGCCCAGTTGAAGGTTCAAGTTGAAACTGGAAAGTTAACGCAACTTAAGGGAACCTTGGATAAGGATCAAACAACTCTTGACGTTGCTAATGGTGACTTAACTAAGGCTCAAGAAAAGCTTAACAGTCTTCAAGGTGAATTGAAGCGTGCTCAGATTACTCTTGATGGTTTGAGTCACCCATATATTCCTTCAACCCCTATTGCTGAAGAAACAACTTCTGAAGACGAAACTGCTACAAGTTCAAACGCTACTAATGGCGCTAGTTCAGCTACTGACCAAACTGAAACGAACTCAACAAGTGATGACAATGCTTCAACAACTTCTGCGGTTGCCAACGATGCTTCACAAAATGAAACTCAAGAAGCAAACGTTACGACTGAGGCTAACAATGAAGAAAATGACCAACAGGTTCTTACCAGCAAGGTTCAAAACCCAGGTAGTTTGAACCGGGCCTCCGAAGAAGCATCTGTAAAGAGTGAAATTGCAGCTCAAATTGCAGCGCGGAATGCTCACGCTGCTAACGATAATATGATGGCTGGCTTTGATGATCCGTACGATAATTATTACGACCTTCAGCAAGAAGCTGCAAGTATTCCATCTGCTCCACTTGAAGGGTATACTCGTCAACTTGGCGGTGAAAAGATCAATGCTAAGCTTGAAGCTGCTATTAAGAGTGGTCAAATTAAGTTGCCTTCAAGCAACACTAAGTCTGAAGCAAAGAAGCAACCAAAAGTTAACAAGGATAGCCTTACAGCCATGACGGTTGTAGCTGCAGGTGCTGCCCTTGCTACCGGAGCTTCATTGAATAAGAAGCGGAAGAACAAGGTTGCTAAGAAGCTAGAAGACAATGAATAGTTAAAATCTGAGTTAAATTACTCAAGATAAAAAAGAGTGAAGCTGAGAATTAAGTTTCTCGGTCTCGCTCTTTTATATTTTTATGATAAGTTATTAGGGAAGATAAATGAAGATTGAGGAATATGATGACAGAAAAAGCAACGATAAAAAATGCAATTTTAAATGGCTTATACGATCGAAGTTATCGAGGTCACCAGCAGCTAACACCAAGATTGATTGGAAATGAAGATGGCACAATTTGGGAAACGCTTCGTTATGAGTTAATGAATTGTAAGTCATTTACTTGGGCGGTAGCGTTTATTACCAGTGATATGCTAACGCCACTTAAAGTTGTTTTAGCTGATTTGGATCGGCAAGGGATCCAAGGAACACTTATTACTAGCGATTACCTTGGCTTTAATTCTCCGCAGATGTTTGCGGAACTACTTAAGATTCCTAACTTAAAGGTCATGGTTACTACAGTTACTGGTTTTCACACTAAGGGGTACTTTTTCACTCATGATGACTATTCAACGGCATTAATTGGAAGTGCAAACCTTACCCGAGCAGCATTGCTCCAAAACCATGAAACAATGTTGAAGGTAACCTCAAGCCAAAATTCGACCTTGTTTTCGCAAATTACCACTGGAATAAGGCACCTTCAAAGTGAAAGTTACCCGTTAACTAAAGAATGGATTACAAATTACGCTAAGAGTTGGCAATCATCAAAAGCAAATAACAGTTTAAAACAAAATAGCCAGAAAATTATCCCAAATCAAATGCAACGGACGGCCCTGAATGAACTTCAAGGCTTAATCAATCGTGGGGCACACCGGGGATTAGTGATTTCGGCAACAGGAACAGGTAAAACCTATTTAGGGGCATTCGCTGTTAAGGAGAACCAGCCACAGAAATTTCTCTACGTTGTTCACCGAGAACAAGTTGCACGAAAAGCGATACAGAGTTTTCGGCGGGTTATTGGCGGTTCACAGGAGGATTTTGGCCTAATTAGCAGTCAACACCATGACTTTTCGTCACGGTACCTTTTTGCAACGGTCCAAACATTAAGCCAAAAGAAGATCCTTGAGAAACTCTCTCCCCAAATGTTTGACTTTATTCTCGTGGATGAAGCACACCGGGCAGCGGCTCCTAGTTATCAACGATTAATGGATCATTTTAAGCCGAAGTTCTGGTTAGGAATGACGGCAACTCCAGACCGGATGGATAACCAGGATGTTTACGGAATCTTTGACTACCATATTGCTTATGAGATCCGTCTCCGTGACGCTTTGAATAACGACATGCTAGTTCCATTTCACTATGTAGGAGTTCAGGATTACGAAGCCAATGGTGAAGTGATTGATGAGACGACCAATTTAAAACGGTTAGTAGCTAGTGAACGGGTGAAGTATGTTTTAAAGCAGTTAGAATACTATGGCTACTGTGGCCGACAACCGCGAGGACTGGTTTTCTGCAGTCGGCAAGCGGAAGCCCGTGAAATAGCAAAACAGTTTACCGCTTTAGGTCATCCGGCAATTGCATTAACAAACCAAGATAGTAATTATCAACGCCAAGAAGCTGTAAAGCGACTGGAAAATGGTGAACTTGAATACCTGATTACCGTTGATCTCTTTAACGAGGGAGTTGATATTCCGTCATTAAATCAAATTGTGATGTTGCGAAATACTGAATCACGGATTGTTTTTCTTCAACAACTAGGTCGCGGATTACGGAAATACCCAGGGAAAGACTATGTGACTGTGGTTGATTTTATCGGTAATTATAAGCATAATTACATGATTCCATTGGCGTTAAACGATGATTCGAGCCGGGATCAGGATCAAGCGCGGTGTGAAGTCCAACTTCCGCAGAATATTGGTGTTTCCACGATTAACTTTTCACGGGTTGCCAGTGAACGAATCTTAACCTCACTGGATAAGACGAAGCTTGATTCAATCGCGGAACTTCGTCGAGCATACAGTGAGTTGGAACAACGCTTGGGTCGAGTACCGCTATTAATTGACTTTCTTCAATCTAATTCAGTATCGCCCGTTGTTTTTGCCCGCAATAAGCTTCTTGATAATTACGGAAGCTTTTTGGTTAAAATGGGCGAAAAAGTAAAACTAAACCAGTATGAAAACCAAGTCTTAACTTTTATTACGAAAGAACTTTTAAGCGGAAAACGGGCGCACGAACTAATCCTTCTTTCACTGCTAAGGGATCAGGAGGTCACTAAGAAACAGTTAATTGGTGCTTTAGAACAAAATAGCTGCTATGTTAATGAAGCGGTTTTACGTTCCCTAACAGATATTCTTAGTTTACGGTTCTTTGATGTTAAGGCTGGAAAGCAAACGAAGAAGCAACAGTATGGTGATCAATCAATCGTCACGGTTAACCAGGAAACTTACCGGTTGAACTCTCAAATTAAGAAGTCGCTAAAACAAAATTCAGATTTTCAACGACTCTTTATTGATGTGCTTAAAACCGGGTTAACTCTAAGCAAAAAATATGATCAACGCCAGCAATTCACCCTTTATCAGCAATATGATCGGAAGGACGTTTGTCGGTTATTAAACTGGCCATTAGACGTTAGTGCTCCGATGTACGGCTATCGGGTTGCCGAAAATGAATGTCCAATTTTTATCACGTATCATAAGAAGTCTCCAAATCAACGGAATGCAATATATGATAATCAGCTTCAGGATGGTCAATCATTACGTTGGTATACCCGCTCACCGCGTCATCTGTCTTCTGCCGAGGTACAGCGCTTGCTTGCGGGAGTTGACACAGGCCAGCAACGGGAGAAGTTACATCTGTTTGTCAAGCGGAGCGATGCTGTGGGAAAGCAATTTTACTACTTGGGAATTGCTAAGATTGATCCAGCTTCAGTAAGGGAAGAACTGCTTGGCGAAAAGAAAAAAGCGGCGGTGGGGATGAACCTCGTTTTAGAGCATCCGCTACCTACCACAATGACTAAAGTATTATTTGACTAGTGATTTTGCACTGATCTCTTTTAAACAACAAAGAGACCGAGATAATTCTCGATCTCTCAAAGTAAGTAAGATAGGTAGTCGTACAATACCCCTTAGGGTTGACACTTTAAATAATAAAAGTGTGAATCCTAGGGGGTGTTTTGCATTGTAAGTTATTCAACTATTGAAAAGCTTAAATTACTTCATGATTACCATGGTG
>NZ_JABUXQ010000040.1 GCF_014838735.1 Limosilactobacillus portuensis | reverse complement strand
TTTTCAACTCTGATTTCATACAATCACCTCAAATAATTGATGAAACCAGTATAAAGAAATGTAGGAAATCCGACAATTTCAAATCGGTGATTTCCTACATTTTAAAACCGTTGTTAACATTATACTTTAGCTATTTGATAATTATAGGGTTGATTATATTTTACAAGATGATAAATCGTTCTGAGAAGACGGTGTATCGCGGCAATGGCAATTTTCTTAGTTCCTGGCTGAGAAGATTGTCTTTTCCTTTTCTGATAGAAATCATTAATATGATTAGGATGAAAATGACTTACCACGTCAATGTTTTGGATGGATTTAAAAAGAATTTTACGTGCAATCGCATCACCACGTTTACTAATATGATCAGTGGCAACAAAGTTACCTGATTCATAATAATGTCTAAGATCAATCCCGATATAGGCATTAAGAGCATTACTACTATGGAAACGACGAATATCTCCTAATTCACCGATCAAAGAAGTAACAGTTCGAACACCGAATCCAGGGATAGTTAAAAGTAGATTATATTCAGACAACCCTTCCGCTTCGTGTTGCATTTCAGAAATAATTTTCTCTTTTTCATGAACTTCCTCGATAACAAGGTTAGTTAAATAAGCGATCTGTCCATAAACATAAGAATTATCATTAAGCTTTCTTGGCAAGTGTTAATAGTTTTTCAGCAATATGAGTAGCGCGATCAATTGAGATATTTTTATTTGTACTATGTAAGATGAAAGATCTTAACTCAGTAGCTGAAAGTTTCAGGGCCCGTGAAGGACAAGCAAAGTGATTAACAATAGTCCAATACAACTCATTATTAGTATTACTAAATAATGACTCTAATTGCGGGAAAGTAAGTTGTAAAGCACGGTGTAAGCTATTTTTATGGTTAACCACATCTCGACTTACTTCTTGGTAAAAGCGACTAAGATCATGTTGTCCACACCGGTTATAAAATGTTGGAAAACACCGATTTAAAATTAATGGGCCAGTTTGACAAACGAATTCTAGATTCACTGGTACTGTCAACCTCAATCTTAATTCTAAGTATAAAAGAAAAGGTAGATAAAAGCATCGTCATGCTTCTATCTACCTTATACTTTAGGATGTTTGTTTGACGAAGAGCCAAACAAAAGGGCTCCAGCACCCGGCCAAGCCGAATCCTGGAGCCCTCAGTAGGAGCATGAGAAGGGCATTGCTGCTGTTCTCACGTCTCCCTAAAGAAAGGAGGTTTAGTATTGTCAGAATGTTGCCATTCACAAACCAAACCTAATTATTCAGTTAAAACATGGTTACTTCTTCCGCCGTAACTCACCAAAGCCAAACAGCGTTGCGAAGCTCATCAGGCAAACCCCAGCAAGTGCTAGTGCGCCGTTGTGGTCTTCACCAGTCTGCGGCAGCTTCTTTTCAGCAGCGCCGGCAGGCTTAACCGCTGTCTGCACTGGTGCTGGTTGGCTAGCAGCTGGCGTCGTTACTGCTTCACCGACAACGTGAACCGTGACCGTGACCTCAGTCTGAGTCCCGTCTGGGTAAGTAACAACGATCACGCCGGTCTTGTCACCTGGAGTAGAAGTATCAACCGGGTTCTTCCAGTCATACTTAGTCCCATCTGGTAGCTTATCCTTGTTCTTGATGCCGTCGGCTGGATTAGGCTGTCCACCCGGCTGGGTAGTGACTGGCTGTCCTTCTGCAGGAACCACTTGGAACTGAGCTGTGTAGTTGCCTGCGGCTTGAACCGTCGTTGGCAGAGCTGGATTCCAACCGGCAGCCTTGTAGCCCTTATCGGCAAACGGCACCTGGTACTGGAACATCAGCGATTGCTGTCCCAATCTTCACATCGAAGACCGTCCCGGCACCCGCAGCGAGACTACCATGGTCACCTGCCTGGAACGTAACCCGAACGTAACCAGCTGGTGTTGGGTTATTCGGCGTCTTGGTCTGATCGATGACCTTGTCCAACACGGTCACGCTAACCGTTGTCTTGTCCTGGGAGCCGTCTGGGTATGTTACTGTGACACCAACGTTGTACTCGCCCGGTGTCTTCCCGTCAGGCAACTTATCGGGGTTGTCAACTGAGATGGTTGGCTGCTTAGCGGCATCCTTAGGGTAGTCCGTCTTCACCTTAGCGATAACATCGGCTGGCTTCGTTGGTTCGCCGTTAGGCTTGACCAGTTTGTCGCTGGTTGCCGTATACTTCTCAGCGTCCTTTGGCATTTCTGCTAAGAAACTGTCGGCATCCACCGTGACCCCGTTGACAACTAATTCCACGTTGTAGATTGTATCAGTATCCATGTCCTTTGGAACGGTGAGCCGAGCTGCTTTTTCCGCCTCAGCATTGCTTGTAACAGTGGTCCGTTTGAGTTCTTTGCCATTACTATTCCAGACGATTTCCACCTTCTGTCCATAGTCGTAAATAGCATTGACCTTGGAAATAGCCGTATCACCTGGCCGAGCTGCATGGTCCACTGTATCATAGTTAGTTATATCAATGTTGTACTTTCCAATATTCGGCACTAGTGCAAAATGGAGGTTGTAACCCTGCATTCTACTAGTAGTAATAAATGCGTTAGAATTTATGTAGTCACCACAGCCCCCGTACGCCAGCACTGGGCAGTTACTGTACGAACTTTGGATTTCGCCTGCTGGATTTAAGATAAACTGCAGGAGCCCATCAGTATCAATATCCTTACTAAAGTGCGCGGTATACTTACCATCAATCACTGGTGCTACCACTACTTCTTGGATGTACTCTGGATGGGCCTTCATGATTGCGAGCTGTTCATTAACCTCATCAATTGCCGTGGCGGCACTCCTAGTACTACTCAAAGCCGCAATTCCCTCAGGAGTTAGCATCGCATTGACTACGCGGAAGCCAGTCTTAGCTTCATCGGCGGTCTGGTTAACAAAGTTTTCCCCAGCTGACGTTGGGAAAATCGTCCCTAGCTTTGATGTTTCCCACCAAACTCTACCGGAAACCCGATTGGTTCCCCCAGCAATGTTCCCCGGATAAGCATCCGGACCGGCATCATCATACCGCCAAGTACTGGGGTCACCAACCATTGTCTTGATAATCTCTGCCGTTGGTGCTTCACCAGCGTAGATACTAGCCCGCTGGAGGTTAACACCAGCGAGGTAGAAGGCCCCCGCCGTAGTTGGCGTCGAGAAGCCCGGCGTGTTTCCGACTACCGGCCGGAAAGTGAATAATTCACTGCCGTCAGCCGACTTCTGCCCTGGTGCAAGCCATAGCTTCAGACGCTGTTTAGACGTTGGTAAAAATGTAAACTTATGCTCAGTTCCCTTGGCGTCGGTAAAGGTCGGCAAGTCGAAGGCAAAGACACCGTCACCCCCACCGTTGGAGGCTGCCCCTTCCAGGTAGTGACTCTTGGTCGAGTAAACCGGACTAATCGCCCCGTCAGTGTCAATCCACTGCAGGTTAACTTCATAGTCGTTTAACTTAGTCGAATTACCAGTCCCTGGGGTGTATCCAACTCGAGATTTTGGTGCCAGTTCTAGCCAACCGCTGACCACTTGGCTCGCGTTTGTCAGCTGACCACCCGTCTTTACATGGCCGGATTCGATGGCGTCAATATTGATTGGTGTGTCCTGGGAATTCCGGTTCGTCACAGCAGCCGGCTTCGTGGTTGATTGTGCACTACCATCATTTGCTGCCCGGTCACTTACGACCGCCGAGGGATTAGAATCAGTAGTCGTACTGGTGGATTGACTTTTACTCTCCCCCCCCGGCTGTGGAGTAGTCACCGATGCTTCAATAGCAGATGGAGCATCGGCATGGGCAACCTGGCCAAGTCCGGTATATACAAAGAAACCGGAAGCAATGGCTACCGAAGCAACCCCGATGCTTAATTTCCGCAGTGACCAGCGTGTGTAGTGCTGGTTTGCTTTTTGGTCAATTAAATGTTGATTATTTTTTTCCACACATAATACATTCTCTCCTTTAGGCATTATTATACTACAATTTAATCAAATTCATCAAAAGTAATTATTTTTTTAGTACTGAATATAGTAAGCAAGATCTCAGCCACCTGCACTATTTCAATAAGCAGCTCTAGTATTCAAAATTTATTATTTCTGCGAACTCAACGTCAGTTAGCCTAAGTACCATTGTCACCACCCAGTTTGGTGATGATGACGAGGCCACCGTTGATTGGTCACCTAACCCGCGGCTGTGGATCGATACCATCATGTTCTCAATCAGCTGGACTGCTGGAGTAATATGATTATCAATTTGCCAACCATGACTAATTGACAAAGATAATTTTAAAATCGTTTTTAAACTGGTTAGTTTTAGTATACTCAAAATCATAATTCAAACTGTTGTTGGGTAATAATAGATTCAAAAAGTCAGGTCAAAATAGTAACTAAATGCTGATATGACTTAACCTTAAGTAGAAAAAAGGGAATAAAAACAAATGCATATATTTGATATCATTACTTTTTTGTTTACTGAATTTCGTATATTTGTTATACCAATGAATGTATTGATCAATGACATTTTTAACTTGTTAGAATGTTCGGATTTTGATCCGATTGAAACACTCACGTTTTTTGATAAGTTAAAGAATCTGTCAACTGGTGAGTTATTTAAGCAATTTCCCTTACGGGACATTGATTGAATGATTATTTGTTGCCCTAATAAGGCTTGATACAACTGGTATCGGTATCGCCAACCTTAATCGGAATGCAGAATAGGGGTACTACCTTGTGGTAATTTATGAAATAAGCCAGCACCGTGTTAACTAAATCCATATTAGGATGCGTTTAAGTCACGTAAGCGACGGTGGAACCGTTGTTCTTATCGATAACTGGTAATAAGTATCCCTTAGCCTTTTCATTAATATCTATACCGTTTCTTGGCAATATGTGAAACCTTACTTCTATAGACAATGCCACATTCGTCGATAACCATAGGTTTCTTTACTGAGTTTAAATTGCTTCGTAATTTCTCGTTTGACCTGACGATACTTGTAAATCCGCTGTGCGGCTTCAAGCCGTTCGTAGAACGTAGGTCGTGGAATGCTAAAATATATGGATACTTGGGTCTAAGATCTTGAATTGCTAGTGCTTGTTCTTACCGCACTGCTGTCTTAGAGCTTGCAATTGTTTAAAATGTTGATCTCCATTTTTTGATTGGCTACCTTTGCTTCTAGATCGGCAATTGTTTGCTTACACTTTTCTTCTTTAGTGGGGTTAATAGTTGATTAATGTTTTTTATTCATGGCTTTAGCTGGTTGACCTTTAAGGTTTTGAACGCAGACCAACGATCTCTTCATTTTTCCACAAACGAACTTGTGATGGATGTAGATTAAATTTAATGTTCACTTTTTATGAATTTAATTCGTGCATGCGATAGTTAATGGACCACTTGAAGTTTACAGTCAAACGAATAACTATGATGGCCCTTTTGGGGAGCTAAAATGTCATAACCATGTGACTGAACTTCATGGACCCAGGTCCTTAATTCTTTTCAAGAACGCATACCGAATTGACGACAAGCCACCGAATAGTTATGACTTTTATTGAAATACTCCTGAACTGCATTAACTTTAAATTGATATGAATATTTAGACACGTCGTTTGTAAAATCAAGTTAGAGGCCATTTATGATAGACTTTTGAATAACCACAAACAAAAGTAAAGGAACATCACAAATGACCTATAGACATCTTACCACACGTGGATTAACCCTCATAGCTGATTTTTGGCACCAAGGAACTAAAGCCTATCAAACTGCCAAACTTCTCAAGCGTAGTCAGGAAACGATTTATCGAATTTATCGTTTCCTTAATGGCGGTAAAACCATTGAACAATATCTTGAAAAATACTAGCGTAATAAACGTCACTGTGGTCGAAAACAAGCTCAGTTACCCCAAAATGAAGTTGAGTATATTAACGACCAAATTAAAGCTGGCTGGACACTGGATACCATTATTGGTCGTAAGGAACATGCCATTAGCTGTAGTATGCGGACCCTTTATCGGATATTTGCTCGAGGACAGTATAATTTCAATGCTCAACAGTTACCGATGAAGGGTAAACGTCACCCCAATGGCTATGTCGAACGACGTGATAAGGCTGGTCAGATTGGACGCAGTATCTATCAACGTTATCAAGACTTCCCTCATTACCAGGATGAGTTCGGTCACTTTGAAGCCGATACTGTTCAAGGCAAAGCCCATCGTGGAGCTGTCATGACCTTGGTAGAACGTCAAACCAAAGTCATGATTGTTCTCAATGTTCATCGCAAAACTGATGAAGCAGTTAATTTTCACTTAGATAAATGGCTTTCAAAAATGCCCCGTCACTTGGTTAAGTCAATTACCTTTGACAACGGTAAAGAATTCGCTGGTTGGCGTGACATCGCTAATAAGCATGACATTCATACTTATTTTGCGGAAGTCGGGGCACCCAATCAACGTGGACTTAACGAGAATAATAATGGCATTTTACGCCGTGACGGTCTCAGTAAACGATTAAACTTCCGCAACCTACCTGATGAATTAATTACCCAACTCATATCATACCGTAATCGAATTCCACGGAAATCACTTCACTATCGCACACCTGTTGAAGTATTCATGAAGAATATCACAGATGAACAGCTTTCAACATTTTTCTAATTTAAATTGACATCTCAGTACATAATAAATACCCCCCGAATCGTTAGATTTGTGTCTAACAATTCTAGGGCACTTAATTTATAAGGTATCAATCCTAAGGGTATTGTATAAGTTTCTTTTTGTTATGCCACCCCGCTAAGTTTTTGCTTAGCCAGAGCACAGCAGTAAATTACAACTTCAATCACGGCAATAAAGGAACTCACTGGCCAGTTAGTTAAGTAACCAAGGAACAGTCCTAACCAAGTTCCTAAAAGTGAAAAAAGAATGGCTAAACCAATCATCTTGGCAACACCATGGGTAAAATACTGTGCACTAGCAGCAGGTAATGTTAATAAAATAAAAATTAACAGCGAACCAACGATTTGTGCAACGACACTGACACTTAAAGCTAAAACAATAATGAAAATAACTGAATATAATGCCGCGTTAATTCCACTTACCCGAGCACCAATAGCGTCAAGCAAAGTAAATTTTAGCTGTCGATAGGTAATAAAGATTATGACAATAACAGCTACCGATAGCCATATCAGTTGGTAAACTTCACCTAAATTAATCCCAACGACGCTCCCCAAATAAAATATTTATTGCTGAACTTGCATTTTTGCTGCTTAAGGAGAGAAAAAAGATTCCTAAACCAATGAAAAGCGCAGAGACGGCACTGGTAACTGCTTCGCGACGAGATTCTTTAATACTCATTTGCCTAACAAGAATCGAGCTAAGCATCGTAAAGAGAATCATCCCGTTTAAAACCGGCCAGCCAGCAAATACGGCAAATGCTCCACCCGCAAACCCGATCTCAGATAAGGTATGGGTTAAAAATGACAGGTTCATGGCACAACAAAGACGCCAACAAAGCCACTGACAATTGCAATAAAGGTACTAGCAACAAAGGCATGGCGCATAAAACTTAGCGTTAACATTATTCAGCCTCCTTTTCTGGATGAGGAAGTTCATTAATTGGTCCCGTTAAATAACCATTCCCCGTCATTTGAAGAAAACGGGTTCCATAATGTTGTGCCAAATTCCAATCGTGAGTCACGAACATCACGCTTAATCCCTGTTGTTGAAACCGGGTGACAAGGTCCAATAATTCACATTTCATTTCATTATCCAAACTAGCAGTGGACTCATCAAGGATTAGTAATCCAGAATTAGGAAGCAGGGTCTGAGCCAAATATGCCCGTTGCTTCTCCCCACAGGAAGCCAATCCCAATGACCGATCAGCAATCTTCGTCAAGTTAGTTTCACTAATTACTTGGTCTACTCGCTGACGTTCACTCTGCTTTAACCACGGTAGTAAACTATGATGAACATTTAACGCAATAAAGTCACGGATTGAAAGTGGGTATTCCTGATCAATATTGCGAAACTGGGGAACATAGCCAATCTTTGTTTGTGGAATTAATTATTATCTTCCCCTTTTGCGGCTTAATAAACCCTAGCAGTGAGCGAACAAGGGTCGTCTTTCCAACCCCATTTTCGCCAATAACCACCAAGAAATCCCCCTGATTAATACTAAAATTTAAATTATTAATTACCAGATGGTTACCAAAGGATACTGTTAAATCATTGACTGTAACAATTGACATTTTTACTTTTCTCCCTGCTGAATTCGTGAAAGAGCTCGATACTGTTTAAGCATCCACTCTTGATAATTTTTAGTATTATTTGGTTTAGTTTCCGTTACCTTAAGCACTGGGACATTATTTTCTCGTGCAAGTTTCACTAAACCATTAACAACGTGATCACTAGTTTGAGAATTCTCAACAAAAAAGGCGATCTCGTGATTTTTTATTGCAGATTGTAACTGTTGAATATCTTGTGGCGATGGATCATTACCAGCCTCGATTGCTTTTTCAAAATGCTGATCCACTACTTGGTAACCAAGAGCCGTTAATGAATAGTCAAAGACAGGTTGGTACTGTGCCCTGTCAAGTTTACACATTAAATAATAAAAATTAGTTGGCCTTGCCAAAGCGGTATTCCGCTGCGGTAAGGTCATTTCTCTTCGCTGAGATAAATTTTTCAGTGAAATAG
>NZ_JABUXQ010000003.1 GCF_014838735.1 Limosilactobacillus portuensis | reverse complement strand
GAATCCAACGTCAATTCAGTGCAAGCACGTCATATCAGTTGGGCCAGTGCGCTCGACTTGCATGTATTAGGCACACCGCCGGCGTTCATCCTGAGCCAGGATCAAACTCTCATATAAAATATAAGAACTTGAATAGCTCTAATTCAAATTAATTAAGCGAATTGACTTCACAAATGTTTTGCTTCAAATCATTATGATTGAAGACCCTACACATTTGATTCGTCGAAACTTTGTTCAGTTTTCAAAGGTCTACCTTAGTTAGCAGCAAGCGCTGACTAACAAATTTATTATATCAGATGCTCATAGTAATGTCAACAACTAATTTTAACATTTTAACTAGCTGTCATACTTTTTAACAAGCAACTTTTATAATATAGCATGCCGTCTTCCTTAAGTCAATAACTAATTTCAATAAACACTTGAAAAAGTTATTACCTCATAGACAACGTTAATTACTATACAAGCTCATCATTAATAAGTCAACGTCTATTCTAAAAAAATTAAACAAATTTTCTATAAGCGAATTTTGCGATTTCTTAGTTCATTATTGTTCATAATATTTGCCGTTTTAACGTAAAAAATAACGATCGATCAATTTAAAGTTCGATCTATTTTCAATAACGTTTACACCTACACATGAAAATGTTTCTTACTATATTCATCGCAAAGATTTTATTACTGACTAATCAAAATTTTTTCACTCCTTTGTCTATTTCTAGTAATTCTAAAATTCATCAACAAGATAACCATCCCTTGGATCTTCAAACACTATTAACATTCGTTTCAGATTAATTTTCTCTCTACAGAAATCTAATATAAAAAGACTCCGCATTGCCTTTTAAGACATTGTGAAGTCACTATCTGGTTCCATTATCGTTGTTCTTCTGGTACCCCCGAATAAATTCGGTCAACTACTTTATCAATTGGATCAATTTGATGAATGAAAGAAATGCCAAGACCAAGTGAAGCATATCCCTTACTGAGATCACCATCAATCATTCCATCGTGCATTCCGCGATAAGCATTGGCAGTATGCCACACTTCTTCTTTACTTTTACCTTCGTCGGTTAATTGAACTAGTCGATTAGGTAATTCTCCTGGAAGAGAGCGATAATATTTCGGTTCAGCACTAAACAAGACTTCGTTATATGCATCATTTTCTATAACCGCTTGCTTAATATTATCAGCCATTGGTGATTCTTCCGTTGCCAAAAAAGCAGTACCTGCAAAAATACCATCAGCACCTAGAGCAAAGGCAGCTTTGGCGGTACGGGCATCGACAATTCCTCCAGCAGCCATTACTGGTATTCGACCATTAACTATATCAACCACATACGGAACTGCAGAAAATGTTCCTACAGCTTTGTCTGGAACGGTTCCACCTTCGTCAAAGCCTGTTGCGACGATAACGTCAGCCCCCATTTGAACACTTGCTTCAAC
The DNA here is from genome assembly GCF_014838735.1 of Limosilactobacillus portuensis. Lineage (GTDB taxonomy): Bacteria > Bacillota > Bacilli > Lactobacillales > Lactobacillaceae > Limosilactobacillus > Limosilactobacillus portuensis. The sequence goes on along the minus strand of NZ_JABUXQ010000003.1, from coordinate 116,695 downwards.
TATTTCTTTTGTTGGCGTAGCAGGACGATAAATAATTTTAATACCGTTATCGTGTAGCTTATTAAACCACCGAGAAATTGGTTTAGCAGCATAGATTACCGCGGCAGCAACCTTCTCTTTAGCCATTAATTCAATCATCCTACCAGTAAAAGCATCTTTATCTGGATCAGGAGTAAAAATAAGATTAATTCCAAATGGCTTTTTCGTTAGTGCTTTAGTTTTTCGAATTTCCCTTTGCATGTTCTCAAAGGTCTGATTATGACTTTCTGAGGTATCAATTGGATACTGACCTGCATTAATCCCAAGTGTTCCCATTCCTCCAGCATTAGAAACAGCAGCAACCATTTCTGCATTTGTTAACCAGAATAACGGACCCTGGATAATTGGTTTTTCGATTCCTAATTTTTCGGTAACTTTATTCATCATGATCCCTCCATATCGTTTATACTATTATTATGATGTTATAACCATAGCAAGTAAAATAGTAATAGTTAGTGAAATTATTACAGATGAGGAATAATAATGAATAATTTAAGACGAGAAATTCAAATCTTAGAAGGTGCCCAATACACCGCTACCTTAACCACCCTTGCTGAAAAATTATATTTAAGTCAGCCTTACATCAGTCGACTAATTAAAAAAATGGAAGACAATTATCAAATCAAATTAGTTAATAGAACTAATCCACTCTCTTTAACAAAGGCAGGAGAATCAATTCTTAATAACATGAAAGAAATTCAAGCCGCCGAAGATAATCTCCATACCAATATTAGGAGACTCAAGCATCAAGAAGAAGGGGTAATTACAATTGCTTTTTGCTCCCTAATTGGCTTGTCAGTAACTAATATCATTGCTATCCTCCATCAAGCCTTTCCTGAAACACTATTTAAGGTTACAACAACTGCTAATGAGCACTCCTTAACTAGTAAAGAGGTCGATATTGTAATTGGTCAAAAATGCAACAATCCGCTTTTTCAGATTCTGCCATTTGAACCAGCAGAAATGTCACTGCTTATTCCAGATACTTGTCCCCTATACAACCCCCATCAAAAAATTATTTCTTTTTCTGAAGAAGGATTATCGAAACTAAATAATAGCAACTACATTGCCGTTAGTAATGCTTCTTTCTTTCAGCAGCAAGTTAATTATCTTCTCAAGAAAAATCATATTTCTATTAATAAGTTAGCTGAAATGCCAATAAGTAGATTAGCAACCCAACTAGCACTCAAGACTAAAGCAACAACAATCACAACCACCAAGATTGCGCAAGATAGTTTAACTAAAGAAAGTGCATACTGTCTAATGCCACTCCCTCTCAACTTGATTAATCTAACTCTTGCCGTCTCTTACTTACAAAGTGCACCAGTATTAACTAGGCAGGTAGCACAAAAAATATATGATCTAGTGAAATAACCAAAAGAGCCACACCTCTCTCAAATTTCAAGAGGATGTGGCTCCTTATATGTTACTACTTCTTGTTCTTTTTCTTCTTACCGTTCGTTTCTTCCTTTTCTGGACGCATAGTTGGGAAAAGGATGACATCACGAATAGACTTAGCATCAGTTAATAACATTACTAACCGGTCAATACCGATTCCGAGACCACCTGTTGGCGGCATCCCATATTCAAGGGCCTCAACGTAATCTAAGTCTACTGGTTCTGCTTCATCATTACCATTAGCCTTTTCCTTAGCTTGCATTTCAAAACGTTCCTTTTGGTCAATTGGATCGTTTAATTCACTAAAGGCATTTGCTAATTCACTACCGTCAACGTACAATTCAAATCGATCAGTCATTGCTGGATTTTCCTTGTTCCGCTTTGCTAGTGGTGAAACTTCAACTGGGTACTCATAAACAAACGTTGGTTGAATCAAGGTATCTTCAACGAATTCTTCAAAGAAGGCATTCAAAATATGACCCTTTGTCCAGTATGGCTTATATTCAACCTTATGCTCGTCAGCCAGCTTCTTGGCGTCATCATCAGTCATTGATTCATCGCTAAAGTCAATTCCTGTCTTTTCCTTAACAGCGTCAACCATTGTGATCCGCTTAAATTCACCGCCAAGGTCGATTTCATGCCCCTGGTAAGTAATCTTGCCATCATCAGAGACAACCTTAGCTGCTGCCTTAACAATCCCCTCAGTTTCATCCATTACGTCACGGAAGTCAAAGTAAGCAGCATAGGTTTCCATTGTGGTAAATTCAGGGTTATGGTGTGGATCCATCCCTTCATTCCGGAAAATCCGGCCAAGTTCGTAAACCCGTTCAAAGCCACCAACAATCAACCGCTTCAAGTAAAGTTCGGTTGCAATCCGCAAGTACATATCAATATCCAATGCATTGTGGTGGGTAATAAATGGTCGAGCATTTGCACCCCCTGCTTGGGTGTTCAAAATTGGTGTTTCAACTTCAGTAAAGCCATGTTCATCCATGTAACGACGAACTGCTTTAATGATCGCTGTTCGTTGGTGGAAGCGCTTGAAGCTTTCTGGATTTGAAATCAGGTCAAGATAACGTTGACGATAAATTGTTTCAGGATCGGTAACCCCTTCCCACTTGTTTGGAAGTGGCCGAAGAGCTTTAGACAAGAATGTAATCTTGTGGGCCCGAACAGTTAATTCTCCCGTATCGGTTTTGATTACATCCCCTTCAATCCCAAGAAAGTCACCAATATCAGCACGCTTAAAGATATGGTATGGTTCATCACCAACCATGTCTTTTCGAGCATACACTTGAATCTTACCAGTTCGATCAACGAAATCAGCAAAGCCAGCCTTACCGCTACTCCGCTTCCGCGTCATTCGACCAGCGATAATCACCATTTCGCCCTTTTCGCTTAGTTCTTCCTTATCAAATTGATCGTACTTATCGTGCAAGTCTTGAGCAAGGTGATCCCGCTTAAAGCGACGACCGAATGGTTCAATTCCCGCCTCTTTAAGTTCTTCCATCTTTTCGCGACGAACGCGCATTTGATCTAATTCTTGTGACACGTACTTTCTCCTCCTCTTAATTAAGCGTGCTTCCGTTGCTCTTTCTTCAATTCACGCTCAGCTGTTTGTTCAGCAAACCGATCAAAAATATCATTCATTTCCTGACGAGTCTCCGCTTCAACTAACGAAGCTTTGGTCCGGGCAGAACGGGGAATTCCCTTAAGATAGTAAGTAGAAAGGCCACGAAATTCCCGAACACCCACATATTCACCTTTGAGGTCAATCAATCGATTAAGGTGTTCCTTAGCCATCTTAATTTTTTGTTCAGGTGTGGCTTCAGGAAGAAGCTCGCCAGTTTCCAAGTAATGTTCTGTTCGCTTTAACATCCATGGGTTACCAAGAGCTGCTCGACCAATCATTGCAGCGGTTGCTCCCGTCTCATCCAGAATCCGCTTAGCATCTTCTGGAGTCCGAACATCACCATTAGCCATAAATGGAATTGATAAATGATCTGCTACTTCTTTTAGTATATTCCAATCAGCGTGTCCCGTATACATTTGTTTTCGGGTTCGACCATGCATTGCTAGAGCTGCAGCACCTGCCCGTTCAGCTGCTAGGGCATTTTCAACTGCATAGATATGCTTATCGTCCCAGCCAGTCCGCATTTTTACCGTAACTGGTTTTTTCACTGCATCGGTAACATATGATACCATTTCGTAAACCTTATTGGGGCCAAGAAGCCAGCGGGCACCAGCATCCGTTTTAACAACCTTATTAACTGGGCATCCCATATTAATATCAATCACATCAGCTGCTGTATGTTCATCAACATACTTAGCGGCCTGAACTAAGGTTTCCTTTGTACCACCAAAAATTTGAATTCCCATCGGGTGCTCACTTGGATCGACATCCATCATGTTCAACGTTTTCTTGTTATGGTACATAATTCCCCGATCAGAAATCATCTCGCAGACTACGTATCCTGCACCAAACTCCTTGCAAATCACCCGAAATGCCGAGTTGGTAACTCCAGCCATTGGGGCAACCACAACCTGGTTAGGAATTTCGACATTTCCAATATGCCACTTCATTTTTTCACCTCATTATAAAATTAATGTGAACTGCACTGGCTAATTCTTCGTTCAATAACCAAATCATGATAGCACATCATCGATTTTTCACCAAATAAATTGAGTTATTTAGATTCCTCTTGGTTCATTTTGGCATAGATATCTTTTAATTCCTGCTCATTAAATTCATACTTCTTACCACAGAATTGGCAGACCGCTTCAGCATGGTGATCTTCATTAATCATCTTTTCCAGATCCTTCTTTGAGATGCTTGCCAATGCGTGCGCGAACCGTTCCTTACTGCAATCGCAACGGTATGAAACTGGCATCCGGTCTAAAATCTTCAATTGATCACCAAAAATTCGTTTCAAGATATCCTCAGGAGTATCACCGTCCCGAAGCATTTCTGATACTAGTGGCAACTCCTTCAATTTCTTTTCAAGTTTACTAATTTCTTCATCACTTGCCCCAGGGAGCACTTGAATCATAAAGCCACCAGCAACTTCAATTGATTCATCAGGATTAACAAAGACAGAAAGACCAACCGCTGACGGAATCTGTTCCGATTGGGCAAGGTAATAGGTAAAGTCATCACCAAGTTCACCAGAAACCAAATTAACCTGCCCGGTATATGGCGTCTTATCTCCAGGCGCCATTTTGGTAACGGATAATGTTCCGTGTTTGCCAATCGCTCCAGAAACATCGATCTTTCCCTTTTCATTTGCCGGTAAACTAACGTGGTTATTCCCCATGTAGCCCTTAACGGTTCCCTGAGCTGTCCCATCAGCAACAATAAACCCAACTGGACCATCACCCTGAATTTTAACGGTCATCCCTGCTTCACCTTGGAGACTGGCAGTTGCCAAAAGGAGAGTTCCAATTAGTGTTCGACCAAGAGCAGCTGAAGAAGCACTCCAGGTATCATGAATTTCATGGGCCTTTTCGACTAATTGACTGGCATTAACCGCATAAGCACGAAACTTGCCGTCCTTGCTAATACTTTTTACTAAATAGTCTGTTGATTTCATTTTTATCATCCTTTCACGTAAAAAACAGGAAGAACACGACCGACCTCTCGGCTTATTCCCCCTGTTTCTCAATCTAATTATTTATCACGCTCATCCGGAGCATCGGAATGATTGGAATCAGAATCTGCATCACTAGCAGATGTTGGTGCACCAGCTGCCTCACTATTTGGAGTATCAGCAGCTTGTGAAGCTTCATCATCTGTAGCTGAACTACTTGCTTTTAGTTGTTCAGTTGCATTACTGTGCTTTTCATCTTCTAATCTTTCCAAGGCACGCTTTGACTCTTCAAAGGTTTGTGCACGGGCTTCTTCATCAGCCGCAGCAATATCCTTATCAGGCAATTTCCCAGTCTTATAAAGACTAAGAATTTGCTTTTCGTCAAGTGTTTCGTACTTCAGTAATGCTTCAGCGATCAGCTTATGTTGTTCACGGTGGGTCTCGATGATATGAAGAGCTTGTTCATGTCCTTCACGAAGGATCCGGCGAACTTCCTCGTCAACTAAGGCAGCAGTCTTTTCAGAGTATGGTGACTGGTCGTAGCCCTGGCCCGTAAATACTTGACCAGAACTTTGTAATTCAACAGGACCAATCTTATCACTCATCCCATATTGGGTAACCATTGCCCGTGCGATTTGAGTTGCTTGTTCAAAGTCGTTAGAAGCACCTGAAGATTGAGACTTGAAGATTAATTCTTCAGCCGCACGACCACCCATTAATCCGGCGATCTGTTCTTCAGCGTTCTTCTTAGACATTAACATCTGATCTTCACGTGGCAGCATAATAGCGTAACCACCAGCACGACCACGAGGAACAATTGTTACCTTATGGACGACTCGGGCATCATTCAAGACAAGCCCAACAATTGTGTGCCCTGCTTCGTGGTAAGCAACGGTCCGGCGTTCTTGCTTTGATTCCACCCGATCATGCTTAGCAGGGCCGGCAATTACCCGGTCTTCGGCTTCATCTAGATCAGCAGCATCAATTTGCGTCTTGTTTCGGCGAGCAGCTAATAGCGCAGCTTCATTTAGCAAGTTAGCCAAGTCAGCACCGACGAATCCAGGCGTTTGCTTTGCAATTTCCTTCAGATCAACGTCATTTGCTAATGGCTTATTTTTAGCATGAACACGGAGAATAGCTTCACGTCCCTTAACGTCTGGACGACCAACTAAAATCTTCCGGTCAAACCGACCTGGACGAAGCAAAGCAGGATCCAAGACATCAGAACGGTTAGTAGCAGCCATTACAATGACACCTTCGTCACCTTGGAACCCATCCATTTCAACCAGTAATTGGTTCAGGGTTTGTTCACGTTCATCATGGCCACCACCCATTCCGGCACCACGCCGTCGACCAACGGCATCAATTTCATCAATGAAAATGATTGCAGGGGCTGCTTTTTTAGCCTGTTCGAATAAGTCCCGAACCCGGCTAGCACCAACACCGACAAACATTTCAACGAAGTCAGAACCAGAAATTGAGAAGAATGGAACTCCAGATTCACCAGCAACCGCCTTTGCAAGCAAGGTCTTACCAGTACCTGGAGGACCCTCAAGTAGAACACCAGATGGGATCTTAGCACCCAAACGAGTGAACTTCTTTGGATTCTTTAAGAATTCAACAACTTCAACCAATTCTTGTTTTTCTTCTTCTTCACCAGCAACGTCAGAGAACCGAACCTTGTTTTTCTTGGCATCAGCAGGCTTTGCTTTTGTCTTACCAAAGCTCATTACTCCACGACCGCCACCACCTTGGCCAGCTTGGCCCATCATCATGTAGAAGAAGAATATCATGATGATTAGTGGCAAAACAGTTAACAGCAAGTTCATCCAAACACTGTTAGATTCCTCTGCCCGCGTACTGATCTTAACGTTATCCCGGTTAGCATACTTTTGCAGTTGACTAACAGTTACGTCACTTTGTAATACCGAACTTTGGAAGTGGTTAACTTTACTGTTTCGTTGCGTGGCAAAACCAAAACTATTAGCAGAGTTATTATCAACAGATTGTGGTTTACGATAAGTACCAGTAATCTTGTAAACTCCACCATTTGGCTGTAGCTGGAAACTCTTAACCTTGTTACTCTTCAATTCAGAGATAAACTCTGTTTGTGAGACAGTCTTACTTTGTCCATTATTTTGGCTTCCACCAAAGAAGAAGTAAGCAATTCCCATAATACATAAGAAAATCACTGCGTAGAAGAGAACGTTATGAGTAAAATTATTGTTTCTCCGATTGTTATTCATAACAACCTCCTATCTACCAGCAACAATAGTGTGGTTACAATTGTAGTGACTATCATAGCATAATTGACAAATATTGACCAGCCAATTATCACGCTGATAATCACCACCCATCATTGGTCAATTTTACATTTTTTAAATTAACTTTTCCACTGATTTGACAGTAACTAATCTCAAATAAAAAAGACGAGAAAAATTTTTCTCGCCATCACCTTATTAATCCTTTTCATAAACAGCTGGCTTTAAAATTCCAACATACGGAAGATTTCTGTAATATCCTTGGTAATCCAAACCATAACCAACTAGAAATTCATTCGGGACATTAAAGCCGACATAATCGGCCTTCACTTCAACTTGCCGTCCCTCAGGCTTATCTAACAAAGTACATACCTTAACACTCTTTGCACCACGTTCTTTTAAGAGATCGATTAGGTACTTTAAAGTATGACCAGTATCAACAATATCTTCCATAATGAGGATTGAACGATCACGAACATCTGACTTCAAATCCTGAACCAGTTTTACTTTCCCAGTAGAAGAAGTTCCGCCGTAGTAACTAGAAACGTCAATAAAATCAAGTTTAGCCATTATGTCCATTCGCTTGATCATATCAACAGTAAATAAAACAGCACCAGTCATTACGGAAATAATCAATGGGCGCTGATCCTTGTACTCAGCAGTCAGTTGTTTAGCAAGTTCGTCCATCCGCCGATTAAGTTCTTCCTTACTGTATAAAACTCGTTCAATATCGTTATTCATTCTTTTCTCCTCTTCAAATCGTGCCTGCCAATAAATAGTCGTTGCCACCGGGTAGGGTAGTCGCGGGGACGAGTAAACCATCCCCATTTACGCCCAACAACCCAGACAACATTATTTTGAGCGTCAACAATTACTAACTGTTGATTACGTCTTGATAACGGCACTTTCTGATCAATTAAAACCCGACCAACTTTTTGGTGACCGCCATTCTTCAATGGTAGCCGATCTCGTTCTCGCCACCGCCGAATTGTTAATGGTAACTGCTCAGGTGCTAACCACATTTCTTGACAGTATTCTCCCTGGTTAAAGAAGGTCCTATCCTTAGCGACAGCGATTTGATAATCGTTTTCAATTGAATACCAACGGCCCAATTTTACCACAGAATTTATGGAAGTTTGAGTTTTTTGTGGCGATTGATTAACATTTTTTATAAATAGTTCGGAATAGTTCTTAAATAGTGCTAAATCAGGGGCAACCTGGCGTTCAAACTGGGGTAAATGACGATTATTAATGTCTGCAAGTAACTGCTCAATAAAGCCTCGTTTCAGCCCTAAGGCGCCAGTTTCCTCCAGCCACTTTACTAAAACCAGCTGCTCCTTAGCTAGAGATAGCTGACCTAGTTTTTTTATATCCAGATGGCCATTCTTGTTACTAAGTTTTGCTAGTTGTTCTTGAGCAAACTGGTTTTCAAGTTCAACTGCTAATTCTAACTGCTCATGGTAACTATTTAAAGAAGCTAAGAAATTAGCATTTTCTTTTTCTAATAATGGAATAACCTGATGACGAAAACGATTGCGACTAACATTCAGTTCGTGGTTAGTTAAATCTTCATACCATTTCAAATGATTATTGATGGCATATTCACGCAATCGGTGTTTAGGAAAAATTAAAAGAGGGCGTTCAAGCACTCTTGATGCAAAGGGCCGCTTTTCCTCAATCCCGATTAACTGGTGTAATTGACCACCACGGGTAAGCTTCATTAGCATTGTTTCAGCAAGATCATTTTGGTGATGAGCTGTCAATAAAATTGTTGCTTGCTCTTCTTTCATCACCTGAGCAAAAAACCGGTAACGCATTTTCCGGGCAGCTTCTTCAATCCCAGTTTGTGGATGATCAGCTAATGACCAATGATGAACGAGCAGTTTGAGCTGGTGTTCATTGCAATAATCTCGAATAAATCGCTCCTCTTCCTCACTCTGCTTTCGTAACCGATGATTAACATGGGCAACAATTATTTGAGGACGGATATTTACGGGAAGCTCCTGTAGCAACGCTAACAAGACCATTGAATCTACTCCCGTTGAAACTGCCACGATCACTCTATCATTTTTATTAAAAAAGCGACCCCGTTCCAGGTGTCGCTTAAATTCGTTGTTTAATTCCATCTTAGCTCCGACGACCACCACGACCGCCACGCTTGCCATCAGTTTGACGTTTTAATGTTGAAAGGCGGGATTCGCTTTCCTTCAAGTATCCAGCTAGCATTTCATCAAAATTTTCGTGGTGTCGCGATTGGTGATGGCCTGAGTTGAATCCACGGTGGTAACCATGCTGACCTTGACGCTCAAAATCATTATTCCGGTGTTCATGATGCTCGTGATGGAAGTTATTATGACGATGCTCGCGATGTTCGCCACGTTCGTCGTCATGATGGCGTTCTTCCGCATCCTTCATGGATAAAGCAATTTTGCCATCATCGCCAACTTTAGTGACCTTAACAGTCACGGTATCACCAACTGATAATACATCATGAATATCTTTTACGTAATTATTTGAGATCTGACTAATGTGTACTAAACCAGTTTGGTTATCATCCAAATCAACAAAGACCCCAAAATTAGTAATTCCTGAAACCTTACCCGAAACCTTTGCTCCAACTTCAATTGACATGAAATTAATTGATCCTCCTCAAGCCACAATATTGTGATAAATGTACGTTGAGTATACCATACTTCAAACCAGAAAAGGTGCTAAAACTAAGAAAAAACAGGAACAAGTTATCCATGACCCTGTTCCTGTTTTTTATCGTTAATTATCTAAATTATAAACTGTCTCGCCCTTCTTCGTATAGTTATACTTTGAGCGAATTATTTGTTGCAGATAATCGGGATTATGTAATTGCTTTTTTTCTTGTTTAAGGTCTTTTCCAATATCCCTCTGACGAGCTAATTGCGTTTTTGAAGTACGAATACTTGCTTCAATCTTTGCTAAAGACCGTTTGCTTTGAATAATTTGAAAACCAAGAAGCAAAAAAACAACCGAGAAGATTAACAAAATTCGTTTACAGCGCTTAATGTGCGCACGACGAACCAACTGCTGGTTAACAGTCATTTGTTGCGCATAAGGCGTATTAATTTGTGAAATTTTGTCAGATCGACTCCTCATTTTAGTTGCCCCCTAATTTGGCTTATCACGGACTAAGTATAACAGCTTTTTAGGGAAATTGTCTATAAACATTTGAAATTATTAAATATTTTATTAATAACTGTTCAAAATCAGCGTTAATCAAAATTTTCCGCATAGGTTTCATCAATAATTTTGTACATATTTTCCGCTTCACTCTTCTTGGTTGTTTCAACAATTTGGTTAACTTTAACCGTTTCAGTCTTATTACCAAACTTAATTGTTAACGTATCACCCGCTACAACTTGACTTGAAGACTTTGCTGGCCGATTATTAATTAAAATTCTTCCCTGATCAGCAATTTCCTTGGCAACGGAGCGTCTCTTAATAATTCTTGATACCTTGAGAAACTTATCTAATCGCATTCGATCCTCTTCTTTCTATTGTTTATTTTTCTTTAGGTTGCTCAACGCCGTGACAAACTTAAGAAGCTGGTGGAGCCAATCATCAACCGTCATTTTCGGTTGAATTACCAGCCGGACATTTAATTGCTGATCATTTTCACCAATTGTTGCCTTAAATTTTGTCTGGGCCAACTCTTTAATAATTTGTGGCGCCGTAATGTTCTGGCTTCCCTTTTCTGTAAAAGTAATCATGATCTGATCACGTTGTCGTTTGATGCTTGCAATCATCGCTAAATCCGCATGTAGTTTCAACTGACTAATCAGGAGTAAATTCCCGACAGCCGTTGGATAATCACCAAAACGATCAATTAAATCACCCTGAATATCAAGGAGTTCTTCATCACTGGCCGCAGTGCGGATGGTCTTATATAACTCAATTTTTTGTTGTTGATCGTTAATGTAATCATCAGGTAAGTAAGCTTCGACACCCAGTTCAATTTCCGCATCTGACTTATCAACTTGCTTTTTCCCCTGCTTCTTAGCAACAGCATCACTCAGCATTGAAGAATAGAGGTCATAACCGACCGAGTCAATAAAACCATGTTGCTGCTTTCCCAGAAGATTTCCAGCACCACGAATTGAGAGGTCGCGCATCGCAATCTTAAATCCTGAACCCAGCTCGGTAAAATCGCGAATTGCCGCTAACCGCTTTTCACCCAACTCCGTTAAAACTTTATTGGGCTGGTACATAAAGTAAGCGTAAGCAACCCGATTGCTTCGACCAATTCGGCCGCGAATCTGGTACAGCTGGGCTAATCCCATTCTATCGGCATTCTCAACAAAGAGAGTATTAACATTCGGAATATCAACCCCGGTTTCAATAATCGAAGTCGTCACTAACACGTCATATCCGCCCTGAATAAATTCATAAAGGACTGACTCAAGCTGGTTCTCACTCATTTGGCCGTCAATATAGCCAATCCGCGCTTCGGGAACCAGTTGTTGCAAGCGAGCTACGGTCTCTTCAATATCCATTACCCGGTTATGCAGATAATAAACTTGTCCACCCCGCTGCATTTCCCTAAGAATCCCATCTCGAATAGCCCCTGAATTTTGTTCCATCACATAGGTCTGAATCGGATACCGACCAGCAGGAGGCGTCTCCAAGACAGACAAATCACGAACACCAAGCATTGACATATGAAGTGTTCGTGGAATTGGCGTGGCTGTCAACGTTAGGACATCAACGTTGTTCTTCAATTGTTTCAGCTTTTCCTTATGTTTAACCCCAAATCGTTGTTCCTCATCAACAATTAACAGCCCCAAGTCCTTGAAATGGACATCTTTAGATAGGATTCGGTGGGTACCGACAACGACATCAACCGTCCCGTCAGCAAGCCCCTTTTCAGTTTCCTTCAACTCTTTTCTTGTCTTGAAGCGGGACATCAATGCGATCTCAATCGGGAAACCCTCAAATCGTTTTTTCATCGTGTCATAATGTTGTTGAGCTAAGACGGTCGTTGGTACGAGAAAGGCTACCTGTTTTCCGCCAGTAACTGCCTTAAAAATCGCCCGTAAGGCAACTTCGGTTTTCCCGTAACCAACATCCCCGACTAGCAATCGATCCATCGGTTTTGCTTTTTCCATGTCCTCCTTAATTTCCGTAATGCTTCGTAATTGATCGCGGGTTTCGGAATAAGGAAAGTTAGCATCAAATTGCTTTTGCAGGTAATCATCCTTAGGAAAGGCATACCCTTTTTCGGTTTCCCGCTTAGCGTATAGGTCGACCAACTCGTCAGCAATATCTTCTACTTTAGAGGCAACGCGGCGTTTAGTCTTAGCCCATTCGTTGCCACCCAACTTGTTAATGTGCGGGGTCTTCGATTCAGCAGAAACGTATTTTTGTACCAGTTTTAATTGGGTAACCGGAACAAAGATTTGCGCATTATTCCGATAATTAATTACCATGTAATCTTGGTGAACGCCATCAACTTCCATGGTCCGGATTCCGCTAAAGATCCCAATCCCGTGGTTAACGTGAACGACATAATCTCCTGGCTTTAGGTCTAAGTAATTCTTAATCCGTTCAGCGTTAGCAAGTTTCTGTGGACGAATTCGCCGCTTCTTGACCTGCTTAAACATTTCTCCCTCAGTAATGATTACTAGTCCCATCTGAGGGATCTCAAAGCCATTTGCCAGGTTAGTTGGCACTAGCTGAACGACATTTTGTTGAAGATGATTCAGCTCGGTTGAGGTAACTTTAATACCAAAATCATCCATTGTTTGGGCAATTTGGTTTCGTCGCTCCTTGCTGGTCGCCATTAAAATAACGGTTTGCCCCTGATCGAGCCACCGTTGCATTTCAGTTTTCAACAGTGGCATTTGGCCAAAGAACCGTTGCATCGTTCGACTACCAAAGTCAGTAAGAACCTTAAACCTTAACTGGCCCATCCCCTTGCGGAAGAGTGCCCAAAAGTCTTGAGCATGTTTGTCACTGCTAATTAATTTACTAACATCATGACCAAGGCTAACTGCTTGCAAGATTTGATGATGTTTAGCCTTATCTTCTAACCATCCTAATTCTTCTTCACCGATCTCTTTAGCCGTCTGCTTAATCCGCGTCCAATCATCAATATGAACCGCCCCATCAGCAGAAAGATAATCCAGAAGAGAATGCCCTTGCGGATAAATCAAATTAGTATAAGTAAGAAATTCGTTAGTTAACTGATGCTGCTTTAGATCCGTAAGCAACGGTTCAAACCGGTTTGCCAGTTGCTCTAGCTCATCTTCTCCATCAGCCTGTTTTTTCAACTGCTCATACTGTTCGGCTAATTTTTCTTCTACTCGCTCAAACTCATTAACCGGAAGAATAAAGTCAGTTGCGGGAAGAATCTCAACCTCATCAACGTTTTTAATGCTTCGTTGCGTACTAGCATCAAAATACCTCAAGGAGTCAATTTCAGTGTCAAACAGATCAACCCGGACCGGATCATCGGTATTCAAGGAGTAGATATCAATAATTGATCCCCGGACAGCAAAGTCTCCTGGCCGCAGAACCATCTTTTGGCGCTGGTACCCCATTGAACCCAATTGGTCTGCCGCTTTTTCAGGATCAATTTCACCGCCGACTTTAAGTGATAATTCTGCCTGTTTAAACAATTCTGGCGCAACAATATTTCGTCGAAGACCAGCAGTCGATGCAATTACAATTGCTGATTTGTTATTAATTAACGCGTTCAATGCTTGAACCCGTTGCAGCCGATAATTCGGTGAACTTGTTGCTACTTCAGCAGCTAAAACTTCTTCTACTGGGAATTGATAGATTTTTTCCTCTGGTAACAGGTTCTCTAAATCCGCTGCCAGCTCCTGCATATGAAAAAGACTATCAGTAATCACTAATTGAGGCTGATCAAGGTTCTTCTGCAATGCCGCAAGCAGCAACGTTCGTGCCGATCCTGAAATACCAGTGATTAACTGCCGCTGATGCTTTTGAATTGCCGTCAAAACCTGTTTAAATTCCTTTGTTCGGGTGCAAAAGTCTGTTAATTCCATGGCTTCTCCTCCTTTCTGTTACATTTTTATTTACATTGTGAATTTAATGTTGAAATGCGCTCGCCAGGAACTTGCTAGAGATAATGTTCTAGGCGACTGAGCCGAAACGTGCTTTGCCCGAGTTTCCTCGAGCTAACGACCTCGCTCTTAGGCGCAAGTCGCCTTCGTCAGGAGAAATTGCTAGCTTTCCGAAAACTCTTTGGGGCGAAGACACTCTATTAAACGCGCTCGCCGTGACCGCAACTTCCGCCTAGATGACGCTCTAGGCAACAAAGAACGCGCTCGCCCTAACCTTCCTTGAGCTGATGTTCTCGGCTACATAGTCGAAATGCGCTCGCCAGGAACTTGCTAGAGATAACACCCTCCCTCCTAGGCGCAAGACGCCTTTGTCGGGAGTTAGTGTTATCTTTCCGCAAGTTCTTTGCTGGCTCGCGCTCTACTCTAGTTATATTCATTCATCAACTGAGCAAAGTTTTTGCCGTTGATCCAGTCTTCGAGGGCATGTTCGGCGGTAAGGACGGCTTGATCAAAATCTGGACGTTCTTCTTTAGTGAATTTACCGAGAACGTGGCTAACAACGGTGCCATGTTTAGGATGATCAATTCCGACCTTAATGCGATTAAATTTATTAGTCCCTAATGCGTTAATGATGCTCTTCAATCCATTATGACCACCTGATGCGCCATGAGTCTTCAACCGAACTTTACCCACTGGCATATCAAGATCATCATTAACTACTACCAGATCATCAAGGTCAAGATCATAGTAATCAACAAGCGGTCCAACAGCTCTTCCAGAATCATTCATGAAAGTAGTTGGCTTGACGAGCATTACTTTCTCACCGTTGATCATTCCGGTAACGGCAACAGCCTCTTGCTTAAGATGCGTAAAAGCTCCTAGGTGATAATCACGGGCTAATTGTTCCACTACCATAAAGCCTGTATTATGACGAGTTTCATCATAGCGCGTTCCAATATTTCCTAAGCCGACAATCATTTTCATTATTTTAATTCGTCCCCTTTAAGTCAAATGCAAAAAGGCCGCCTTAGTTGCAGCCTAATGCTTATTTACTTCGTTCAATTCTGATTATGTAGAATTACCTGAATGTTATTATACCCTAGCCGTAACTAAAACTAAAACAATTAACGTTACCATTCTTTGGTTATCATATTAGTCATTCTTAATCCTCTCATTTTGTTCTAATACTAAGATCAATTCTGTGTTATGATGATTTATGCACTTAATACGTTTTAATTTAGTAAAGGAAGAACATTATGATTTTTAGTTCGCTTATTAAGAAAAAGGCAGATCTGACCACATTGCCTGAAACCGCAACTCTCCAGGAAGCATTGACCGTTCTTGAAAATACTGGATATCGTTGCGTGCCGATTTTAGATAAGTCTGGGAAAATTTTCCGTGGCAATATCTATAAAATGCATATCTACCGTCATAAGTCACGAAATGGCGATATGACACTTCCGGTAACTTCACTACTAAAGAACTCTACCAAATTCGTTTCCATTAATTCTGCTTTCTTCTCTGTATTCTTTGCGATCCGTGATCTCCCATACATTGCAGTTTTGGACGAAAATAACCAATTTTATGGCATCCTAACTCACAATCGCTTACTCCGAATGCTTGCAGCCGGATGGAACGTTAACAACGGTAGCTACGTTTTAACTGTCGTTGCCCATGACGAACGGGGGGCTTTAATGAATGCCGCAAAAGAAATCACCCGTTTCTGTCAAATTGTTAACGTTATTTCTTTAGATCCCGATCATTCATCTGTTAAGCAGGTCCTGTTCACCTTACCGACCGATGTTGATCATGACCGAATGGAACGAATTGTTCGACGGTTAACCAAAAGAGGCTTTGAAGTTACTGAAATTGAAGATTTACATGAAGTATAAAAAAAGGAACCAAAAAGTTGGTTCCTTTTTTAGATCTCTGTGTAATTAACGACTTCAGCAGAGTCAAAACGTTCTAGGCAACTGAGTCGAGATCTGCTCGCCAGGAACTTGCTAGAGCTAACAACCTCCCTCCCAGATGCTTTCAGCATCCAGTCGGGAGAAATTGTTAGCTTTCCGGAAACTCTTTGGAGCGAAGGCACTCTACTTTAAAGGTGCTCAGCCTAAGCTCCCTCAAGATAACGAACTCTCTCCTAGGCGCAAGACGCCTTTGTCGAGAGAAATCGTTATCATCCGGGAGCTTTTTACGGCTTCACACTCTACTTTAAATTCACCCTTGTTTCTGCTGGTTTGGTTTGGGCAAGGATTTTACCGTGGCGAACATTGGCTAATACTTCGACATGCTTATTCAAGGCATTGTAAAAGTCAGGAGCATTTAACAAGATAAAGTTAGCTGGCTTACCAACCTCAATTCCATACTGATCGGTAATATGAAGAGTTTTAGCTCCATTATACGTAACGAACTTGAACGCATCTTGAAGCTGATGGTAGCCCATCAAATGACCAGCATAAACACCCATGGTTACAGCATCAAGCATGTTCCCATTACCAAGCGGATTCCATGGATCTTGAACATCGTCTTCACCAAAGGAAACGTTCATCCCCGCTTCGGTTAATTCCTTTACCCTGGTCATTCCGCGACGCTTCGGGTAAGTATCAAATCGGCCACCAAGGTGAATATTAACTAATGGGTTAGCAACAAAGTTAATCTCACTTATCTTTAATAGGCGGAATAACTTATAAGTATAAGCATCATTATACGACCCCATTGCAGTCGTATGACTTGCGGTTACTCGATCTTTCATTCCCCGTTCATAGGCTTCGGTTGCCAAGACTTCGAGGTTCCGTGAAGCAGGGTCATCAATCTCGTCACAGTGAACATCAACCAGCCGATCATAATGGTCCGCTAACTTCATTAAGAAATGAACTGATTGCCAGCCATACTCAGTAGTAAATTCAAAATGAGGAATTCCACCAACAACATCGAGGCCTTCCTTAACAGCTTGTTCCATTAGTTCACGCCCATGAGGGAAACTCAGAATTCCTTCTTGCGGAAAGGCTACTAACTGTAAGTCAATCTGATCCTTTAATTCTTCTCGTAACTCCAATAAGGCTCGGGCAGCAATTAAATGCGGATCCGTAACGTCAACGTGACTCCGAATATGCTGAATTCCGTGACCAACCATGTTCTTAATCGTTGCTTTAGCTCTCTGCTTAACGTCTTCAATCGAAAGATCCTGCTTCCGTTCGCTCCAAATCCGAATGCCATCGAATAACGTTCCCGTTTCGTTCCATTCAGGCTCACCAGCCGTTAGTGTTGCATCAAGGTGAACATGGGAGTCAACAAACGGTGGCAACATCAATGCACCATTGCCATCAATAACTTTTTCATCTTCACGCGGCTTGATTTCAGCGGCGATTTCAGTAAATTGACCATCAGTAACGCGAACATCTTTTAACTCTTCATCATTATCAATGTGAACACTCTTAATTAGCATGACGTGATCCTTTCCGGTCATAAATGGCCATTAAAATGTAATAAAGCAATCCGCTTAGTACCATATCAACAAATGTTGCCCCAACTGTATTAGCAAAAATTGGCATTTGGTGAACCGCAATAAAGAATACTACTCCTAAAGCAAAGACAAGGTAAGCAATCCAGTTAAAGCCGTGATGGTACCAATACTTACCGTTAATTAAACCTAATTGTTTAACGTCATAGTGACGGTGCGCACGAATATAGAAATCAGTACAGATGATCGCAATTGTTGGTCCCAGAACCATCCCAACATAATCAAGGAAAGATTCAAAAGTATCCAAGAAGCTCCCAACAAACATTGGAATAAAGGTCACAATTGTTGCTAAAAGAACCACGATCCATAATGAGTATTTTAGCCGTAGCCGAATAAAAATATTCGATAAGGCTGATCCGGCGGCAAGCAGGTTAACCGCGTTGGCAGTCATTGACGTCAAGATAATTACTAAGAACGCTACAACACCAAGGCCTAACTTACTTGCAATTGTCGATGGATCCGAGTTATTAGCATTATAAACGCCGCTTGAAATTGCAATACTAATCGTGGAAATTAAACCAATAAAGGCAAACCACACAACCCCAATCAATGCTCCCCAAAATGGTGTATGGATCGCATTATTCTTGATTGAAGTAAAGCGGGTAAAGTCAGCACCGGCAGTCACCCAAGCCAGGTTAAAAGCAGCTACGTAATCAATCGCTGCTCCAGTAGCCATCCGTGCCTTTGCCGGTACATGCCAGCCAATGATTTGATCCATCGAAACTGTCTTAAAAACAGCAACAGATTCCCAAAGGACAAAAATAAAGACAAGGACAATCCCGATTCGTTCAATCAATTGAACCGACCGTGAACCACTGGAAACACTGATGATGTGAAGAATACTCATAATCAAAATCCCAACAACTAACCCTTTGTCACCACCTGGTTGTCCCCAAAGCGGCCAGTGAAGCAACTGGTGGAAAATAAGACTAACTGATTGAGCAGCGATAAATGTATTAACTGCCGTCCAGCCAATAAACTGGGTAATGTTAACCAGTGATGGTAAGTAGCTTCCGCGTTCCCCAAAGGATGCCCGGCTAATCGCCATGGTTGAAACACCTGTTTTGTAACCAATATAACCGATTAGGCTCAAGAAAACATATGATAAGGCTGACGAAAGAACAAGTACCTTCATTGCCACGGCAAATCCACAAGCAGCAAGAACACCACCGACAAACCAGGTTCCGTTATTTGCGTTTGCCCCAACCCAGGTTGCAAACATGTCCCATCTTGTTGTTCGCCGACTCTTCATGGGAATACTTAAGATTGGCGTGTGTTGTTTATCTTCCACAATCGTTCCTCCTAAATAAATAACCTTGAGTCCCGTAAAGAACTCAAGGCTATCCAATCTCTGCGTGATCGACTGTGGATCACTGCTTATTAATTCGGTAGTCTTTTGTAGTCTCACGGGGCTACATTAAAGGACCTATAAAATTATCTAAATTATATCAAATGGATCAACGATGTCAAGCAACTAATCAGTATAAACCCGGTGAACACGGTTACTGATATTTGTCATAATTTCATAGTTGATTGTTCCTGCTCGATCAGCAAGATCGTTAGCTGTGATTTTCTTGTCTCCAGACCGCCCCATTAAAACAACTCGTGTTCCGACTGGGTAAGGCTTAGGCAGACGGATCATCATCTGGTCCATGCAAACCCGCCCGGCAATATCACAAAATTGACCGTCGACAAGAACCTTGTAGCCCGTCATACAACGTGGATAGCCGTCAGCATAACCGATTGGCAAAGTTGCCAGCCATTCATCTTCTTGCGCGGTATAGGTTGCACCATAGCTTACTGATTCACCAGCCTTGAGTTTCTTAACAAAACTAATACTGGTAACCAGCTGTTCCACTGGTTTCAAATCAAGGGTCGCGGCCAATTCACGACCGGATGGATTTTGCCCGTACATTGAAATTCCCATTCGAACAGTATTGGCCGTGATTTTTTCTCGGTGCCACATTCCGGTAGCGGAGTTTGCCATATGGACAAACGGTGGTAACTCAGTCAAACTATTGACAAATTGTTCCCACTTATTAACCTGCTTGTTAAAGTAGCTATCATCGGCACTATCTGCAGTTGCAAAATGGGTAAACATCCCTTCAAATTCAAATTCGTGGTGCTCACGGACGAACCTAGCTGCTTCATTAAAACTTTCAACAGTTGTAAAGCCAATCCGCCCCATCCCTGAATCAATCCCCAGGTGAACCTTCAACGGCTTAGTCCAATGATTGGCTACTGCTAATTGATGATAGTCTTCAAGCCAGTCTAACGAACCAACAGTCAACGATACTCCTGCTTCTGCAGCAATATGAGCATTCTCCACGGGGGTAATTCCTAAAACCAAGATTAATGATGTGATCCCACTATCGCGTAATTCTAGTGCCTCATCTAGGATTGCAACACAGGCACCGGTTGCTCCAGCACTAATCGCTGTTTGTGCCACCGGAACTAGGCCATTCCCATAAGCATTCGCCTTAACAACCGCAAGGATCTTACTATTAGGGGCCAGCAACTTTTGCTGCTCATGAATATTGTGCTTAATTGCTCCTAAATCAACAATTAATTTTGTATCTCGTAATCGTCCACTAATCATTTTTATCCTCCAAAAGAATTTCTGTGATGACATTTACTGCAGTATGGCTAACCGATGCATGGACACGACCAGCAAACGGTGCTTTAGTAACAATTGGAGCTCCCAGCTGGTTATCAATAACCTCAATATCTTGAAAGCCAACTTCGCTACCAATTCCAGTTCCATACGCCTTTGAAAAGGACTCCTTTAATGACCAACGACCAGCTAAGTATTCCAATGCACGTGAACCATTCAGTCCTTCATACTGCTTTTGCTCTGCCGGTGTCAATATTTTGTTAACGAATTGGGGATGCTTTTGCCGCATTTCCTGAATTCGTTTAATCTCAGTGATGTCAATTCCAATTCCTTTAATCACTGTCATAACCTCTTAATTTAATAAAATTTACCTATCATTATTACTTGAACTCTTATTTTCGCATAAATAAATAATAATTCGCAAGATTACATTATTTTACTTTGAACCTTACCGCAAATTATCTATAATAAATAGGTGTAAAAATTTAATTACGAATATCTTAAATTTTTGCTGGAACAATTAACTAACTTACTATGGCGCGCTAAACTCGTTATGGTATATTAGCTTTTATGAGCGAAAGGAGCGATTCGTAATCTTTAGTAAAAGTATTAAGAATCATCCTGCACTAATATTCATCTTAAAAACGGTATTCTACTTTATCGTTATTCTCCTGCTGATTTACCTTTATGGTTATTATGGAGCAGGTCAAGAACCGTTCATTTACAATGAATTCTAATGTGGAGGAAATAGAATTGAATACAAATATCGTTACTGTCTTTGACCAAATTGCCAAGGATAATTCAACGCGGGTTGCTTATGACGAAATGGGAAAGCAGACAAGCTATGGTGAATTAAAAGCCAATTCAGACAGTTTAGCTGCTTGGCTTACTAAGCAAAATATGACCCGTCAAAGTCCAATCCTCGTATTCGGTGATCACCAAGTCGAGATGATTACCAGTTTCTTAGCAGCATTAAAGGCGGGCCATCCATATATTCCCGTCTCAACTGATTCCGCGATTCCACGGATTCAATCAATTCTCGATACTGCTAAGCCAGAATTAATTATCGCTGTTGATGATTTTCCAAGTGATAATCTCAATTTCGATGCTCGAGTAATTTCTAATGAACAACTAACTAATGTTTTAGCGGATCACCAAGAGTTTACCCCTACTGATCCCGTTTCTGGGGATGAACTGGCCTACGTTCTCTTTACTTCTGGAACGACTGGTTCACCTAAAGGGGTTGAAGTTAGCCATGATAATTTCAAGACCTTCGTCGATTGGGTTCTTGATTCAGATTTCAATATTCCTGAACACGCTAACTTCCTTGGCCAACCGCCATACTCATTTGACTTATCTAATATGTACTGGTTGCCGGCACTATTAAACGGTGGAACCATCAAAGCTCTTCCGCACTCAGTGGTGGAGAACTTCGGCCAAATGTTTACCGCATTGCCAACTCTGGGCCTCAACGTCTTTGTCGGTACACCATCATTTGCTGATATGTTAATGCTTAGCCCTGCATTTAATGAAGAAAAAATGCCAAGTTTAAGCATCTTCATGTTCTGTGGCGAAGAGCTTACCGTTAAGACAGCTAAAGCCCTTCACCAACGCTTCCCTCATGCCCGAATTTTTAACACTTACGGGCCAACTGAAACAACGGTCGCAATCTCTGGAATTGAAATCACCCCAGAAATCATCGCTAATAATGACCGGCTCCCAGTTGGTTACGCTAAGCCAGGTGTTGGACTTTCAATCTGGGATGGTGACAAGCAACTAACTGAGCCAGGCCAACAAGGTGAAATCATCATCAGTGGTAACAGTGTTGCGCGTGGCTACATGAACAACCCTGAGAAGACTGCTAAGGCCTTCTTTAAGATTAACGGTGTGCCTGCTTACCGGACTGGTGATGCCGGAACTCTTGATGCAGATGGTCTCCTTCATCATAAAGGGCGGATGGACTTCCAAATCAAGCTCCATGGTTTCCGGGTTGAACTTGATGAAGTACGGGCTAGCCTTGAAAAGAGTCCGCTCATTAAACAAGCCGTTGCCGCTCCAAAGTACAACAAGAATGGTCAAGTTGCCCACCTCATTGCTTACGTTATTCCTAAGGAAGAGGTTGAGGATCAGGAGCAACTAACTAAGGAAATTCGGGAAAGTCTTAATGGTTTGATCATGCCTTACATGATGCCAACCCAATTCATCTATCGGGATTCATTCCCAATGTCTGCAAATGGCAAGATTGCAGTTAAACAACTAATCAAAGAGGCTAACCAATGATTAATTGGCTCGCAAGTTTGCCGAATTTCACTGCCTACGGGACACCAGTTTATTTTATTTACTTACTACTTGCCCTGCTTCCCCTAGGCATTGGACTTTACTTCGGCAAACGTTTCCAGTGGTACGAAGCGCTAATTAGCTTCATCTTCATTTTCCTGATGTTTGATGGTGCTAGTTGGCAACAGCTCTTTTTCCTAATTGCGTACGTTATTTACCAAACCATTTTGGTAATGTACTACCACCATTACAGAAAAACTAATAATTCTACCGGTATCTTTTACCTCTTCTCATTTCTTTCTTTGATCCCAATCATTGTCGTTAAGTTATCTCCGGCAATGGTCGGTCATAACTCGCTTCTTGGTTTCTTAGGGATTAGTTACCTTACCTTCAGAGCGGTTGGGACAATCATCGAAACTCGTGATGGGATGGTAAAGGAAATCACACCTTGGCATTTTATTCGCTTCATGCTCTTCATGCCAACCATTACTTCTGGACCAATCGACCGTTACCGGCGTTTCTCTAAGGATTATCAAAAAACGCCTGAACGTTCCGATTACCTCAAACTTGTTGAAAAGGGGATCTATTACCTATTCCTCGGTTTTCTTTACAAGTTTGTCATCGCCTACTTCTTTGGCCAACGCTTCTATCCACACTTTGAACAGGCGGCCATGGGCGATGGATTATTTTCGTGGAACATGCTCGGTGTAATGTACACTTATGGGTTCTACCTGTTCTTTGATTTTGCTGGATATTCACTCTTTGCGGTTGCGATTAGTTACTTTATGGGTGTTAAGACCCCAATGAACTTTAAGCAACCATTCAAATCTAAGAATATCAAGGAATTCTGGAACCGGTGGCACATCAGTTTATCATTCTGGTTCCGTGATTATATCTTTATGCGGTTTGTCTTTATGGCAACTAAAAAACGCTGGTTTAAGAACCGGAATACATTATCCGCAACAGCATACATGTTAAACATGCTGACAATGGGATTCTGGCACGGAATTACATGGTATTATATTCTATATGGATTCCTTCACGGACTGGCACTTGTTATTAATGATTGGTGGCTGCGTTACAAGCGTAAGCACTTGAAGAACCTGCCACATAACAAGTTCACAGAATGTGTTGCCATCTTTGTAACGTTTAACTTTGTAATGTTAACGTTCTTACTCTTTAGTGGTTACCTCAATACTTACTTCTTCGGGTAATTGAGATTTATTTAGGAGGATTTTATAATGAAAGACGATATTATTAACATTTTAGCTGACGCAACTGGTCGGGATGCAAGTGACTTCAGTGATACTAGCGAAGACTTATTTGCAGATGGTTTATTAGACTCAATGGCTACTGTTAGCGTGCTCCTAGCACTTCAAGATCAATTCGATATTCAAGTACCTGTTTCCGAATTTGACCGGAGCCAATGGAGTTCAGTTGATAAGATGGTTGACCGTGTAAAGGAGCTCCAAAATGACTAACCGCAAGCGACTGTGGTATATCTTTGGCCCAGTTATTCTTGCCTTTGTTCTGATTTTAATTCTTTTTACAATGCCTTTAGGTAGCCACTATTCAGCTAAAACTGAACAACGGGCTGCTTCCTCGCTTAGTCCCGTAGTTTTCAAAAACCAAAAGTTGAAACAACAGGCACTTTCTGATAAGAATACCCGCTATGTTCCGTTTTTTGGTTCAAGTGAATTACGGCGGTTTGATAATTTCCACCCATCAATTATGGCGGCACGTTATCATAACTATACCCCGTTCCTTCTAGGACAGCGTGGAGCACAATCACTCCCCCAGTTCTTTAACATCACTACGATGGAGGGCCAGTTGCGAGATAAAAAGGCCGTTTATATTGTTTCGCCACAATGGTTTGTTAAAAAGGGAATTTTACCCCCGGCTTTTAAGTACTACAACGGTGAATTAGCTGACTTAACCTGGTTAAAGAAAGCTAATCCAAAGTCACCATATGATCAGTACGTTGCCAAGCGGTTAATCCAAATGATTGGTAATGATGGTTCAGTTGCTGAAGACGCTGCTAAGATTGCTCAAGGAAAGCCTTTAAGCAGTTGGGATAAAGCCATTTTAAGTTTCCGGTTGACGCTGTTACAACACCAGGATGCATTATTTTCAGGAATCCAGTTAGATAATAATTATAGCCACTTCATTAAGCCACAGATTCACAAATTACCGGCTAAGTATAATGAAGACCGACTGCACAAGATGGCAGTTGATGAGGCTGCTAAGGAAACTGACAATAATGACTTCCACGTTAAGAATTCCTTCTATACTAAGAAGGTTAAGCCTAACTTGAAGAAGCTTAAGGGTTCGCAACGCCACTTTAACTACAACCAATCACCAGAATATGGCGATTTACAAGTTGTCCTCAACCAATTCAAGAATAACAACACAAACGTTATGTTCGTTATTCCTCCTGTTAACGGTCAGTGGGAAGCATACACTGGAATGGATATGCAAATGTACTATCGCACCGTTAACAAGATTAAGTTCCAGCTTCAACAACAAGGATTTAACAACATCCTTGACCTTTCTCATGACGGTAACAAACCTTACTTCATGGAAGATACAATCCACATTGGTTATGCTGGCTGGGTTAAATTTGATAGTGCGACAAGCAAGTTCATTGAACAGACTCAACCTCAACCACACTATCACATGAGCGATGAGTTCTTGACCAAGACCTGGGCAAACCTTATCCCTACTCAACAAAACCTGAACCAATTTAAGGAACAAAAATTGAATAAGTAATATTCAGTAAATCTCAGAGTGAGCTAATCTCATTCTGGGATTTTATTTGATCAAAAAAAGCGGCTCAAGAGGATTTTCCTCTCGAGTCGCTTTTGGATTTAAGTAGCTAACTAAGCTAACTTGCTAGTCTTCCTTCTTCTTACCTAACTTGGTAAAGCCGAAGAGACCGGCTAGACTAGCAGCTGCTAAGCCAACTGCACCAAGATTAGTATTAGTTTGCCAGTCTGTGGCAATTGAGCTGCTTGCTTATTAGCATTAATCCGAACAGCATTCTTACCATTTAGACCAGTAGCAGAAACCTTTGCACCATTTGATTGACTTGTTGTAGCACCAGTTACTGAACCGGCTTGACTACCATTATTATTCGTAGCTTCACCTGAACCATTATCAATGGTACTACCGTTGTTGCCTGATTGTCCATTTTGGTTATCTGAACTAGTAGCAACCTTAATACTATTAATTGCTGCGATTCCGGCATTCATTGCATTGTTTACTTCAGCAGCATTATCAACACTATCAATGCTCTTCTTAGCGGTGTCAGCAATTACCTTGACCTCATTCTTCAAATCGGCCTTTTCCTGATCGCTTAAGTTGCTTGCATCAATTTCAGCATCCTTATTCTTAGCAGCCTGATCAATTGCGTCCTTAGCAGCATCCTTGGCATCAGTGATGCTTGGAATATTAATGTTGTTAATCTTCTGAACACCATTATTTTGTGCCTGTTCAACCTGGCTTGCTGTTGTTGCATTATTGATCGCTTGCTTAGCCTCATTAGCAACCTGGTCAACTTGCTTATTTAAATCAGCAGCTTGATCAGCGGTAATGGTACCAGCATCTTGAGCAGCCTTAATGGCATCCTTCTTGGCTGCGGCAGCGTTGTCAATGGCAGTATTGGCAGCATTCTTAGCATCTGTCAGATTAGTAGTTGGCACTGATGGAATCTTAATATTATTAATGTTATCAATACCATTGTTCTGTGCCGTAGTTACTTCATCAGTAGTCGTAGCCTTAGCAATATTGCTCTTAGCTGTTTGTACTTGTTGGTCAACTTGCTGATCTAAGGCTTGCTTTTCAGCATCAGTTAATGGTGATTTAGCAATTTCAGCCTTCTTACCAGCGGCAGCATTATCAATTGCTGCATTAGCAACATCCTTGTCAATTGCTAATTGACCGTTATCAGTAGCCTTCTTAACATCACTGTCAGTATTAGCATTATTGATCGCTTCTTGAGCAGTCTTAGCATCCTGATCAATTGCGTCCTTAGCTGCTTGCTTTTGGTCATTAGTCAAGTTAGTATCTTGATCAATTGCCTTCTTAGCGTTATCAACAGCATCCTTAAGATCAGTTGTTGCTTTGGCCTTGGCATCTGAAGTTTCTGAGATAGTAATCTTGTTGATGTTATCAATACCATCATTCTGTGCCTTAGTTACCCCAGCATCAGTTGAAGCATCATCAATCGCCTTGTTAGCAGCTGTTTGGGCGTCACTAACTTGCTTCTTCAAGGCAGCCTTTTCTTCGCCAGTTAAGTCTGAGCTGTCAATTACTTTATTCTTGGCCTCGGCAGCCTTAGCAACCGCATCCTTAGCTTCCTGTTGCTTCTCAGCCAAACTTGGAACCTTGATGTTGTTAATATCATTCAAGCCCTTAGTTTCAGCATTCTTAACAGCATCATTAGTTGTAGCGTCCTTGATTGCCTTAGTAGCATCATCAGTAGCCTTATTTACCTGATCAGTTAAAGCTTGTTTCTCTTGGTCAGATAAGTTCTGAGCATTATTGATCTCATCAATCTTAGCGTTCTTAGCAGTTTCGATTGCATTAGTAGCATCATTTTGAGCACCATCTAAGGTTGGGATAAACAAATCAGTGATTTGCTTAATTGCATCGTCACGTGTTGAAGCAACTGCATCATTAGTTGTAGTTGCTGGATCATTAATCTTAGCAATTGCATCATTAGCAATCTTATCTACCTGATCAGTTAAACTCTTTTGTTGATCTGCACTTAAGTTCTTAGCATCACTAATTTGTGTATTCTTAGCTGCTTGTACTTGCTTAATTGCGTTAATAGCATCTTGTTTAGCTTGATCTAAGCTTGGAACAGCAACATTAGCAATCTCTTCAATACCCTTGTTTTGAGCATCATTTACGGCATCGTTAGTGGTTGCCTTGGTGATGTTGTCCTTAGCAGTATTTGCGGCATCGGTTGCCTTGTTAATCAAGTCTTGCTTTTCTTGATCACTCAAGTTAGAAGCATTGTTGATTTCATCAGTCTTAACTTGTAAGGCATGATCAATTGCTGAGTTAGCTGCTTTCTTGGCATCATCTAATGAAGTAAAGGTAATTCCTTTAATATTTTCAATACCCTTATTTGCTGCATCTTGTGCATCAGCATTAGTGGTTGCATTTTCAACATTGCTTTTAGCAGTGTTTGCAGCTTCTGTTGCTTGATCAACCAAGTTCTTCTTTTCAGTATCATTCAAGTTTGATGCATTATTGATTTCATTTACTTTAGAATTCAAAGCATCATCAATTGCTTGGTTAGCATTCTTCTTGGCATCGTCAAGGCTAGGAATAGCAATGTTTTCAATGTCTTGAGCACCGGTATCAGCTGCCTTCTTGGCATCATCATTAGTCTTAGCATTGTTGATGTTGTTAATAGCATCGGTTGCAGCCTTAGTAGCGTCATTAATTAATTGCTGCTTTTCATCATCTGACAAGTTGGAAGCATTATTAATCTCTGTCTTCTTCTCATCTAAGGTCTTATTAATTAAATCAGTGCTTTCCTTCTTGATGTCAGACAAACCAGGAATAGTTACATCAGCAATTGCTTTTTCACCATTAGTTTGAGCAGTAATTACAGCTGAATCGCTGGTTGCATTCTTAATGTTGTCCTTAGCAGTGTTAGCAGCATCGGTAGCCTGCTTAATCAGATCCTGCTTCTCTTGAGCGGTAATGTTAGTAGCGTTATTGATTTCATCAGTCTTGTTTTGAAGAGCTTTATCAATCGCAGCAGTAGCATTGTCCTTAACAGAAGAAGTAGTTGGAATCTTAATGTCGTTAATAGCCTTAACGCCATTTTCTTGAGCGGTTGTTACCTCTGCTGGAGTAGTTGCACTAGCAATATTTTGCTTAGCATTCTCACCAGTTTCCTTGATCAAATCAGTCAAGGTCTTTTGCTCATCAGTAGTTAATGGCGCCTTAACGTCCTTAATCTTACCAGCCACTGCATTATCGATTGCAGCATCGGCGACTGTCTTATCAATTGCAAGCTTACCGTTATCAGCGGCATTATTGACATCAGCATCGGTCTTAGCGTTGTCAATGGCATCTTGAGCGTTCTTAGCATCAGTATCAATTTGATCCTTAGCGGCTTGCTTTTGATCATCGGTTAAATTGTCGTCCTGGTCAATTGCTTGCTTAGCCTTGTCAGCGGCATCAGTAATGTTACTCTTAGCCTGATCCTTAGCTGTTGAGTTAGTTGGGACCTTGATACCGTTAATTGCGGCAACACCTTTTTCTTGGGCTGTTGCTACAGCTGAGTCAGTAGTTGCTTTAGCAATGTTGTCCTTTGCAGTCTTTACTTCGTTAGCTACTTGATCACGCAACTTGTTTTGCTCATCAGTAGTTAATGGAGAGTTAGCAATTTCTTTGTTCTTGCCAGCTGCAGCGTTGTCAATGGCAGCATTCGCTACTGTCTTGTCGATGGTAACTTTACCGGCAGTTGCAGCAGAAGTTACAGCATCGTTGCTAGTAGCCTTATTGATTGCTTCTTGAGCAGCGCTAGCATCGCTATCTACTTGAGCTTTAGCTGCTTTTCTTTCATCTTCAGTTAAGTTAGTATCTTGATCGATTGCTGCCTTAGCTGCATCAACAGCATTAGTTAAATCAGCAGTAGCTTTTTCCTTAGAAGTTGACTTAGTTGGAATCTCGATATTTTGGATATTTGAAATTCCCGTATTCTTAGCATTTGTTACTGCAGTGTTAGTTTTAGCATTATCAATTGCAGTATCCGCTGCATTTTGTGCATTGGTTACCTTTTGTTTCAATGCAGCTTTTTCTTCATCAGTTAAGCTTGAAGCATCAATTGCTTGATTCTTTTTAGCGGCTTCTTGAGCTACGGCTTCCTTTGCAGCAGTTTTAACTGCTGAGTCAGCTGGGACTGAAATCTTGTTGATATTACCAACACCTGCTTCTTGAGCGGTCTTTACTGCTTCATTAGTCTTAGCACTATCAATTGCAGCATTGGCATCATCTTGAGCCTTAGTTACTTCTTGCTTTAATGCAGCCTTTTCTTCAGCAGTTAAGCTTGAAGCATCAATTACTTGATTCTTTTCATCAGCGGCTTTTGCTACAGCATCTTTTGCTTCCTGCTTTACTGCTGATTCAGTTGGTACTGGAATAGCATCGATCGCGTCAGCACCAACTTGACCTGCTTGAGCAGCTTCATCATTAGTAGTGGCTTGAGCAACTTTGTCTTTAGCCTCATTTGCGGCAGTGTTAGCTTTATTAGTTAATTCAGTCTTTTCATCAGTGGTTAAGTTTTGTGCAGCATCAATTGAATTTAACTTCTTAGTTAAAGCATCATCAATTGCTTTATTCGCTGCATCTTTTGCATCAGCTAAGCTAGTTGGAACAACCTTTCCAATTTCAGTAACGCCGTCTTGACCTGCTTTGGCTACGTCTACATTGGTCGTTGCTTTATTGATATTATCCTTGGCAGTGTTAGCTGCGGTAGTTGCCTTGTTAATCAAAGATTGCTTTTCAGTGTCACTAAGGTTATTAGCCTGATTAATAAGTTCTTTTTGACTAGCAAGAGCATCATCTACTGCCTTAGTTGCTTCTTGTTTGGCAACGTCTAAGCTTGGCACAGTAACTTTGTTGATATTTTCAATACCTGTATTCTTGGCAGTAGTTACATCACTAGTAGTCGTTGCATTCTTAATATCATCTTTGGCCTTATTAGCTGCTTGAGTTGCTTCATTAATCAAACTAGTCTTTTGATCTTGATCAATGTTAGCTGCTTGATTAATTGCTGTAGTTTTATCTTTTAGTTCATTATTAATTGCAGCAGTTGCATCAGTTTTTGCAGTTTCAAGATTGGTAGTACCGTTCAAATCACTAATAGCATCATTGATAGTCTTTACGGCATTATCTACTTCTGCTTGAGTAGCATTTGGCTTGGTCAGAATACTTTGACCAGCGGTGATTGCATTAGTAAGTGCTTCTTGTTTAGCTTGATCAGCATCAGTGTAATCACTAGTTTGTTTAGCGTCATTAGCAGTAGCTATAGCCTTATTAAGGGCATCA
This sequence comes from Limosilactobacillus portuensis, assembly GCF_014838735.1. Taxonomy (GTDB): domain Bacteria; phylum Bacillota; class Bacilli; order Lactobacillales; family Lactobacillaceae; genus Limosilactobacillus; species Limosilactobacillus portuensis. The sequence continues at coordinate 85,865 of NZ_JABUXQ010000003.1, read as the reverse complement.
GTATTGGTTGCCTCACCCTTCAAATTACCTTTAGTAGTGGTAATTGCATCTAAAGCACCCTTGATTTGATCAGCTGTTGCATTGGTATTATCCAATACTGCTTGACCATCAGTAATTGCTTTGTTGTAAGCTTCTTGAGCTTCATCAGTGCCGTTGTAGAAAGCAGGTGTCTCTCGTACAGTTGGTGCTTCATTAACAGCAGCTTCAAGAGCAGCCTTGTTAGCGGCATCTGTCTTGGTATCACCATTTAACTTACTGTTTGCTTCCTCAAGTTTTTGCAATGCTTGATCTACTTGATCCTGGGTTGCATCAGTGTTATCCAAGACTGACTTTGCATTAGTAACTGCATTGTCGTAAGCAGTCTTTTGAGCTTCATCAGCGTTAGTGTAGTTATTACTTGCCTTTACAGTATCAGAATTCTTAACTGCTGTTTCAAGAGCAGCCTTATTAGTTGCCTGACCATTTAAAGCAGACTTGGCAGTATTGATTGCAGTTAATGCATCAGTAAGACTCTTTACTGTAGGGTTTGATGCCTTTAGAGCATCACTACCAGCTGTGATTGCATCAGTATATGCTGTTTGCTTAGTAGAGTCGGCATTGTAGTATGCTGCTGTCTTTTCGATAGCTGGTGCTTCATTAACAGCATCCTGAAGAGCCTGCTTTGCACTATTGAGATCACCATTTAAGCCATTCTTAGCATTATTAATAGCTTTAATTGTGTCTTGAAGTTGTTCCGAAGTAGCACTTGTATTTTGAAGAAGTGTGTTACCGTTCGAAATAGCGGTAGTATAGGCTTCCTTTTGCTCTGTACCAGCATTAGTAAAGTTAGCATCTGCTTCAACAGTAGGAGCTTCATCAACTAACTTTTGCAATTGATCACGGTAAGAGCTAGTCATCCAGTCAGAAACTGTCTTAGTATCCGTATCACTGGCTACAAAGTCCTTGGCAGCATATACAGAAACTTGGTCAGTGTCCTTTAATTTACCAAGGTTAACAGTGAACTTGCTATCTGCCCCCTGTTTCAGTAGTGTAAGGAACTTGAGAAGAAGTTGGATCTCCAGTTTCTCCAGCTGTCCAAAGAGTTTGTGAATCTGTTGGAGCAACTTGGTGAACTGTGCCATTTACTGATACATAAACATATGCGCCCTTATTATCAGCAGTATTTGCATTACCACTCATGGTGTAAGTTCCGTCAGCATTCTTAACAAAACTTACATTAGATAAGTTAACTTCTTCACCAGCAGCAACTAAATTAATCTTGTTTTTAGCATTATTACCAGCAGTTCTAGTTGCTGTAGTTGTAGCTTCATCATAACTAGTAACTTTAGTAACAGTTGGCGTACCATCACTAGCATAAGTAATGTCAATTTCACCGATTGGCTGACCATCAGCTGAGGTCTTTACACCCTTAAATTGAACTTTACCGTTCTTAATTGCAGTGGCACCATCTGGCATTGAAATATTAAATAATTCTGGTTGAGTTGAAGTAAAGGTACTACCACTACCAAGTGATACACCAGTAGCCTGGGTGCCATCACCAGTTACATTGAAAGTACCGTGGTGGCTAATAGCGATTGTTGAATTTCCATTTGAAGTAACAACTGAACCCTTGTAATCACCCATGTTAGTAGCATTAGCCTTGAATGAACCACCATTAACATTGATGGTGGCATTACCGTTGATGTAAACCGGATCATCCCAGCCTTGAGAGCGGTAATATGGTGTACCATCAGAATTAATGTTCAAATTACCATTAACATTAATCGTTGCACCAGAATTCAAGTAAAGAGCTCCAGAAAGGTACTTATCTTCGGTATTCTTTGTCAAGTTAATGTCTAGGTTACCACCCTGATCAATGTTCAAAGTAGTATCACCATTTGAAGCAATCCCACGGGCAATACTATCCATACTCATCCCATTAAGTTGTTCTGGGCCATTTTGAGTATGTGGATTTAAGGAAACTTGGGCACCATTCTTAACATTGATCGTTGTTGTTCCCCTATCAACTTCAAGAACATTCGAGTTAGTAGTGGTTAAGGTAACATTACTTCCAGAATTAAAGTTAATCGTATTTGTTCCAGCAGCAAATTGAATTACCTGTTGAGTATTACCACCCTGGCTGGTTTGAGACTTATTATTTAGCGGACTGGTATATGAACCCACTGAATGAGCAGTAACATTACCATCAAAGTTAACTGTCGTGTTATATCCAGAATCAGTATAAATTAATTGTGACCCGGTGTAGTTAACATTATCAAAAGTATATGATCCAGCACTTCTAACAATACCGAAATAACTTCTACCATATAAATCTAAGTCTTTGAAAGTAACTCCATAATCGTTACTGTACATGTTAAAGCCATAACCGTTAAAGTCTACAGTATAGTGCTTACCATCAGCAGATTGAATTATGATGTTACGTTTATTAGAAATATTGGTATTGGTGTACTGGCTGCTAGTCTTTTCACCTAAATCAATATTCTTCCCAATATTAATTGTCGTTGCGGTTCCCTTTTGAATTGCATCAATCAATTCTTGGGCAGTATTAACGGTTATCGTATTTTCATCGTTAGTAGCCGCTTTCGTTTGCACTAAGGAAGCCTTCGCTGCTTGAGCCTTAAGAACGCTTCCCTTAGTAAGACTTAAATTAGTAGTCTTGGCATCGTTCGCCTTAATATCATTGTTTTCTTCATTCTTTACAGCTGTTTGATCAGTCGTGGTTGATTGATCCTTAGAAGTGGTTGAAGCATTATCATCCGCTGCTACCTTCTTTGCTGAAGTAGCTTGATCGTTATTTGTCTTAGCTGCTTGATCTTCAGAAGCTTGGTCGGTCTTTGATTCAGTAGCTGACTGCTTGTCGGCATTCAGTTGAGTCTTGGCACCATCAGAAGCATCTGTCTTCGCATCAACACTTGCTTGATCTTCAGTCTTTGTTTGTGCTTGAGCAGTTGTTTGGTCATCAGATTGTGCAGGTGTTGTTGTCTTAGCTGATGATTCGGTTGTAGCTTGGTCAGTCTTAGCGGTCAAAGTAACCTGCTTCTGATCAACTAAGGATGACCCCCCTCATTGGTTTTCTGGGTGTCAGCTGCCTGATCGCCGGCATTAGTAGTATCAGCGTGAGCGACTAGTTGTCCACCGCCATATACACTAAAAGTTACCCCTAAAAGGACAGAAGCAACACCAACATTTAACTTTCGTAAGCCAAACCGTTGCTTTTCGTTCTTCCGATTCTTGCTTGCAATTAATTTCCGGTTATTCTTTGATACCATTGAATATCCTCCCCTAATTTTGTTAACTACAACAAAATCGATTACTTACTCCAAAATTAGTTACTTATGATTAACTAATCATACTATCAGTCAATAAACTAATAGTTAATTTATACTTTCTTCGTAAAGCAATCGATTATCCTATATTTCATTTCCTTTTGATAAACATTTTCCTGATTAGTAAATCGAAAAATTTTTTCAAAATTACTACACAATTAGTTTAACTTATTGGTAACTTATAAGCAATTAACTTTACTTACTATCAATTAGTCCTAAATAAAAAAAGCAATTCAGAGGTATCAGTTTAACTAAATCTCTGAATTGCCTTAAATTTTAAATCTCAGCTAGTCTAATCTTCCCGATGACGGATATTAAACGCATGTCGACTAGAATGATTACTACCATGATTATCGTGACGACGGGAACGACTCCGACCACCGTTGTTATGGCGACGATGACTACCATAGTTGTTATGGCGATGCTCACGTGGACCACGGTAACCATGTCCTGAGCGCCCATTACGGTGATTCCGCCGTGGTAATGGCCGTTCTGGTGTGATTTTAACTGGCACATCACTAGCTGGTTCCTTAGTCATTTCATTCAGTAATGCAGCAACCAAATCGGTGGCATCGTGGGTTGCTAATAACTTCTCTGCAGACTCTTGGTAACGTTCCGTGGAATCTTGAGAAATCAGCTCATCAATATCATTAAAAGCACTGGCAACTTGCCCCTTAAATGCTTCCTCAGCCGTTGGTGGCTTTAATGGGAGCATCCGAACCCGGGTTAATTTTTCGATTTCTCGCAGGTAATCCATTTCATTTGGTGTAACAAATGTTAAAGAAACACCATGATGTCCGGCACGACCAGTCCGGCCAATTCGGTGAACATAGCTGTCCGGATCTGACGGAATATCGTAGTTGTATACGTGGGTTACCCCGGAAATATCTAATCCCCGCGCTGCCACATCGGTTGCAACAAGGATATCCAGTTCACCGCGTTTGAATTGCTTCATGATCTTAGTCCGGCGATCCTGACTTAGATCACCATGGATCCCAGCTGCATTATAGCCACGAGCAATTAGCCCCCGTGATAATTCATCAACCCGGCGCTTAGTCCGACCAAAAACAATGGTAAGATCTGGATCCTGAACATCAATCAGCCGAGTCATAATATCAAACTTTTCGTAGTCCCGAGCTTTAACGTAATATTGATCAACTAAATCAGTTGTTAATTCCTTTGCTTTAATCCGCACCATTGTCGGGTCAGTCATAAACTTAACCCCGATCTTCTTAATTTCTGGTGGCATTGTGGCGGAGAATAAGAGTGTTTGCCGATCAGCAGGTGTTTGGTTGATAATCGCTTCAATATCATCCAAAAATCCCATATTCAGCATTTCATCCGCTTCATCGAGCACTAATGTTTTGATGTGGTCTAGCTTTACCGTATGGCGGTTCAGGTGATCACGGAGTCGTCCCGGCGTCCCCACAAGGATTTGCGGGTGTTGCTTTAAGTTCCGGATTTGGCGACGGATATCAGCCCCACCGTATACAACTTGCACCCGAACATGCTTATCTTTCCCTAAACGGAATAGTTCCTCTTGAGTTTGGATCGCTAATTCCCGAGTTGGCGAGATGATAATTGCTTGAATATTAGGGTTATCCGTATCAACGTGTTCAATAATTGGCAACCCAAACGCAGCTGTTTTCCCCGTACCTGTCTGTGCTTGACCAATTACGTCTTGTCCCTTTAATACCATTGGAATGGTTTGTTCTTGAATCGGTGTTGCTTCTTCATAACCACTCCGTTTGATTGCCTTTAATAAACTATCTGACAATCCTAATTCACTAAACTTCAAATATGTTCCTCCTAAAAATTACCAGCCGACTAAACAAGCTCTGTCTGTCGGCTGGTCTTGCTATCTATTTTGTTGTTAATTCAGCTAAAACTTTCTCTAAGTGAATCCCGTGGCTAGCCTTTAATAATACGAGATCATCGGCATTAATCGTTGCCTGTAAATCTGCCACTAGCTTGTCCAATTCAGTCGTGGAATAATGGTGAATTGCTGAAGCAGGGTAGTCCTGCTCTTCTAAGGCATTTCGAAGATTTTCCATCTCTGAACCAACAAGGTAAACTTCTTCGATCTTTTTAGGATCAATATTAGCGGCTAAACTAGCATGAAGCCGTGCTGAGGCATCCCCTAATTCAAGCATATCACCCAAAACAGCGATCCGCTTACCAGCTGTTGGCAATTCTTCAATCGTCTTCAAGACTTGCTTAGCAGCTGTCGGGTTGGAATTATAAACGTCACTCAGAATTTTCTCCCCTTGAGCACCGTCAACCCACTCTGCACGATTTTCAGTTAGTTCAACATTCTTCAATGCTTTCTTGATGTGTGCTGGCGTAATGTGAAGCTGTTTGCCAACCGCAATTGCGGCTAATGCATTATTAACATTGTATTCACCAACCATTGGGATTGTGAATTCCTCATCCGGCCATTCGTTAACCTTAAAGTCGATTGAAGTCTCGTGCTGTTTAACACTCGTTGCGTAGAAATCATCAGTTAATTGGCGACCAAATGTAACCTTGCGTTGTTCAACATTAGCTGCGCGTTCTTGAAGCAATGGTTCATCACCATTAAAAATGAAAGTTCCATCTTCTTTTAAGCCATGAACAATCTCCATCTTTGCATCAGCAATCTTGTCCCGTGTCCCAAAGAATTCGATATGGGCCTCGCCAATCATTGTTATTACCGCGAAATCAGGGGACACTAACTTACTCAAGAAATCAAGCTGACCAGGACGATCCATCCCCATTTCAACTACAACAACCTCGGTACTGGATTCCATATTCAAAAGAGTTACCGGTACCCCAATCTCATTATTGAAGTTCGCGTGAGTCTTTGTAACGTTCAACTGGGTACTGAGGATTGAAGCGGTCATATCCTTAGTAGTTGTCTTACCATTACTCCCAGTAACCGCAACAACGATTGGGTTAATTTTATGTAAGTAGTACTTACTTAATTGTTGTAATGATTCAAGCGGATCATCAACGACAAGAATTGGTTGGTCCTCTGTCGTTGTTACATCGTGATCACTTGCCCATAGAGTTGCAACTGCGCCGTTTGCAAAAGCGCTCTCAACATATTGGTGGCCATCTTGGGCTCCTTGAAGTGGAATAAATAATGCTCCTGAATCAAGTTGTCGACTATCAAAGGCGACACTCGTAATTTCAACATCTTTCCATTGTTCAATATTGTTTTCTGCGCCGATTGCCTTCGCAATTTCGGCCAATTTCATTTTCATGGAAAAGCTCCTCTATCTCCTATATCTAAGTCTAGCTTATTAAGTATATCACACTATTAGAGTACGAGTCAGCTACTTAGATCTCGATTTGCTACAAAAAAGCGACCTTATCCCAAACCGAATAAGGTCGCCATGATACTTGTATGAATAAAAACCTAAATACCTACATCTCCTCTAATCGTGCAATCCGTTCCTCTAGGGGCGGATGAGTGTCAAAGAGGTGCGCAAATCGTTTATGACGGCGGTTAAGTTCTGGATCACTAATATAGAGTGATGAACTACTTGGTGCAACGTTCTTCATCGGTTGCGCATTTTGCAGTTTTTGTAACGCGCTAATCAAGCCATGAGGATTCCGTGTTAACTCCACGGCCCCAGCATCAGCTAAATACTCTCGATTACGCGATAATGCCATTTGAGCAATCGAAGCAGCTAACGGAGCCAAGATAATTAACAAAATCGAACCAATGATGGCAAAAATACCAATCGCACTATCATCGTCGTCATCCGACCTCCGCCCACCGCCAAACCACCAGAAATTACCGGCAAAATTAACTAAAGCCGTAATCGCTGCTGACAGGGCGAGCGCAATTGTTTGAAGTCGAATATCATAGTTGCGCACGTGACTCATTTCGTGTCCCATCACGCCCTCTAATTCTTCCCGGTTCATTATTTGGAGAAGACCTGTTGTTGCGGCAACTGCAGAGTGTTGGGGATCATTTCCCGTAGCAAACGCATTAGGGCTTGGATCATTAATGATAAATACTCGTGGCATCGGAACTTGAGCAACCATTGCCATATCTTCAACGACATGCCAAAGTTCAGGCGCTTCCTGTGCCGAATGAACTTCCTGAGCATTATTCATGTTCATTACTACATCGGTTGATTGGCTAACCATGACCGACATATAAATTACTGCCAGAACTCCGGCAATTATAATTCCCCCTACTGCTGTTCCCGCAAATAGGTAACCAATTGCCGCACCAATTAGTGCTACAAGAATTAAGAACCCGGCCAAAACAAAAATTGTTTTTCGCTTATTTTTAGCTATTTGTTGGTATAACATTAGGCATCACCTAATTATCAAATGAAACCTTTGGTACTTCTTTTGTTTCCTTTGGCACTTGAAGGTAATCCATCTGCTTAAAATGATGAATTTTGGCAACAATGTTACTTGGAAATGATTGAATTTTAGCATCCAAGTTAGCAACAGTTGAATTGTACAGTTGACGAGAATAAGCAATCTTATTTTCAGTGTTGCTTAACTCTTCCATTAATGATTGATACTGGGTACTAGCCTTCAAGTCAGGATAATTTTCAGCAACCGCAAATAAGGAGCGTAATGTTCCTGTCAATTCATTAGAAACCGCCATTTTTTGTGCGTGATCATCATCTGGAACATTTTCTAATTGGCTCCGTAACTGGGTAACCTTTTCTAAGGTGCTTGCTTCGTATTTGCTGTACCCCTTAACCGTTGAAACCAAGTTAGGAATTAAGTCATTCCGTCGTTGGAGCTGAACATCAATTTGACTCCAGGACTCCTGAGCATGAGTCCGTAATTGTACTAGACCGTTGTACAGGCCAGCATAAAGAGCAACTAGTAACACAATAATTACAATGACAACAATTGTCGCTACCATTTCTCTTCCTCCTCTATTATTTTTTAGTAACAATTATAATATCAAATTGATCATTTAAGAGCGATACTTAAATCATCAATTTAGCAAAAAATTAGCAAATCCGGTATGATGAAAGAAAGATAACTATGAGGTGGTTAAAATGAAAATTATTTTTGTCTGTCTCGGCAATATCTGCCGTTCTCCAATGGCAGAGGCAATGTTCCGCCAAATGGTTGCTCAAGAACATTTAAGCGACCAAATTGAAATTGATTCCGCAGCTACTAGCAATGAAGAAGAAGGCAATTCTCCTCATCCTGGTGCACAAAAGACAATGCGTCACCATCACTTAGATCCCAGCGGCCTGGTTTCCCGCCCCATCACAAAAGCTGACTTTGACTCCGCTGACTATATTGTCTGCATGGACGATATGAATAAACGCAACCTCTTGCGAATGGCCCCAGCGATCGATCGTTATAAGATCTACCAGGTATACGACATTGTTCCGGGAAAAGAAGGCACAGTAATTCCCGATCCTTGGTATACCCACCGCTTTGAGGACACTTACCACAGCCTTGCTGAAGCCCTCCCGTTCTGGTTGAAGAAACTAAGTCATGAAATTAAAGCCCAGTAAATTTCCGCCAAGTATTGCTAGATTCTTGTGGTATAGTATAGTTACGATTTATGGAAAGCGAGGCAATTATTATGACAAAGTACGTTGTTGAATTAAACGAAGAAGATTACCAAATGATCAAGGACTGTCATTCAAAGAACCCTTCATTAATGAAGGCAATGGATGAAGCAAAAAAGGTTGAAAAATAGAGTGCGAGCCAGCAGAGAACTTGCGGAAAGCTAACAATTTCTCCCGACTGGATGCTGAAAGCATCCGGGAGGGAGGTTGTTAGCTCTAGCAAGTTCCTGGCGAGCAGTTCTTGACTAAGTTGCAATAGAACGTTAGCTCGAGGAAGGTTAGTGCGAGCACGTTTTGACTAAATTGCAGTAGAACCGTCATTAGCTCAAGGTTCTCGAAAAATAAAAAGGATGCATGATAGAAGCCATTAACGATTCTTGTCATGCATCTTTTTTATTTATGAATTTCTTCCTGTCGTATACTTACTGCTAAAATTATGCTGTACTTGCTGAGGGGCTTCATTAAATGGCATCTTCTTAACAAAGCTACCGCGAACCATTAATCGGCGAGCACCGGTTTCATCACAAGTAATCAGAGTAATAATCTTATTCTTGGTATTATTAACTACCTCAACCTGTGAAGGCGAGATAATCTTCCGTTCATAAATTTTGTATTCATAAACGTTCTTCAAGTCAGTAATGTACACTTTTTGACCAACCTTAGACTTAGAATACAGGGGAGAGAACAAAACCTTACTACCGTTAGCCATATTATGACCAGCCAACGCATAGTTACCTTCCCCCATCTTCATGTTTGGTCGTAGTGTCCCGGCTGCTAAAGCTAACGTTGTGTTATCAACACCATTAGCAATCGGAATTGTCATGTCAATTGCTGGCACAGTAATCTCACCAATAATGTTAATTGGTTGTTTCTTTGCTCGTGCCCTTGCAACGGTCTGTAAGCTTAGATCCTGTGCATTGCTATAGTCGTAGTTAGCACTGCTTTGCTTACTTTGATTCTCTTTAATTGCTTGACGAGTGATCTGCGGTCGATAACTTTCAGTTAAGTAATACTTAATTTGCTGGTTAAAAATGAGAACTACCGCAATTAATAGCAAGATAACTACCGCGGTCCAGCGCAGCCATCCCCGTGATTTTTTTTGTTGTTTCATCCTACTTATCCCTCTTGTTCAATTAGATAGACATAGTATAACCTGTTTTCCATCTTTTGAACAGAAACTTTAATTATCACTGTTCTTCCTACTTCCGTCGTTCCTACTTACCGGATTATTTGGATTTCGACCATCAAGGAGGTACTCCTCAATCATCTTAACGATTTGTTTATTTTGGGGCAAATCAGAGTGTTGCGCCTCATCACCGGTTACTGTCATCGCCGTATAATGAGCAACTTGTTTTTGAAAAATATACTTTCCTGCTTGAACACTTTCTTCTGGTACCAAACCATCAGAATCATAATTTTCCGTCCCGGCAATGGAAAAGACATTTAACGTTTTTGGCAGCTTATCACGATACTTTATTAATTCCGTGAACATTTGAGTAGGCGTTTGAATCGACTTTTCAGCAAAGTTATATGGTGTTCCGAGAGTCATTAAACTTTTAATTTTAATATTATCCTGATAGTTAGCGTAATAGTGTTCTAACCAATACGTCCAGATTAATCCACCATTTGAATGAACAAACGCCTTAAAGTTATTAAAGTAATACTGGTCAGTCAATTCATCAAATGCATCGTTTAGCATTGCTGCCTGTTTTTTGATGTTTGAAAGACCGTCCTTATTGTTTTCAAAACTAATAATAATAAATGGTTCGTTATCATTTCGGGCAATCGTTCCATTGTAACTAATCTTGCCATTGTTATATACTTCCAATTTCAAAACACTATGTTTTTTATCAGTATCCTTATTCAATAGCTCAATCAACTGATTAAACCGTTCCTTCGTTGCAGAACTACCAGGAACCATAATTACCGGGGACATTCGTGACTTTTCTTGAAGAGCTAAATAGCGGTTAGTATGCTTCATCCAAAAATAGGTTGGTAAGGCAATCAGGACTAAAACAATAATGATTGATATTAGGATGCGCCGACTTTTTTTCCGGAGACTTCCATCACCTTTAACCATAGTAGTCCACCTCCAAAGAGTCTAAGTATAATTCTTTATCAAAGTGATCAATAATTTTAACAAACGGAACGAAACACCACACATCCAGGACAAATAGCGCTAATGTAAAAATCAGTACCCACCAATTACCATTACTAGCAACAAAGCTAATCAGTGGCCCTGGCGTCCCTACCAGAACAGGATATGGAGTTGGTGGGATTAAATGAATCGCAATTGCTCCCGCAGCAATTAAAATATTGACAACTGGTAATATTAAAATCGGCAAGAGGTAAAGCGGGTTCATAATAATCGGTAAGCCAATCATCGCTGCATATTCTGAATTAAAAAGTGTTGGTAGCAGTGTCCACCGAGCAACTTGGTGTTGTCCCTGGCTTCGTGAAGTAATAATAATGGCCACTGTAAGAGCAAGTAACAGTCCGTTGCCACCAAAATTAGCGAATGAATTATACAATGAACCCCCGAAAAACGGGTAAGGAACATTCCATGAGGAGCCATGCCGCAAAGCATAGCTCAGGTTACTAGCAAACGGCCCACCGCTTAAGATTGCACCCGAGTTAGCAACGTTCCCTAAACCTAACCAGTCAAAAATTGTTACCAAAGTAGTTCCAGCAATCGTCAGGAGAATCCCTTGATTGTTGTGCCCTACTGTTACCATTTGTGAATAAACGCCCCGTAATACTTTACTTAACCAGCTAAAGTTTAAAATATAAGTAAAGATAATTGCTAATACAACGGAGGCTACCAATGGCTTCATTGCATAAAGCGACCGTTCACGAACACTGATAATTTGGTTGGTCTTCTGAAAATTACGTTCGATTCCTAACCAGTGATAGATTTGCCCAATCGCGTAACCCACAATCAAGGCAATCAATAAACTCTGCGTTCCGAGAAGACGCCAATTGAAGGCAATTGCTCGATCCACCGGTGCGTGATCATAGCGAAAGGCGATAATTAAAATAACAATAATTCCCGTTGCCCCAGCTAGCTGCGAATCACGATGGTAGATTCTTGCAGTATATTTTGCGGCAGCGTAGGCAACTAAAATCCCAAACAGGTTAAATGTAATCTTACTAACTCCGATAAAAGCAGCTTGTAGATTTGTCATGATCCATTCTGGAACCCAAACACCAAGGTAAGCCACATTATAGAATAGACCATCTTGACTAAGAAAAGTTCGATATATCATCTGTGAAAACGAACCAAGTAATGCGAATGGAAATAGCATTGATAAAGTCTGACGAACTACCCGAAAAAACGAGCAGTTATTTAGCTTCATTATTATCTTTATTAAGCGACGAATCATCTAGTCATCATTCCTTTTAAAAACTAGCTTTATTATACCTACCGTTGTGTTACTTTTGTTAATCCTATTAGTAATTTTAAAGAAAAAAAGACGTTGGGAACTCCCAACGCCTTTTTGAAAAATAAAGTATGTCTTACTTGAGACCGTACTTCTTGTTGAACTTGTCCACAGCACCATCTGCTTGGGTAAACTTTTGCTTACCAGTGTAGAATGGGTGTGAATCAGAAGTAACTTCAACCCGTACTAATGGGTATTCATTACCGTCTTCCCACTTGATAGTTTCGCTTGAGGTTACAGTAGAACCTGAGAGAAACTTGTAACCAGTAGATGCATCTTGGAATACTACTGGATGATAATCTGGATGAATTCCTTGTTTCATAATTTATTACGCTCCTTTTGCCATGAATCATTGCCTGAAACATAGATAATCAACCCTAACAGAATAACATGGATCCATTATCGATGCAATAGACAATTAGATTTTTACTGAGCTGTCATCTTCGATAGATACTTTTGCGCCCAACCGGTTTAGCTTCCAAACAATTCGGTCATAACCACGAAGGATATTTCCAGCATTGTTAATGACCGTTGTGCCTTCCGCCATTAAGCCGGCAATTGTTAGCGAAGCTCCAGCCCGGATTTCTCCAGCAGAAACTTCCGCACCATGAAGCTGATCAGTATGTTTAATAACGATCATTCCGTCATGTGCTTCAATCTTCATTCCCATCTTTTGTAATTCAGGAATATGCTTAACCCGCTTTGGATAAATTGTATCAACAACTGTACTATCACCTTCCGCAAGCGACATCAATGGCGTAAGCGGTTGTTGCAAATCAGTTGCAAATCCAGGGAACGGCATCGTCTTAACGTGAATTGCTTTGAGTTGCTTAACTCGCGGAACATAGATTTTATCGCTATCAATTTGCAAGTCGACGCCCATTTCAATCATCTTACTGGTAAATGATTCTAGGTGTTCTGGAATGACGTTATGAACCATTACACCATCACCAACCGCTGCTGCCATTGCTAAGTAAGTTCCTGATTCAATCCGGTCAGCAATGATAGTATGAGTATTCATTGATTGTAAGGTGTCTACCCCGTTAATCCGAATTGTGTCCGTTCCAGCACCACGAATTTGGGCACCCATATTGTTTAAAAAGGTTGCTAAATCAATAATTTCAGGTTCTTTCGCGGCGTTCTCAATCACGGTTGTTCCTTCCGCGCGAACAGAAGCCAAGATGGTATTAATCGTTGCCCCAACCGATACCATATCTAAGAAAATCCGGGTACCGTGAAGACCATTTGGTGCGTCCAAATGAACGGTTCCGTTGTTTTCACTAACAGAAGCGCCTAATGCCTTAAATGCTTTCAAGTGCTGATCAATTGGTCGTGGTCCAATATTATCTCCACCAGGGAATGTCAACGTTGCCCGATGGAAGCGTCCTAAAAGAGCACCCATAAAGTAATAAGAAGCTCGCAAACTCTTAATTGCCTTACTTGGAAGTTCAGCTTCAATGATCTGAGTCGGATCGATTTCCAAAAATCCGTGAGTGAATGATGATTTAACGTTCATCGATTCCAAGATGATCATTAAGTTGTGAACATCCAAGATATCTGGAACAGTATCAAATTCAACTGGAGTATCAGCTAAAATTGCTGCTGGGATCAAAGCAACAGTACTGTTCTTGGCACCACCGATCGTAACTTCGCCCGAGAGTCGGTTTCCTCCTTGAATGATCATTCTTTTCATGTCCGTGTTTCCTCACTTAAAATTTCTATGATTTTATAATATTTTTAATTTAATTTTAGCTAAACATTGTTTGTTTCTCAAACAAAACAATCAATAACAATAATAATTAATAATTTAACAAATTACAACCTTTTGCAGGCAATCTTAAACAATTTTGAAAGCTGTTTTTTTCCGCAAAAAAAGCTCCCAAGATAAGTCATAATTCTCATCCCTATCCTGAGAGCAGTTAAAAGAAATTAATTATTCTTATTTTCAACAGCAGCCTTAACAAATGCCTTAAATAAACCTTCTGGGTGGCTTGGCCGTGATTTAAATTCTGGGTGATATTGAGCAGCAACAAAGAATTTCTTCTCTGGCAATTCAACAACTTCAACTAAGTTCCGGTCTGGGTTAACCCCTGAAACAACCAGGCCGTGATCCTCCATCTCTTGACGGTAATCATTGTTAAATTCGTAACGATGACGGTGCCGTTGACTAATCATCTTTTGGTTATCGTAAGCTGCAGCTGCAACAGTTCCTGGCTTCAACTTACATGGGTAAGCACCTAACCGTTGAGTACCTCCCACATCTTCAACGTCTTCCTGATCAGACATCAAGTCGATAATGTTGTGCTCAGTATTTGGATCAAATTCAGTTGAGTTTGCATCCTTATAACCAAGGACATCACGGGCAAATTCAATACATGCGGTTTGCATTCCAAGGCAGATTCCCAAGTAAGGGACATCGTTTTCACGAGCATACTTAATTGCAGTAATCATTCCTTCAATGCCCCGACTACCGAAACCACCTGGAACAAGGATCCCATCATAATCCTTAAGGGTATCAGCAACATTCTCTGAATTAATGTTTTCAGCATTAAAGTGATCAATATCAACCTTAGCATCAACTGGGTAACCAGCATGACGAAGAGCTTCGTTAACGGAGATGTATGCATCTTGGAGATCAGTGTACTTACCGACCATGGCAATCTTAACGGTCTTCTTCAAATCATTTTCGATGTGGTTTACCATATCAGTCCATTCACGCATGTCAGCAACTGGACAATCAAGGCCAAAGTGGTCAACTACTAATTGATCCATCCCTTGTTTTTGAAGGTTTAATGGAATTTCGTATAACGTATTTACATCCATTGATTCAATTACGGCTTTAGGATCAACATCACAGAATAGGGCAATCTTGGTCCGCATTTCATCAGTGATTGGTTTTTCGGTCCGAACAACCAGGATGTTTGGCTGAATTCCTAAACCACGTAATTCACGAACACTGTGCTGAGTTGGCTTGGTCTTCATTTCACCAGCTGCCCGAAGGTATGGAACTAAGGTCGTGTGAATGTATAAAACATTGTCATCGCCGACTTCTTCCTTCATTTGGCGAATAGCTTCCATAAATGGTTGTGATTCAATATCACCAACGGTTCCACCAATTTCGGTAATAACAACTTCAGCGTCAGTACTTTCACCCGCACGCTTAATCTTATCCTTGATTGCGTTAGTAATGTGTGGAATAACTTGAACAGTTCGACCCAAGTAATCACCACGACGTTCCTTCCGTAATACTTCAGAGTAAATCTTCCCAGTTGTAACGTTTGAGTACTTGTTTAAGTCGTTGTCAATAAACCGTTCATAATGACCTAAATCCAAATCAGTTTCGGTTCCATCATCAGTAACAAAAACCTCACCGTGTTGGTATGGACTCATGGTTCCTGGATCAACGTTAATGTATGGATCAAATTTTTGAATAGCAACCTTTAAGCCACGGTTCTTTAATAGGCGACCCAGGGAAGCAGCAACAATTCCCTTGCCTAGTGATGATACAACTCCACCGGTTACAAAAATGTATTTAGTCATCGCGTAATTTTCTCCTTTTTGTTTTTTAATGGGGTTAATAATATAGAAAAGACTCCCCATTTCTACTGAAACAGGGAGCCAACATTTTAACGAACGATTACCTGTAATTCACAGGCGCCCAAGAAAGATAATACAGGCTCGGCATCAGATAGTCAAGAACAAAATATTAAAAATTATTCTTCATCATCGTCATCGTCGTCTTGCAGCTCAGATAATTGACCTTCAATACCATCATCAAGGCCATCATCATCGTCGTCATCATCGTCGTCATCATCATAATCTGTGTTATCGTCATCATCCTGATCATCAAGATCTTCATCTTCAGGATCATCGTTATCGTAATCAATAACATCATCATCAGAGTTAGAGTCAGCTAAGAAGGCATTAACCTTACGACGCTTTGTCTTTGGACGATCGTCCTCTTCATCATCTTCATTTTCACCAACGGTTGCTTCGTCGATTGATTCGTATGGGTACCATGCACGCAGACCCCAAGTGTTATCACCGAGGGAGATAAAACTGCCGTCAATGTTCAAATCAGTGTAAAACTGAGAAAGTCGTTCACGAATCTCTTCATCACTCTTACCAAGGTATTGTTGAACTTCATTAGTTAAATCAACAAATGCCATTGCTTCGCCGTGGTGTGCGAGAATAGCGTGGGCAACTTCGATCATTGAAAGTTCTGATTTGTCTTGGCCGTCAAAAATCTTTAAATCCAAATTGGTGCACATCCCTTCAAAAGTCTAAACTACAGTATACAATGCTAGGCAGCAAATTGCAATTGAACTTGGTAAGTTCCAATTAATTGTTCATTCGCGGTTAATTGGTATTCCAAATCGATTGAACCATTAACGTCTTGTGGATCAAATTCTACTGCTAACCGGTTTGTTGTAACCAGCATTCCAATAATCCCATATTCTGTTCGGTAACGGGTTTTTGTCGGTGCTGATAATTGAAATTCAAAGTCTGTTTCCCGGATACCGCTTCGCCTTAAGTGAAGCTGGTCCGTTCCAAGGCGAAACTGAACCGGAGTAGCTGTTCCGTCTTGATGTTCCTGATAGCGCAGATAATACTTACCATTTAATTCAACAAATTGTCCCTGTTCGTCAAAATGGTATTGGTCACGCTGACCATCTTGTTCCATCGTGGTCGTTAATTGAATATGAACTGGCACTACACGTTTGATACTAAGGACCTCCCATTTATTAAATATCTTGCCCTGATTATAACTGTTTTTTGTCTCTGAATGTTATTATTCAACCTAGTTTAGTATAATGAAAATGTTAAATAATACCAGTATTTATAGAAAAGAAGAATTAATTATGATTAACATTTCAAACCAACACGTTGAGCTCTTTGACCAACCATTAAAACCAGCAAATAATCTTTCTTCATTTACATATACTAATGCGATCCTCCGCGCCAGTGATCAATTAGCATCCCCCGTTCTTCATTTCTGGACACTAGAAGACACGATTATTTTAGGATTAAAGGATCAGCGACTTCCATACCTTTCCACCGCATTAAACTACCTTTCTAATAAAGGACTGCACTATTTTATTCGTAATTCAGGTGGTCTTGCCGTTGCCAGTGACTCTGGGATCCTCAATTTTTCTATTTTCCTTCCATGGCACGTCATTGGCGATGAGCTTAAAATTGATGAAGCCTACCAAGTAATGACCGATGTGGTTAGCGCTGCCTATCCTGAACTGACAATTAAAACCGGCGAAATTACCCATTCATACTGTCCCGGGACCTTTGATCTTAGCGTTAATGGGCAAAAAATTGGTGGAATGTCCCAACGCCGGAACAAATCAGGAGTAGTTGTGATGCTGTACCTTAGTGTCAATGGTCCTCAAATGTTACGGGGAGAAGTAATCCGCGATTTCTATACCAAGGGACTACAAAATGAAGAAAATAAATGGCACTTCCCAGATATTTGGCCAACATCAATGACCACCCTCGAAGAACTGCTTGGCAAACCATTAAGTCTCAACGACGCTAGGCAACGCCTGTTAAATATTTTTAATGATCGTGGAGAACAACAACTACAACAAACAATGTGGTCACGGGAATTTATCCAGTACCTAGGCCAAGAATTATCAACAATCACCCGTCTTCAAGAACGCCTTCAGGGGAGGAATAAATAAATGTCCTTTCAGGATGAAAAATTAGCTAAAGAAAAAGTCTTTCGGGACCCGATTCATGGGCAAATCATTGTCGATAACCAGATCCTGCTCGACTTAATTAATACTCCAGAGTTCCAGCGATTACGACGAATCAAACAATTGGGAACTTCCTCGCTCACTTTTCACGGTGCAGAACATTCCCGGTTTGGTCACTGTTTAGGGGTTTATGAAATCACACGAAGAATGTGCAACAGGTTCCAAAGAAATTACCCAACTCGCAAATCTGGTGATGGTCTCTGGGACGACCGGGAACGTCCCGTTGCGCTTTGTGCCGCTCTCTTGCATGATCTTGGTCACGGCCCCTATTCCCACACTTTCGAACACATTTTTCACACGGATCACGAAGCAATTACCCGGGAAATTATTACTAGCTCGTCAACCAACGTTAACCGGATTCTAAGCCGGGTTTCCCCAACTTTTCCAGAAGAAGTTGCGAGCGTAATCGATCATACTTACCATAACCCCCAAGTTGTTCAAATGATTTCCAGTCAGGTTGACGCAGACCGAATGGATTATTTACAACGGGATTCCTACTATACCGGAACTAATTATGGAAAATTCGACCTCGACCGGGTTCTTCTCATGATGCGGCCCATCAAGAGCGGGATTGCCTTTGATATTTCAGGAATGCACGCGGTTGAAGATTATATTATCAGTCGGCTACAAATGTACCTCCAGATTTACTTCCACCCCGTTTCTCGCTCAATGGAAGTAATCCTTGATCACCTTTTAAAACGAGCCAAGTATATTTATCAGCACCCAAGTGAATTTGAACCAGAATTCACTCCCTATATGCTGATGCCATTTTTCAATAATCGATTCACGTTGGACGACTACCTTGCTCTTGATGACGGTGTTCTTACTACCTACTTTAATCATTGGACTCACTCACGAGATGAGATCCTTAATGACCTCGCTAGAAGATTTCTCAACCGACGACCACTGAAGTCTGCCTTGTACGATGAGAAATCCAAGCCGCTTTTGCCAAAGTTGCGGAAGCTAATCCAAACGGCAGGATTCAATAGTGATTACTACACCGCTGTTAATGATAGTTTTAAGCTTCCTTACGATACTTATAACCCGCAAAATTCAAATCCACAAACTCAAATTGAATTAATCCAGCCAAACAGCAACTTAATCGAACTGTCACAGGTTAGCACGCTTGTGGCAAGTGTTTCTGGCAAAGAAGCTGGAGACCAACGATTCTTCTTTCCTAAAGAAATGCTTAATGAACACCAAGATATTGAAATCTTTGAGCCAATCTATGAAGAATTTCAAAGTTATATTCAAAACAACCACATTATTAACCCAAAGGAGCGTAAACAATGACCATTAAACTAGTAGCAATTGATATTGACGCAACCCTGATTAACGACCAGCGACAAATTACCCCTAAAACTAAAGAAGCCCTCGAAGCCGCTAAGCAGCAAGGGGTTAAAGTCGTTCTTTGTACTGGTCGGCCGATGACTGGAGTTAATGCTTACCTTACAGAACTCGGCTTAAACCACCAGGATGACGAATACGTAATTAGTTTTAACGGTGCTCTCGCTCAATCAACTAATGAAAGAGTCCTTGTTAACTATACGTTATCCTTTGATGACTACATTGACTGGCAATCTTTCTGTACCAAGAATAATGTTAAATCACAATTTGAATCTCGTGATTATATCTACACGACTAACCGTGACCTCAGTCCGTGGACAATTCATGAATCCGACCTGGTAAGTATGCCTGTCCGGGTTCGTTCGCTTGATGAGATGGCACATACGCAGGATCAGTATGTTCTTGCCAAGGGAATGATGTTAGGCAATAAAGACGAGTTAGATCGAGTTCAAGCTAAGTTTATTCAGGAGTTTGGCAATCGGTTCACGGTTATTCGCAGTGAAGACTTTTACCTAGAAATTATTAACCACCGGGCAAGTAAGGGAAGTACCCTTAAAGCATTGAGTGAAGAGCTCGGCATTAAGCAAGACGAAGTAATGGCTCTTGGAAATGCTCAAAACGATAATTCAATGATTGAATATGCCGGAATTGGTGTAGCAATGGGAAATGCCGTTCCCGAAACTAAGGCAGTCGCTGATGTAATTACTGACACTAATAATAACGACGGTGTCGGCAAGGCAGTTGAAAAGTACGTTTTACGTTAAGCAAAGTTGAAAAAATAACCACGGGGATGGAAAAAACCAAGCGTTTTTTTCATCCTCTTTCCATATTTAGCGCTCTCCGAACCTATAGAGTCTAATCGCGGGAATCCAAATAGGCTCACCTCGTATCGTAACTGAGGGACTCGAGCCTAACGCAGCGAAGCAAGCCTATTCGGCTACGAACGATGAATGATGATTTCATCATCATTCATCGTTCTAGGTTAGTCAACCGTCCCTCCGAGAAAGTTAATTCCCAGCTTCGTAGTTATTTTCTATTCAAATCGCTGAATTTCTTTTTCTCAAGCGAGTTTTTTTATATTATCAGTTGTCACTTTACCAGTCATCTGATTGTAAAAACTATATTCCCCAGTTTGTTGATTAATAATTGCCTGATAATGAGTATAGTTGTGCGAATGTTGAGCATTTTTAGGGATTGTGACGGATTGAAGAAAGGATTTTAACCCGTCAACCGTTGATATTTTACTCCCCCAACGCGCCTGAGCTGCCAAAATAAAGCGGTCGCTTGAATTTCGACCAGTAATTTTGGCGCTCATTTTAGCTAAACCAGTCTTTGTTTGCGTTGTAAATTGAGACGCTGAATCATTGCCAAGATAGTGGTTTAATTTCTCTATCTGAACCGGATAAGCTGGAGTATTAGTATATGCACCAACCACATTTTTAAACACTACCAGCTTACCAGCTAACGGCTCAATTCCATAAGTCCCTGTCGAATCCATTAATAGCCAGTGAAATGGATATTGCACCCCATCAAACCACCGTTCCTTTACAACGCTAATGTTTTCTAAATCATCAATCACTTCTCGGACCGTAGCATGACTTGCTAAAACCCAATGGATAAAGTCCTGTGGGGTTAATGTTAGCTTCCTGGAGTCTGCTTGCTCATAACTAGCCGCTATCGGGAAAAAGAGTTCAGCACAAACCAGTCCCTGAGCATTAATTCCGTCACCAATCAGGTAATGGTTACTGACAAGACGCATCCCGCCCAAAATAGCATAACGATTATCAATTGGTTGTTCTTCACTTGCAGGACGCCAGCGATAACCAGCTGGTAAAAACGTTAATCGCCACGGTGTCCGAGGTGGAAAGTCCATGGTCCGACCAAACAGTTTTTCCTGATCTAGCGTTAATACTGTACACATCTATCTTCACCCACCTGAAATAAAAAAAGTTGTGACGTAATTCCTATTACTTATATAAAAAGCTAATAGACGATACAACAAGAGGGTCTCTAACGTTCTAGTAAAGCCGAACGCTAGAGACCCTCTTGTTGTGCCTACGAAGTTATAAATGACTTCTGCCATACTCCCATTGCCTATGTCTTATTGTAATTTAGTAACCGCACCGGTTTGACTGTTGTATTGATAAATTCCAATCATGTTGGAAACAGTATTATCACTATTATTTTGCCGAACTTCTAACTTATAAACATTCCCGTTAGCAGATGTTGGGATAATTGAATAGCCCTTTTCGCCTGTGAAGCCCATCTTATTTGCAAAGGCTTCGACAACACTATCACTCGTCTTAGCAGATGCTTGTTGATTTGCGATCCGCTGACTAGAAGAGGAACTTGTTGTGGTCTTAGCATTTTGCTTCTTGTTAATCTTAGATTGAAGCGTCGTATAAGCATCCCGCATTGCTGTGCTGGTAGACTTTAATGGTTTCAAATTGTTAGAGGCAGTTTGGTAATCACCATTATCATATGCGCGCTTAGCAGTTAAATAATTTTGTAAATCATCCTTTAAATTATTAGCTTCATTTGAACGATTATTGGTGTTATTTAAATTATCGTATGCTGCTTGAAAGTTATTATTCCGAATTGAACGGTTAGCTGAACGAACCGCCTTAGTTGAGTCATTTTCAGACGACTGAGTACTGCTATTGGCAGATGAGCTCTTCTGAGAACTAGCCGATTGACTATTACCGCATCCGGCTAACGTTAGAACAAGAGTCAGCGCAGCAGCACCTACTGAAACATTCTTGAAGAACTTATTTACTGTCATAATTACTCCTCCTTTTTCTCCACCAATAATTATACCATGCTGAATTCACTACTACTCTTCTCGACCTTGCTCTTAAGAATATCGTTAAAAATGAAGAAGCTGAGAAAAAGCAAAACGTTTTTTCTCAGCTTCTAATTATTACCGATAATTTTCAAATTTATAATTGCGGGAATCAAGCTCTCTATATAATTAAATTTCCGCACTCTTAAATACTTTCTTGAATAATGGGCTAACCGGCCGATTTTCGTTAATCCGCTTAATAGCTGCTCCAATAAGCGGGGCAACTGATACTTGCTTAATCTTATCAATTTGCTTTTCCTTTGGCAGTTGGATTGAATCAGTCACAACAACCTCTTTAATTGGCGAATTGTCTAACCGTTCGATCGCTGGACCCGAAAGTACCGCATGGGTACAGGAAGCATAAACTTCTTTTGCTCCGGCATCAATTAAGGCTTGGGCTCCCAAGGTAATGGTTCCAGCAGTATCAATCATGTCATCAATCATGATACACTTTTTACCCTTAACATCCCCGATGATGTTCATAATTTGAGCGACGTTTGCTCGTGGACGACGCTTATCAATAATCGCAATTGGTGACTTTAAGAATTCAGCTAATGCCCGTGCTCGAGTAACCCCACCATGATCTGGTGAAATTACAACAGCATCTTGAGCAACGCCCTCCTTAATAAAGTATTCAGCCAATAATGGCGCTCCCATCAAGTGATCAACTGGAATATCGAAGAACCCTTGAATTTGAGCAGCATGAAGATCTAAGGCGATTACCCGATCAACACCAGAATTTTGTAACATATTCGCTACTAACTTAGCAGTAATTGGTTCCCGACTACGTGCTTTCCGGTCTTGACGTGCGTAACCATAGTAAGGAATTACCACATTGATGGTCTTTGCACTAGCACGACGTAAAGCGTCAACCATAATCAATAGTTCCATCAAATTATCATTAACGGGTGCTGAGGTAGATTGGATAACGTAGACATTATCACCACGAACACTTTCTTCAATGTTAATTTGAATTTCACCATCACTAAAACGGTCAACGGACAACTTACCCAATTCAACGCCAACATGTTCCGCGATCTTTTCGGCAAGTGGTCGGTTTGAATTCAAAGCAAAAATCTTCAACTTAGGGTCAAAATAATGATTAGTAGTCATTGCATCCTCCACTGGATTAATTCAAAACTGGGAAACCGGAAAATTAATCTCCAGTCCCTTTAATAAAAATTATGTGTGCGACAAACATTATTATACCAACACTTTAATGATATAAATTTGCCACACAAAAAGCAAGAGCAGAAACCTTACCAAGGCAATTTCTTAGCGTAATTTTCCTTATTAACCTGACGTGCCCGGGCAATTGCCATATCATATTCTTCAACATTGTCCGTAATTGTGGAGCCCGCTGCAACAAACGCATTGGCAGCCAAATTAACTGGGGCAACCAAGTTACTGTTGCTACCAATGAAGGCATGGTCGCCAACATTAGTATGGTATTTATTCTTACCATCATAATTAACAAAAACAACACCGCAGCCAACATTGATATCCTTACCAAGAGTAGCATTCCCAATGTAAGTTAAGTGACCAACCTTCGTTCCTTCACCAATAAAGGCTTTCTTAACTTCGCAGAAATTACCAATGTGAACGTTCTTGCCAATTTCAGCAGCTGGCCGAAGATGACTATTAGGTCCAATATCACTGCCATCATGCATTTCAGCTTCTTGAAGGGTTGATGAGGTAATGGTTACCCCATCGTGGATAGTGGAATCTTCAATTCGTGAATGCGCACTAATGTAGCATTCATTACCAATTGTGGTCTTGCCCTTAATGACCACTCCACCTTCAATAACCGTATCCTGACCGATTTGAACACCGTCATCAATGTAGGTAGTTTCTGGATCCAACATTGTAACTCCAGATTCCATTAACTTAGTGTTAATCCGCTTGCGCATAATCTTATTAGCACGAGCAAGAGCAACCCGATCATTAACCCCCATTGATTCATCGAAATCTGACATCTTGTATGCAGTAACGATTTCTTGTTCATTCTTCAAGATTTCAATTACATCAGTAAGGTAGTATTCACCCTGAGCATTGTCGTTATTAATATTCTTTAGAGCAGCAAAGAGCTTCTTGTTATCAAAGCAGTAAACACCCGTATTAATTTCATGAATTGCTTGTTCTTCTGGCGTAGCATCCTTTTGTTCCACAATCCGTTCAACAATTCCCACGTCATTGCGAACAATTCGACCGTAACCTGTTGGGTCAGGTGCTACAGACGTAAGAATCGTTGCAGCAGCATGACGTTGTTCGTGGTATTCAAATAACTTCTTAAAAGTATCAGCAGTAAATAAAGGTGTATCACCACTTACAACAATGGTTTCCCCATCTTCGTTCGCTAAAAGATCCTTGGCTTGCATTACTGCGTGTCCAGTCCCCAACTGTTCATTTTGTAAGGCAAACTTAGTCCGGTTACCAACAACCTCTTCAACCTTTTCGGCACCGAAACCAACAATGGTAATAATATTTTCAATATCAGCTTTTTCAAGTTGACCGACAACATGTTCCACCATTGTCTTTCCACATACCTTATGTAAGACCTTATATAACTTTGAACGCATACGGGTTCCCTTACCGGCTGCTAAAATAATCGCATTCCGCTTCATTTTGCTACTTTACTCCTTCTCAAAAACATCTTTAATAAAGCTTCCTGGTCCAGCCTGGATTGTCTTTTTCTCATCGTCCACCGCATTGACCTTAAGCAAAGACGTACAGTTATCTACTAATCGTTTACCAGTAACTTCACCCTCAGCCAAAACAGTCATTCCGACTAAGTTAGCATCGAATTCCTTAATCAGTGACTTCATCCCGTTCAGGGTTCCGCCACCCTTCATAAAGTCATCGACAACAACCACGTTTGCTCCCGCTGAAAGGGTTCGGCGTGATAACTCCATCTTCTTAATTCGTTTTACAGAACCAGAAACATAGTTAACACTCACGGTTGGCCCTTCAGTGATATGCGAGCTATTCCGCACAATTACAAATGGCTTATTCAAGTACATAGCAGCACTTTGCGCAATCGGAATTCCCTTGGTTTCAACCGTCATAATAACATCAACATCTTGATCAACATATTGAGTGGCAATTAACCGACCAACCCGCCGCAAAATATCCGGCCGACCAATTAAGTCTGACAGGTAAACATAATCTCCAGGTAACAGCCGGGTATCATCGCTCACCGCATCAACAAGGTCAGCAATGGCTTTTTCTGCATTTTCTTTTGAATAAAATGGCGTTAATACAGCACCACCACTTGCTCCAGGAATTGTTTCTAGTCGTCCCATTCCCCAAGAATGAAAAGTGTGCCGAATAATACTAAGGTCTTCGCTAATTGAAGACTTAGCAGAATCATACCGTTCCCCAAAGAATTTGAGTGAAACGAGCGAACGGGGATGTTCCATCAAGTATCTTGTCATATCGACAAGGCGGTTACTACGTCTAACCTTCATATCTAATCCTCCAAAAGTATTAATTGCCTTTGATTTTAACATAAATGTTCGTCTTTTGCTTAATGTTCATTAAAATAACTGGACTTTTCTTCAGTATTAGAAGACGTCCAGTTACAAATTATAATAACGTAACAATATTAACGTTTCGACAAAAGCCCCGAATTCCATTCTGAACCCGTCGTGCTCGCGATTCGGTATGGCAAATTGCAAAAACCGATGGCCCGGTTCCGCTCATTTGTGCAACATCTGCCCCCAAAGCAAGCATCTTATCCTTCAATCGTTTGATTTCTGGGTAATAATGCATCGTTAGTGGTTCCAGAACGTTTCCCATATACTTAGTTGCCGTCTGCCAATCACCATCCCGTAAACTTTGAAGTAACAGTGAATTATTTAGGTGATCAATCTGCGTATAATCAATTTGCCGTAATATTTGCGGAGTTGACACGCTAATCTGCTGCTTGGCAATTACCACCCAGTAATGGGGTTGTGGTGGTAGTAAC
The DNA here is from genome assembly GCF_014838735.1 of Limosilactobacillus portuensis. Lineage (GTDB taxonomy): Bacteria > Bacillota > Bacilli > Lactobacillales > Lactobacillaceae > Limosilactobacillus > Limosilactobacillus portuensis. The sequence continues at coordinate 59,629 of NZ_JABUXQ010000003.1, read as the reverse complement.
TCAATTTTTTCACCATGTTCGGTTACGTGAGCCAGCTTACCATATACACAATACGGAACATCTGAATCAATTGAAAGTGATAGCCGTGCTAATTCTTCTAACGAAAGGCCAAGTTCCCAGGCTGAATTCAAAATTCGCAATACCGCGGCAGCATCAGAAGAACCACCGCCTAGTCCCGCAGCAACTGGAATGTGTTTCTTAATATTAATTATTAATGCTTCCCGATGGTGAAATCGATTACGTAAAATATTGGCAGCCTGAAATGCAAGATTTCGTTGGTCGTTGGGAAGAAAACTGCTGTCTGTATATACTTTAATGTTTCCCGGCCGGTCAGCAATTTCAATTGAAACATAGTCAGCCAGATCAACAGAAACCATTACCATATCCCATTTTGGCATCCCATCGAGGTATCTCATCGGCGAATCTAAGCTTAGGTTAAGCTTTGCCGGTGCTTTTTCAGTGATCAGCATTCAGAACACCTCCCCGTTTAGTCAAATAGTTACTTTGATTATAGCAGAGAGAAAGCTGGGAAAGAAGTTAGGAGATCTAAAAAGCCGTGACAAAAGTCTTTAGCAACTCCTATCACGACTCTTCATCGCCTATTTTATGCTTGCGCTTCTTCATCTTCGAAATCAATCGAGATATTTTGTGTTAAGAGATCAGTATAACTGTAACTGATCCGGCTAATTTGCCCTTGTCCTTCATTAACGTGAACGACAAAGATTGCTGGATAAGTTTTACTAAGTACTCCATGATGCTTAGCAATACGCTTCCGGCCTGCTTGAGCAGTTACCAGAACTCGTTGGCCAACACGACCCTCAAGTTCTTGTTTAATCTCTAAAATACTTTTAGCCACACATCTCACCTCACAGGCTGAACTATACGCTAATTCCGTATAAAAGTCAAAATTTTATCACAAGTTCAGTAATAATTCAATCGTATTTTAAATTAATTTTTCTTGATGCAGGGCATTCAAAAGGTTGATAAACTGGGCTAAGGTCAGCTTTTCTGGCCTAAGTTGTGGTGAGATCTCGATTTTTTCCAAAACTTTTGTCATTTTTGCTTTTATATTTTCGTCTTTACCAATGATAGTTTGTAAATTATTCCAGAGACTCTTCCGCCGGTGAGCAAAGCATCCCCGAATAAAACCCATTAATTTTTGCTTATCAAAGGGCTTAGTTGTTAACGGCTGCTGACGTTGCTTAAGAACCACAATTGAAGAATCAACGTTTGGTGCTGGAATAAATGAATGACGAGAAACGTTAAAGGCAACTTCTGCATCCATCTGGTATTCGATTGCTAAGGTTAAAGCACCATACTGTTTTGTCCCTGGTTTAGCAGTAAGCCGCTGGGCAACCTCCTTTTGCATCATAACAGTAATTAATGACCACTCTACCGGACTAGCCAGCAAGTTCATCAGAATTGGGCTAGTAATGTAGTACGGTAGGTTAGCAACTACCTTGATTGGTTTGGTTGGGTCGGTAAACCGTTGCTGAATTAATTCAGGTAAATTGGCTTTTAGAATATCCTGATTAATTACCGTCACATTATCGTAGGGAGCTAAGGTCTTCTCTAAAACGGGAATCAAGTCTTGATCAATTTCAACGGCAACTACCTGGCCGGCAGCCTGCGCTAACTTTTCAGTCAACGCCCCGATTCCTGGTCCAATCTCAATCACGTTATCAGCGGTTGTAACCTCAGCAGCCTCAACAATTCGCTGAAGGATTGCCGGATCAGTCAGAAAGTTCTGGCCAAACCCCTTCTTGGCATGAAGGCCATATTCATTCAGAATTGAACGGGTTGTTTTCCGGCTACCAATTTGTGCTGATTCACTCATTTTGCTTCCTCCTGATCCAATTGATGAACGGCATCTTCAAAATCTTGTCGGCGAATTTGAAACATATTCAGCCGTTTTAAGAGTTGCTTACCATTTCCATAGCCAATCCCGAGAATCTGCCCAAGACGCTCACGCCGGTAACGAGAATTTTGCTTCCCGGTTAAGCCAGCTGCTTTTAAATCAGCGCTAGTAATCTCGGCATCCGCTACTGTTCCCTGAGTATAAAGTTTTTCTAGGGCACTCCTAATCACTTCCGGTGTTGCATGCTCAACGCCAAGACTTCCCTTAAATTCAGGAACGCCCTGATCACGACGAATAAAGGCATGCTTAACCCCTGGGATTGCGTTGCTAATCATTTTACGAATTCGTTCGCCATTAAAGTCTGGATCAGTAAACACGATTAATCCTCTTGTTTCCTGAAGCTTTTTCAACCGGTCAATATCAGCTGCCGATAATGCCGACCCGTTAGTCTCATAGGTATCGGCATTAACCGCTTTTAGGATTTGCTTGGTATCGTCCTTTCCTTCAACGACGATTACTTCTTTAATCTTCTTCATTTGGCTCTCTCTTCGTTAAAAATAGTCTTTCAGCATTATGAAAAGTTTTGTAAGCAACCAATTCCGCATCAACATTCTTTAACTTTGCAATTGCGTCAACCACAAACTTATTAAAGCCGGGCTCGTTTTCCTTTCCCCGGTACGGAATCGGTGTTAGGTAAGGAGCATCGGTTTCAACCATCAACCGATCTAACGGAACCGCTAATGCAGCTTGGTGAACCTCTTCAGCTGTTTTGAAACTAACAACCCCGCTAAAAGAGATTGCCATCCCTAATTCCATGAACTTTTCTGCCATTTCAGGCGAACCATTAAAGCTATGCATTACCCCGCCAAATTCATCAATATGAGAATCACGAAGGATTGCATAAGCATCTTCAAGAGCGTCCCGGACATGGATTGAAACCGGGAGCTTCAATTGACGGGCAATTTCTAACTGTCGGGCAAAAATTTCTTGTTGACGATCATGGGGTGATTTTTGGTCATTAAAGTAGTCCAACCCAATTTCACCAATTCCCACAACTAGAGGATCCTGCAATTGCTCAATTAGTTTTTTCTCAGTCTGATCAGTATATGAACGAATATCTTCTGGGTGCCAGCCGATAATTGCATGAAGATTATCGTATTCATGGGCCAGCTTAATCGCCCGTTCATTCAAGACGGTATTTGAACCTACAATATTCATTTGGGTGACCCCATAATGGGCAGCTCGGGCTTCAAATGCTGGAACATCATCATAAAAGGCGTCATCGTTTAGATGCGTATGCGAATCATAAACTTGACGCCAGTTTTTATGTTGTTTACTCATTGGGTAACCTGATTATTCAACGCCCATCCCAGGAACGAGTGAGTCAGGAACAGTCACAACAGTTACGTTACCATCCTTTTCCGCAGATAGAAGCATTCCTTGGCTAACTTCTCCACGCATCTTCCGTGGCTTCAAATTAGCAACAATCAGAACCTTCTTGCCAACAAGAACAGATGGATCTGGATACCATTCGGCAATTCCCGAAAGAATTTGCCGGCCATCTTCAGTCCCATCATCCATGTGGAACTTCAACAGCTTGTCTGCTCCTTCAACATGATCTGCTGAAGTAATTTGAGCAACCTTTAATTCAACCTTATCAAAAACATCAATCCGAATTTGCTTCTTACCAGTTGTTTCTTCTTCACTCATTGTTTTTTGCGCTTCTTTCTTTGCTTGTTCCATTGCTTTACGTCCCTTTTGCTTTTGGTTAGCACTCATTTGGCTCTTAATGAACTCAACTTCTTTCTTAACATCAAGTCGAGGGAAGATTGGTGTTCCCTTAGCAACCACTTGGGCAGTTTCAGGGAAATCGTTAAATTGTAAGTCAGTCAATTCAAGGTTCGTTCCTTCAAGGCCGAGCTGGGTCACAATCTCCTTTGGTGCGTGGGTCATTACTGGTTGAATTAATGCAGCGATTATCCGTAAACTCTTGGCAAGGTGAGTCATAACATCAGATAACTCAGCCTTCTTACTTTCGTCCTTAGCTAATACCCATGGCTCAGTCTCGTCAATGTACTTGTTAGCCCGAGCAACTAATTTCCAAACAGCTGATAAGGCATCGGCAAAGTGAACCCGATCCATTTCTGCTTTAAATTCAGCAATTGCATTAGCGGCAGTTTGTTCAAGATCATCATCATATTCAGTTGTGGCGTCATTTTGAGCAACTAGCTTACCATCTTGATACTTATTAATCATGGCAACGGTCCGGTTCAGTAAGTTCCCCAAATCGTTAGCTAGATCGTAATTGACCTTATCAACAAAGTCTTCTGGACTGAAGACCCCATCATTACCAAATGGCATTGCTTTTAAGAGGTAGTAACGGGTAGCATCCAGGCCGTAACGATCAACTAACGTTTCAGGATAAATGACGTTTCCCTTTGACTTAGACATCTTCCCGTCTTTCATCGTCAACCAGCCGTGGCCGATAACATGCTTGGGTAGCGGTAGTCCAAGAGCATGGAGCATGATTGGCCAATAAATCGTATGGAAACGAACGATTTCTTTTCCAACCATGTGAACATCAGCTGGCCAGTACTTCTTAAAGAGGCTGTCATCATCAGAACCATAGCCTAAAGCTGTAATATAGTTGGATAACGCATCAATCCAAACATAAACGACGTGCTTAAGATCATTAGGCACCTTAACTCCCCAGTTAAAGGAGGTCCGGGTAACAGCAAGGTCTTCAAGGCCCGGCTTTAAGAAGTTATTAACCATTTCGTTAACCCGAGTGTGCGGTTCAATAAAGTCAGGGTGTTCTTTATAATAGTTCATCAACCAGTCAGAATACTTGCTCATCTTAAAGAAGTATGATTCTTCTTCAACCAGTTGAACTTCGTGACCAGAAGGAGCCTTCCCCCCGATTACATTACCATCGTCATCACGGTAAACTTCAGCTAATTGGCTTTCAGTGAAGTATTCTTCATCATCAACTGAATACCAGCCCTTATATTTACCCTTATAAATATCGCCCTGGTCAATAAACTTTTGGAAGATTTTTTGGACAGCTTTCTCATGATAGTCATCCGTTGTCCGAATAAACTTATCATTAGTGATCTCCATTGTCTTCCAAAGCTTCTTAATTCCGGCAGCCATTTCATCCACGTATTCTTGTGGCTGTTTGCCCAGTTTTTCAGCTTTCTGTTCAATCTTTAACCCGTGTTCATCAGTTCCGGTTAAGTAGAAAACATCATAGCCCATTAAACGCTTATAACGCGCTTCAGCGTCACAAGCAACGGTCGTATATGTATTACCAATATGTAATTTACCAGATGGATAGTAAATTGGCGTTGTAATGTAATAAGTTGGTTTTTGTTCAGCCATATGAGGCCCCTCTTTCTTATTAATTCCTAATTTTTAATTAATCTTTAGTATAGCATTATCCGCAACCCACTCCAACCTCAAAAGAGATCTAGTTGTTGAGGATCCCGCGGGGCAAGGTCGCTAAATTTAACTCCCATTAACTTTTGCAATTGAAGAGCATTAGGTGCGGCATCCCCACCAGAATTGTTATTAAAGATTACGCAGAGTTCCTGCGGTTGAGGATTAACCTGACTAATCTTTTGAGCAAAACCGGCTAGCTCTTCTTGCGTATAACGATAAAGCGTCCGCGTCTTCCGCCATTCTTTTCCCGCGTTATCCCAGCCTTTTCTGTTACGGCCATGTAGCCTAATCATTGCTAGTTTAGGATTGGTCGTTGCGAGGTAAAACGGAACGGACGTAACTGTATCATGAGGTTCATCCGCGGCAACTAGGGTAAATTGCAGATCCTGGCAATATGAGACTAACGAATCAACCACTCCCGGTCGATACCACGAATTGTTACGGAGCTCAATTGCAATTGGTAAGTCACCAAGCCAGTCACGAACCAGCTTTAAATATTCAATATCCTTTACTTCCGCATCGAAGTACGGTGGAAATTGGAAAAGAATTGTTTTTAACTGCCCAGTAGCAATCAATGGCGCAATCGTTCGTCGATACTGCTGAAATAATAGTGCTAATTCACCCTTTTCCTGATTTCGCTGATGGAGAGTCATTCCCTGATGAGCCTTAATAATGAACTGAAACTCACTTGGTACTTGGGAAAGCCAGTTCTGAATCGTCGCCATTTGGGGCAACGCGTAGAAAAAAGTATCAATTTCAACCGTTGGCAGGTGTTGGGCATACTCGTTTAGCGTCACTGGCCGTTGCTCGCCATTGATTAACGCTGGGTGTTCAGTCCATGTTGTCAACCCCATTGTAATTTTCATTTATTTTCCCTCCCTTGTATTCTCAGCGATTTCTTATTTTCTCAAAAATAAATCTATACTCATTTATTCTGGCAATTAATTGCCGCCATCATCACTTTTATGCACAATTTCCACTAATTCCACGCAAAATATACAAAAATAGCCTTTTAAGAAATGAGACGTCTTCTTAGAGTTGTTCCATTCTGTGATCGTTCATGATATCTTGAAGGTGGAAACAATGAGTGTCCAAAAATGAAAGGAGCGATCAAAATGTCATTAACTACAAAGACTATTCGGAACGTATTTTCACTAAAGAAGAGTGGTAACGAAAAACGTCATCAGGGGATGCCATTTAAGGTCGCTGGCAAAGTGATCTACTTCAATTAATTACCTCGTTTCAATAAAAAGAAGCTGCTAGTTTGCGTTTAGTCTTGTTGATTTGCGCACGGCAGCTTCATTTTTTTATTTTACTTGTAATTCCTTGAAGAATTCAGTTGCATCAGTCTGGATCATTTCAAAATCACACGGTAACTGAAGGGCTTCCTGATTAATCGCTACTACCTTGGCAGTTGGGTTTCGGTATTCAAGAAGGCCAGCAAATGGGTAAACCTTCATTGAAGTTCCAACAATGACAACCAGATCTGCCTGTTGCATTGCGCGAACGGAATTAATAATGTTTTCCTGCTTAATCCCTTCATCGTAAAGAACAATATCAGGACGCAGTGCCCCGCCATCCTTTTGGTGAAGCCGACTCTTTAAATACTCGTCTACCGAAACAGTTTCATGGCATTTTTCACAGTAGACATTAAAAAGGTTCCCGTGAAAGTCGATCAAGTGTTTAGTTCCTGCTTCTTCGTACAGGTTGTCAATGTTTTGAGTGATTACCGTAGCCCGATCTTGCTGGGTTAAGGCTGCCTGTTTTTGGTGAATGATATTCGGCTTAGCATCAGGGAAATATAAATTTTCCTTGCAAAACTGATAAAAGCCTTCTGGATCACTGACAAAATAACGGTGACTTAAATAATACTCCGCATTCCGGTCCTTAGTATACAATCCATTTGCAGAACGAAAATCCGGAATCCCGGAGGCAGTTGAAACCCCTGCTCCAGTTAAAAACACAATCCGTTGAGCATTATCAAATAATTGCTGTACTGCTTGTTCCATTAAATTACTTCCTTATGATATATGGAATATGATTTTGTTCTAAGAATTTCTTTACGGGCTGATCATAAATCTGCTTAAACTCTTCTGGCGAATGCTTAGCAGTAGTAAATGAATTTTGACCAATATTCCGTCGAAGGCCAACATAGGCGGGCTTCCCGGTCTTCCGGTCCTTCATTCCAGAATTAAAAATTTCAAATACCTGACGAACTTCAAGACGTAATTGACGTTCACTTAATACTGGTGAAAGGGTCGTAAATTTATCATTATTTAATGCTGGAAGACCCCATTCTTCCATTTGCTGATCATACAAGGAATAAATTTTGACAATCGATCGCCACATGTCAAAGGCGTTCTTTATTGGCTTTTTTGTAATTTCAGCATATATCTTTTTGGCTGCTGCCAATGCCTTAGGATAATTATTCTGTAATTGTTCCTCGTATCTTGCCAAGTGGTCACCAAAGAATACTAATGCATCAAGCAAGGTCAATAACCGCAAAGCTCGTTCATCATCGTCTTCGCTTTCAGGAGTTAATGTATGTTCAACCCCCTTAAGATACTCTTCTTCTACCCGCTCATTAATGAAGCCATGCTTCCGTTGTTCCGCAACCACAACCCGGTGCATTGCAACGTTATACAGATCCGTCGACATGATCATCATTTGTTCATCAAGTTCTCGGTCACCTAAAGAAAGCTGGAAGAAAATTTGCGGAAATCCCCGAAGAAGCATTAATAGGTGCAGCAATTCGTGGGAAGCTGTATAGTTTGGTTCCGTTAAATCAGTTACTAAAATTACCAAAGCACCTGGAATCGTCTGCTGGGTAGCTTGATCATGGCGAACATAACCAGCCCGCTTGCCCTTAAATTGAACAAAGACTGACCCCTCTGGATACAGTTCATTAACCTGGTCGAGGAGGGCTTTATTTGCATCATTTAACTTGATTTCTTGTTCTTCACTCATTGGTGGACCCCTTTCGTAACGTTGTCAATAATTGTTTAGCAACTTCACGGTCAACATATGGTTGCTGCCGAAGTTCTTTTACTAGTTGTTCGATTTCTGATTGTTTTGCGCCAACGCTAATCGCCAAAGACCGGTATTGAAGTTTCATATGGCCTGCTTGAATCCCAGTAGTAGCTAATGCCCGGATCGCTGCCAGATTCTGTGCTAACCCTAAGCTAGTAATCACAGCGGCTAATTCTTGAGCAGTCCGAATTCCACTCAAATGGTAATTGAGGCTCGTCAAAGGATTCAGCCCGATTGAACCACCAACTACACCAACGGGCATTGGCAGAGTTAATTTCCCTTCAAGGTGATTATCACTAATTTGCCATGTGCTCAGGCCGCGATACTGGCCATCACGACTAGCATAAGCATGAGCGCCGCTTTCAATTGCCCGCCAATCATTTCCACTCGCAATCAACGCAGCGTCAATTCCGTTCATGATGCCCTTATTATGGGTTGCTGCCCTGTATGGATCGACCTGAGCCAAATCACTTAAATCAGCGATCCGCTTGGCAACTCCTTCGCCCCTCATCTGCTTCGTCGCTAATTCCGCGTAATCAACACTACAAGTTACGGTTTGCAAACTATCCGTGGCGTAATTACTGAGAATAGCAGTAACAACATGAACACCATTTTCACGCAAGTAATGGGCAACTGCTTCTGCCATCGTATTAACTGTATTTGCGCCCATTGCCTGACAAACGTCAATCAGCAAATCAATACTAATGAACCGTCCAACTTGACGAATACGAACTTGCTTAGCACCGCCGCCCCGCTTTTGCATTGATGGGTGAGCGGCATTTGCAATTGTAATTAATGTTGATTCCTGATTCTTTAGCCAGTTAATTTTAGCTTCTGGATCATTAGGCAACTCAACAACTACTTGGCCTACCAGCGCTCGTGAAGCTTTTTCTGCCTTAAAGCCACCAGACTTAGCTATCCGCTGCGCCCCATTATTAGCTGCCGCAATTACTGAAGGTTCCTCAATAACAAGCGGTACAGTATAATCCTTGCCATTAACTACTAGATTAGTAACTATCCCCTCTGGCAATGGGTAATCAGTAATGTAATTTTCAACCAAGTCATTTCCTAAATCACTTGTATGCTGTTCGAGTAATTCCTGTTCCGACCGGGAAAGCCGATAACGATCGGCAAGTATTTGCCGTCGTTGTTCAGGCGTTAGCCGATAAAAGCCGTGTGCCCATTGCATTTTACTCATGATGTTTCTTCCTTTGGTTAACGTACTCGGTGATAATTCCTTCACGAACACCACTTTCGGAGAAGATCACCCGGCCATCACTATTCCGTTGCAAGAGTGAAACAAGTGGCAGCATCCCGCCGATAATAATGTCTGCCCGTTCTGGTTCTAATCCTGGCATACGTTTGCGTTGGGCAAGGTTCTTACTTAAAAGTTCCCGATAAGTTGCAAAAACAACTCGTGAAGACAATTGATATCCATGAATCGACCCTGAAGAATGGCGCCGTCCATGATGATGGTAGGCCCGAGTCATTCGTGCAAGCGTTCGGTTAGCACCACCCAAGAGGACAATTGGTACCCGAGTAGCATAACGAAGCCACGGAATTTTCGTCAACCGTTCATTCATCGAAACCTGTGCCCGAAACAGGTCAGTGGCGCGAACATACCCTCCTAAGTGGAATTGTTCGGATAAGTTAACTGCACCAACAGGAAGTGAGATCAGGTCCCGTGCCCGCCGCTGCTGAACTAAAATCAACTCACAACTTGCGCCACCAACATCTAAAATTAAACAGTGGTTGAGTTTGAGTGTCCGAATGACACCCAGGTAATCGTAATATGCTTCTTTTTTCCCCGAAAGAACTTGCAAGTGAATACCAACTTCATTTTCGACCCGGTTTAAGAATTCTTGACGATTCTTTGCCTGACGAACTGCTGCCGTTGAAATTGCTCGTACCTGAATATTAGGTACCGTCGAATAAATTTTCTTGAACCTTTTTAAGGCAGCAATCGTTCGATCCATTGCATTTTTCTGAAGCACTTTCTCCCGGCCCATTCCTTCTGAAAGACGAGTATTCTCTTTGACCCGTTTGATTTCACGAAAACGACCATCAGGTGCAATTTCGGTAATTGCCATCCTTGTCGAATTGGAACCAAGATCAACAATCGCGAGGTTTTCTTCCACCATTTTCACCTCCGATAATCTGTATTTTATTTAGAAAAAAGCGAAATTTAATATCCTCTTAATAATACCATGTTCTTCAACAGAGTGTGAACCCGTTAACTATCGGAAGGACGGAAGATTATTTTTTATGGTTAGTTCTTGGTGAAATTTGACCAGATAAAAAACGACCCATATTTGTTAGGGGCTGGGACTAACAATTATGGGTCGTGTTTGAATGTAAATGTGGCTAACTTATTCACTCGGGACTTGTTAGAATTAGTGTTCTAGGTAAAACTGAGCTGAAATGTGTTCGCCGTGACCGCAACTTCCGCCTAGATGACATCCTACTACAACATTCGCCAGGAACTTGCTAGAGCTAACAGCCTCTCTGCTAGGCAACTTAGTTGAAACGTGCTCGCCCTAACCTTCCTCGAGCTAACGACCTCCGACTCCGACGGCAAGACGTCGTTCGTCGGAGAAATCGTTATTAATGCAACATAGCCAAAATCGGTTCGCCGTGACCGCAACTTCCGCCTAGCTATCCCGTCCTTGATTGTAAACAATCATCGTCCGGGATTTTCTAGTGCTCAGTTGCTAATTCGTCACGGCTCACACTCTAATCAAAATAATTAATCCCAATTGCGTCGCGGACTTGTTTGAGGGTTTGGTTAGCGACTTCATTGGCGTGGGCGGATCCTTCTTGAAGGATTTGGTCGACGTAATCAAGGTTCTTTGCGTATTCTTCACGACGCTTTCGGATTGGTTCAAGTTCGGTTTCAAGAACATCGTTTAAGTAACGCTTGATCTTAACATCGCCAAGGCCACCAGCTTGATACTGTTCCTTTAATTCAGCAACCTTTTCCTTATCCGGATCAAAAATATCAAGGTAGGTAAAGACAGTGTTTCCTTCAATATGACCTGGATCGCTCACCTTAATGTGTGTTGGGTCGGTATACATGGACATTACTTTCTTTTGAACCGTATCAGCATCGTCTGAAAGATAAATTGCGTTACCAAGTGACTTACTCATCTTTGCATTACCGTCAAGACCCGGGATCCGTCCTTCACCCTTTGGCGGAAAGACTCCTTGTGGTTCAACCAGAATGTCTTCATTGTAAATCCGGTTGAATGACCGAACGATTTCCCGCGTCTGTTCAAGCATTGGTTCTTGATCATCCCCAACCGGAACCGTATCCGCCTTAAAGGCAGTGATGTCTGCTGCTTGACTCACCGGATAAATAAAGAAACCAGCTGGAACACTCTCACCAAACTTTTTCTGTTGAATTTCGGTCTTAACAGTTGGATTCCGGTGAAGACGGGCAATCGTTACTAAGTTAAGGTAGTGCATCGTTAATTCACTTAAAGCAGGAATTTGTGATTGAACAAAAATTGTTGCCTTTTTAGGGTCAATGCCAACTGCCAAGTAATCTAACGCCACTTCATGAAGACTCTTCCGGATTTTTTCTGGATCACGGGCATTATCAGTCAACGCCTGTTGGTCAGCGATCATGATAAAGGTATTGTAATCACCAGTATTTTGTAAACGGACCCGATTCTTTAATGAGCCAACATAGTGACCAATATGAAGCTTCCCGGTTGGTCGGTCACCCGTTAAGATTGTGTGCTTTTTTTCTTCAGCCATTGTATTTCCTCCTTAAATCAAAAACGCCCTACTAGCTATTCAAACTAATAGGACGCATCAACTGCGCGGTACCACCTAAATTGCAGCGAACCACTGCCACTTTAATATCATTTTTAATTGTAACCAGTTCGTGCTTTGGGGATCTTTTCATCAACCATCCCTCGCTGTTACTCACACTACTTATTTACCGACTATTTTAAGCTATTCTCCCAGGAAAAATCAAGATTAGGTCATGGGATCTTGTATAATGGAACTATGATTTAACATTAGTACGGGAGTGAGAGTCGTGAAATCAAAGCGCAATAAAACGATTGATTTTAGCCTAGCGGACGCACCAGCAGATGTGATGGCAAAGATCATTCAATCTAAAAAGGAAGAACCTTTTTCTCTTGATCAGGTTACCGATAAGGTGATCAACGGCGATTCATTTCGGGTAATGGACCAACTGCCAAGTCATTCAATCGATCTTGCGCTTGTCGATCCTCCGTATAACCTAAATAAAAAGTACGATGGCATGACGTTTAAACAAATGAAGCCAGCTGAATACCAACAATACACTGAGGGCTGGATTAATAAGCTAAAGCCACTATTAAAGGCTAGTGCTAGCGTCTACGTCTTTGCGGATTGGGAAACCAGTATCGTCCTCGCTCCAGTATTAGAGCAGCACTTCACGGTCAAAAATCGAATTACTTGGCAACGGGAAAAGGGTCGGGGCGCGCTAACCAACTGGAAGAACAGTTCCGAGGATATCTGGTTCTTAACCGTCAACCCCCATAACTATGTATTTAACGTTGATCAGGTTAAACAGCGACGACCAGTAGTAGCACCATATAAGGAAGATGGTCACGCTAAAGATTGGCAGGCAACTAAAGCCGGCAACTTTCGTGATACCATGCCCAGCAACCTTTGGGATGATATTTCAATTCCTTATTGGTCAATGCCTGAGAATACAGATCACCCGACCCAAAAACCCGAAAAACTAATGGCCAAAGTTATCCTTGCTAGTTCTAATCCTGGTGACCTAATTCTTGACCCCTTTGCTGGTGCTGGTTCAAGTCTGGTTACGGCTAAAAAACTGGGACGTCATTTTATTGGTATTGAGCAAAGTCTTCTCTACTGTGCATGGGGACAATATCGGCTTAACAAGGCTAATAATGATTCACATATCCAAGGATACGCTGATGGCGTGTTTTGGCCACGAAACAGTTTATCTCTCCAAAAAAAATATTTGAAGGAAAAAGATAATTTAAAATAAAGAAAGAGTCCAGGGAAAAGCAAAATGCTTTCTCCTGGACTCTAATTATTATTAATAGTTTCAGTCTAATCACGGCTTGCTTCGAGTTGTCAGCAAAGCACAAGTGCTAGTTCTCGTTCCTACTTATTTGCCTTAGCGACAGCAGCTTGAGCTAAAATGTTCAGATAATTAAATGGTCGATCAAAGTTTGGTTGGAAGAGCATGTCAACAAAAGCGAGGTAATCAATTGTGTGCTTATCTTGAATGCATAATGACAAGACACCAGCTGACTGAGCAACATCATACTTACTCATCAATTGACCACCAATGATTTGCCGAGTCTTCTTATCCCAAACAAGGGTCATCAAAACTTTTTCAGTCGTTGGCATAAATTCCGGACGGTAATTATCTTCAATCGTTACTGAGTCCGCATCAATTCCTGCTTCCTTAGCATTTTCCAACGTTAAGCCTGAAGAAACCATTGTCGTCCCATAGAGGTTCAAGCCAGAGCTAGACTGGGTTCCCATGTCACGCATCTTGTTGCCAAAAATGTTAACACCGACCATCGTTCCCTGACGAATTGCGTTGGTTGCCAACGGAATGTAAGCATCCTTACCAGTTGGGTTGTAGTGAACACTGGTAGAATCTCCAGCAGCATAAATATCGGGATCGGATGATTGCATGTATTCGTTAGTTACGATTGCTCCATTATCATGCATCTTAACTTTGCCCTTGAGAAGATCAGTGTTTGGTCGGAAGCCAACACAAAGAATCGCAATATCAGCATCAAAACTTCCCTTATCCGTCTTCACGGTTACCCCATCGTCATGTTCTTCAAAGGCAGTTACTCGCTGATTAAAAGCTAGGGTTGCTCCATGATCCTTAAATTGCTGTTCAATTCGGTCGGTATATTCCTGATCGAAGTACTTGTGAAGCATCCGTGGTGCCCCATCAATCAATGTTACATTCTTGTTCTGGCGAGTATAAGCTTCAACCAATTCAACACCGATATAACCACCACCAATAACGACTACTCGTTGGGCATCCTTAGCAGCACTAAATAGTTTCTTAGCATGATGGTAATTCTTGCATAAGTATACATGCTCACCGTCAACACCCTCAATTGGCGGAATAACTGGCCATGAACCAGTGGTATCAACTAACTTATCGTAGTGGTCGATCTTTTCTTCACCAGTTACTAAATCAGTTACCTTAACCGTCTTTGTTTCGGGATCAATGCTGGTAACATTATGTTGCATGTGAACTTCAGCACCTAGTTGACTTAATTGCTCAGGACTGGAGTAAAACATTGCATCTGGATCACCAACATCCCCGCTTAGGTAAACAGCAATTCCGCATGACAAGAATGAAACATTATCGTTCCGCTCATAGATAGTCACATCAGTCTCCGGATGATCCTTTAAAATCTGGGTAGCAGTAATCGTTCCGGCATGGGTACAACCAACAATAATAACCTTCATTTTGATAGCCTCGCTTTGTTCAATAATTAACTTAAATATTTAAACAAGTACCAAAACTTGTTGCTTTGATTATATGCAGAAGTATGTATAATTAAATTGATTTAAATCAAGAAAGGATGGTTAATTTGTCTAAACATTCTGAAGTTGCCTGTCTAAGCAAAGCCTCAATTTTTAAGAATTTGCCACTCTCCCTTAAAAAGAAGTTAGTGACAATCACCTCTCACCAAGACTTTTTTCCGAAAGGAAGTCTAATCCGTCAACCATTAGACGGTCAGGATGGAATGATCGTGATTGATTCAGGACACGCCAAAATCTATTCATTAAACGAAGATGGTAAAGAAACGGTCCTCGGCGTCTTGGCAAAGGGTGATTCGACCGGGCAAGAAAATCTATTTAGCCAAAAAGATCACGAAAACTTCATCCAGGCGACAGAAGATTGTCTGGTGTGTTCTATGAACCGACAAGATTTTCAAAAGATGTTAAATGAAACACCCGATCTTTCCTTGACGCTTTTAAATGATTTTGGTCAGCGCTTAATAATGGCAGAGAAGAATACCATTCGGCGAAACTCAATGAACGCTCAGGATCGGGTCCTTGATTACCTTAAGGAAGAAGGAACCCGAGCAGGAAGCGTCTCATTTACCCTCCCCTTTAAGAAAAAGGACTTAGCTAATTTTCTCGGATTAACTCCAGAGACGTTAAGTCGACAACTAAACTCACTTCAGTCGGCTGGAAAAATTACCGTTAACGGCCAACAAATAACGCTGAATAATTAAAAAGATACGAAGCTGGGAATTAACTTTCTCGGAGGGACGGTTGACTAACCTAGAACGATGAATGATGATGAAATCATCAGAGTCGTTCGTAGTTAGGCTCGAGTCCCTCAGTTAATTCCCGCGATTAGACTCTCTAAGTTCGGAGATTAATAAGTATATATAGAGGGCGGGAAAAAACTTAACGTTTTTCCCGTCCTCTCATCTTTAAATTTTAACTATGTTAATCCTATTTAACTTTCTTCGCGATGAACAGCCGACTGCTAAAGTCTGACGGATCCTTTTCGGGCTTCGTGCGGTCCATAATCCGCGGAACAAAGTAACCAGCATTCATTAACTCAGCTCCAGAGATCCGTTCTTGACCATCATTAACAGTGTAGGTAGCTTCTGGATCTAGTCCAGCAAAGTATACCCGAATATAAGCAGGGTTAGCACCGTTGAGGATTTGGAACCGGGCAAGAATTGCTTCACTCCGGTCCTCGTTAACTACTTGCCAACCATAGACATTATCATTATTGGTGTCTGGATTATCAAGTCGGTAGAACTTCCCGAATTGGAAGAGGTGCCGGTACTGCTTGTAGAAAGCCACCTGCTTCTTAATCGTGGCTAGTTCATCTGCAGCCATCTTGGTAATGTCCAATTCATAACCAAAGTCACCAAAGTAAGCAACCGCTACCCGCGTATCAAGCGACGTTAACCGCCCAACTTGATCATTTGGAACAGCCGAAACATGGGCTCCCCACATATTCTGGGTATAACCATATGAAGTTCCATCCTGAATTTTAATCCGTTCAATGGCATCAGTATCATCACTGCACCAAGCTTGTGGAGCATAGTACATCATTCCAAGATCGAACCGGCCACCACCTGAAGCACATGATTCAAAAAGAACCTTTGGAAAGGCCTCGGTTAACCGAGCATATAATTGATAAACACCCAGGATATACCGGTGAGGGAATTCAAGTTGCTGGTCAGCAGGTAACTTTGCACCGTACATTTCAGTGATGTTGCGGTTCATGTCCCACTTAATGTAGTCGAGCTTCGTTTGCTTAATAATTGCACTCATATGCTCGAATAAGTAGTCAACGACTTCTTGCCTGGTCATATCAAGGACATACTGGTTTCGGGCAGGAGTCCCTTGACGACCAGGAGTTGCAATCATCCAATCAGGGTGCTTTTCATAAAGCTTACTATCAACTGAAATCATTTCTGGTTCAAACCAGAGACCAAATTTCATCCCCTTGTCGTGAACCCGATCAGCAAAGCCACTGATTCCATTACTAAACTTCTTTTGATCAACAAACCAGTCACCTAAACTTGATTTATCATCGTCCCGGTGGCCAAACCAGCCATCATCAAGGACAAACATTTCGATCCCAAGCTTGTCAGCCTGCTCAACGATCTTCATTAATTTTGCTTCGTTAAAGTCCATGAAAGTAGCTTCCCAGTTGTTGATCAGAATCGGCCGATCTTGGTGGGCAAAATGCTGGTTAATCAGGTGATCTTGATAGAAAGCACCTAACTGCTGACTCATTTGGTTTAAGCCATCGCTAGTATAAGTCATCACGGCTTCTGGAGTTTGGAAACTTTCACCATTTGCTAACTTCCATCCAAAATCATCTGGATTAATTCCCACTAATACCCGAGTGGTGTCAAATTGATCGACCTCAACCGAGTCAATGAAGTTACCAGAATAAATGAAGTTAAACCCAAATGCTGCTCCCTGATGGTTATCAGTATGTGGTCGGGCCAAAGCAAAGAATGGGTTTTGTTGGTGGCTTGAGGCAACCCGCAAGCTACCAATACTTTGAATTCCGGAACGGAGCGGTGTCCGAATTAAGTGGCGTTCCCGAGCCCAACTTCCTGAGAATTGAAGCATGTCATAATCATGATCTGGCAAGTCTAATTGGAGACTGAGAGCTCGATCAAGAGTTACGGCTTCTTGGCCACGATTAATGAAGGTTGCACTCCGAACGATGACATCTTCTTTTTCAAAGACGGTGTAGTGAAGTTGGAGAACAAGGTTAGCTAACTCATCTTTAAAAGTTACTGTCAGAGTTTGTGAATCATCACCCTGGTCATCAAATGCTGATGGCATATTCTTAAGTCGTTCCTTGCCATCTGCAACTTCATAACCTGTATATTCAAATTCTGAAGTTCGTGAACCGTTTGGATAGGTAATTTGGTAAGCAGGATAACGGTAATCCCCTTTTCCAAGGCCCGCATATTCCTGCTTAATGAGTTCCAACTGGAAGTCGCTTTGGTCAACAGTTAACGTGTTTGTACAATCATGTTCTTCACGACTGGCAAGGTTAGGGTAATCCTTTTTTACAGGAATCTGGGGACCGTAATATAATTGTCCCGCATTCCCATTTTCCAGAATTTTGAAGATGTAACTTGTCTTTGCCGTTTGCAAATGGAATAACTTGTGCTCTTCATTAACGTGGATACTCATTGTAGATAACTCCTTTAATTAGTATTGTAAGCATTTACATTATCAATTATAACCTTGTTTACGCTGGATCACTAGTCAATTTCAACGCTGATGGATCGTTTTCTGGTTTAGGATCTGTTAGATCAACTTCTATAACTGGGTCCCCTGAATTAACCTGCTTACCCGCTTTTTTCATGATTGTAATTGGCCCAAGCTTCTTAGCATTCGTAACCGTAACAATCACCGTATCATCAAGCCCAGCTTTCTTAATCACTGGATCCCAAAATTCGATTAACTCTTGACCCTTGTGAACTCGCTGACCATTTTCTACATATGAAACAAAGCCAGTACCTTTTAGTTTAACCGTCCCAATTCCGACGTGAATCAAGAGGGCGACCCCGTCATCACTTACAAGACCAACCGCATGACGAGTCGTAAATACCTGTTTAACGGTTGCATCAAATGGAGCAAATACCCGACCATCAGTTGGCTTAATTGCAAAGCCATCACCAGCCGCTCCAGATGAGAACGTCTCATCGTTAACATCAGCGAGCTTAATTAGCTGACCACTAATTGGTGCTGGAACAACAACCTGGTTTGGTGTTTCTTCCCCTTTATCCAAGTGTTTTCCCCAAGTCTTTTCGAGCTGAGCAACGATCTCCGCGTGCTTTTCTTCACTCAAGAAAACTTTCTTACCAAAAACAAAGATTGAAATAACAACTAGGACTGCGGGAACCGCAAACATCAGTAATTTAAAATTGTGGGCCTGAGTAACCGTAATGGTTGATGCTGATGCACCGGTTGTCATTCACGCAATGATCGCTACTTGACCAACAACACCATTAGCTACGGCACCACCAAACTTATCCAATAGTGGCCGCACAGACAGGGCAAGCGATTCATCACGGTGTCCCAGCTTTAATTGGCCGTATTCAACGGAATCTGTAATTACCATTAGAACAATTAAGAAAACAATTTGCTGTGGTAAACCAAATAATGAAGCTGCTAAGAGAACTAATGCCAAGTTATCACCGGCAACAGCAAAGAGGCCAAGTCCACATAAAAGGCAAACTAACGCACATGTGAATAACGTTTTTCGGCTAAACTTCTTTGAGAGAATCGGAAATAGTGATGTTGCAACAATCCCTAAGGCAATATTAATCGTTGAAAAAATTGAGAATGCCTTCGGTCGTCCCATAATATATGTAAAATAGTACACTTCCAGCGAGTTAACGATATTAATTGCAACACAGTAAAAGAGGTATGCGCAGCCAACCCACATTAATTGATCGTTCCCCGAAAGGACTTTGAAGATGCCAACAATCCCAACTGTATCCTGCTTGTTCTTTCGAATTGACGAATTAACTTCACGGGTAAAGATCCCAACGCCCCATGCTGAAATCAGGGCAAGAAAACAGATAATTAGTGCAAACATGAACCACCCACGGTCATCTCCCGTGCTAGTTCCCTTAGCAGAAAAGAAAAGGACGGCTGGCATAACCAAGATACCAACTAATCCACCACCAATTGCGGAACCAACTCGTGCATAGGTCGCTGTTTTTTCCCGCTCACGAGAACTGGTGGTTAACGATGGCAACATTGACCAAAAGCCAACGTCCTTAAATGAATAGAAGATATCCATTGTGATGTACAATACCGCGAAGAGAACCAAATAACCGATCGCGCTCTTTTTATATAGGCCACCCATATTGGTGAAAAGCAATAGAAGAATTACCGCTGAAACAGTCCCACCAATTACAACCCATGGGCGAAAATGTCCCCAGCGTGTCTTCGTCCGGTCAATTGCATTTCCAATAAAGGGATCAATGAATAATTCAATAAAGCGAAGACACATAATGATTAGCGTTACCGCACTAATCATTTTGTTATCTAATGCCTTGTTACCAGTATCAAAAAGGTGCGAAGTAATAAACATGATTAGGTACCCACACAGCAGCCCATAAAACGAATCATTACCAAATGCACCAAAACTATAGGCAAGACGCTCGCGCATCGTCATTTTGCCATTATTACTAGTACTCATAATTCTTCCTTCTCTCTAGTTATAATAAAAGCGTTTTCTGTATCCGCTTTCAGAATTTGCATTCATTATATTTGATAAGCGTTTATCATTCCATGGTTAAGTGTACGAAAAAAATGCCATTTATCTTATAAGACAAATTGACATTTAATATTGATAAATTGTATTATAGTACTAATTCTTTTGGCTTTTTTTATCAACAAATTACCATGTCATATAAAAGTTTTAACAATTCAAAGTAGCTTTAAAGGAGTGTCAGGATGGACGGAGAATATAAAAGCTTAACCGGGAAGAGTTTGGAAAGTAACATTCTTTTTATTGGACAGTATAATTGTCCACCAAATTACTTTTTCCGAGGAAATAATGTTCGGGATAATTACGTTATCCACTATATTCAAGATGGCTGTGGGAGCTTTTCATCTGCAAACCATCCTGCAGTAACCTTAAAAAAAGGGGATATTTTTATTCTTCCAAAAGGCGTCCCCTGCTTTTACCAGGCCGATGGTCAGGATCCGTGGAAATACTTTTGGATCGGTTTTTCTGGTACCAAGATAAAAACAATGCTTGCTGGCTCGGAATTGAATAAAAAGCGTTATTTACGTCAAGTCCAGGATAGTCAATTCTACTCCAGCCTACACAAATTATTTACCACCCTAAAAAAGCCGAGTTCGCTTGGAAATGATATCCTAGTTGAAGCACTTACCTATCAAATGTTTTACCAGCTTGTTACTGAGTACCCTGATAAAGCGCCCCACGCTAACACTAAGGCTCAGCAAAGACTCCAGCTTGCTAATTACTATTTAAGAGAACATTACCAGGATAGTAACTGCAACATCGAAGATCTTTGCCATCACCTTAATATCTCCCGAAGCTACCTATATAACCTGTTCAAATCACAAATGAACGTTTCACCGCAAAAGTTCCTTACCCAGTTACGAATGGAAGATGCCCAACAGCAGCTTGTAAATACCGATGATCCTATTCAGGTAATTTCCCGTCGTGTTGGTTACAAAGACGAATTCACCTTTTCTAAAGCATTCAAACGTTATAGTGGTTTCAGCCCAAAGTTATACCGAGCAGGATCACACTCTAATTAGTTTCGTAAATAAAAATGGACCGGAAATTCCAGTCCATTTTTATTTATGAAGATTTTTGTGAAATTATCAGATTAGCTAATGGTTTAGGCAACCGAGTCGAGATCTGCGCAGTAGCTGATTGACTTCTTTTATCAACAAGTTGATAGCAAGAAGTCTAATCAGCCTTGCGAGGGTTCACAGACGAAAACAAGTTTTCTGGTTCACTCCTTCGTCAGGAACTTGCATGTTCTACTGCAGCATAGTCGAAACGTGTTCGCCCTAACCTTCCTCAAGCTAACGACCTCCACCTCCGACGGCATACCGCCGTTCGGTGGAGAAATCGTTAGCCACCGGAAGGTTTTAACAGGCTCACACTCTAGCCCTGTGTAAATTCAAATTCTGGGAACCAGATTTTGATTTCTTTAGTAGCAGAGGAAGGTTCGTCGGAAGTGTGAACAATATTCCGGAGGTTACCATCTGGCCATTCACGACCGTAGTCACCACGAATAGTTCCCCATTCGGCTTCAACTGGGTTGGTAGCACCAGCCATGTTGTGAATTGCCTTGATAACATTTGTTCCAGAAACGACAATTCCCACGATTGGCCCTTCTGTCATGTATTCAAGCAATTCAGGGAAGAATGGCTTATCAACCTTATCAGCATAGTGTTGACGGAGCAATTCTTCAGTTGGTTGAATCATCTTTAAGGCTTCAATCTTGTAGCCTTTTCGTTCAATTCGGGTAATAATTTCCCCAATATGGCGGGTCTTAACACCATCGGGTTTTACTAAAACTAATGTGTATTCGTCTTTTACCATGGCGAAACATCTCCTCACATATCAATCTAACATACCTAGACTAACATAAGTCGTTTTATAATGAAATCGCTTTTTCAATTATTTTACTAGTCTTTTACCTTATTAATTCATGTTCAATCGTTAGTTGTTGACTAGCCTTTTCGTTAATTGCCGTACTTACTTGCCCATTACTAATCATCGTCAGATCATGCATTGCCCGAGTAGCCATTGTGTAGAGCATCCCAATTTCATCGGTGCCCTTAAGGTTTGCTTGCGAAACATCATAGGCAATCACTGAATCAAATTCAAGTCCCTTAGCCAGATAAACAGGAAGAACTAAGATTCCGCTCGGCAGTTCTGTATCATTCATATCCAGCAAATAAACATTGGAAAATTGACGATGTAACTGACGGTAGGCTTGCTGAGCTTGCTCCTGATCCTTAGTAAGGATCGCAACTGTTTCATATTGTTCATGATACTTTTCAACACTGTCTTGTAGCGCCTGTTCAACAGCATCAGCTGAAGAACGAACCAGAAGCGTTGGCCGTTGTCCATGACGGGTAAATGACACTATCTGATCACCATCAGGCAACAGCGCTTTAGCGAAGTCCGTAATTTCCTTTGTTGATCTGTAGCTTCGGCGTAACGAAATTAGATTAGGATGCTTAGCTACTAGCGTTTTGCTCAGACGTGCCAATAATTGCTCAGGTAGTTCCAATGGTTTAAACAGTGCCTGTTCGCTATCACCGAGAACAGTAAACTTGGCTCCTGGAAAAGCGTGACGCAGGTAGATCATCATTGCCACTGAATAATCCTGCATTTCATCAATAAAGACATACTTAAACGAATGGTTCTGCCCACTCCCCATTAATAAATCGCGCAAGTACATCAGCGGGGCCGCGTGCATCATTGCCAAACGGTGCATTTCTAATTCATTACTATAATTATCAATCATCCGTCGCCACTCTTCCCGGTGAATCTCTTCAGGCAATGGCAACTGTCGCAGCCAATTTGCGTACTGACTATAAATATCAATGAAATAGTCATTATAAATTGCGTCAGCGACAATCCTTAGTCGTCGTTTTGCCCAGCGATATGCAAGGTAAGCATATTGCTCATCTTCATCCCGAAAATCGTCAATTGTCTTTTTACCATATAAATTATGAAGTTGCTGAGTATCAAGACTATCAAGTTCCTTAGCTCCCCAGTCCTTTTTTGCTTCTTCTTTTACTCGTCGCTGAAGTTCGCGGATTAACTTATTCTTTAACTGAACCATTCGATTAGCGGCCTTCATTGCGGTTGGCTGTTTTTGATAGAGTTCTTGAATATGTTCCGCAGTGAAAAAGACCCGTCCTTCAAAAGTAATATTACTAAATTGAAGCTGCTCATCCATTAGATAGGTTGCATACCGATGAATATCATTCATTGCCGGTTGACTTTCTAAGAAGTCGGCAATTCGGCGATCTTGGTTCGATGCCTGTTGACGCTTTTCATATCTCTCAAAAATATTTTCTACTTGTAAACCTTCAAACCGGCGCCGAACAAAACCTGACATCGTCACCTGACGCATGTTTCGTTCCCCAAGGCTCGGTAAGACTTGAGAAATATAGTGGCTAAAGAGTCGATTGGGACTAAAGAGGACAATCTGATCGGCATTTAATGCGGTTCGACTATGGTAAAGGAGGTAGGCAATCCGTTGTAAAACTGCTGAAGTTTTCCCCGATCCAGCAACCCCTTGTACTAGTAAGAGATCACTATGAGTATCGCGGATGATGTCATTTTGTTCCTGCTGGATCGTGGCAACAATGTTATGCATGTATTGATCATTTTGCTCACCAAGAGCGGCCTGGAGTAATTCATCTCCCACCGTTTCATTAGTATCAAACATGTTAACGATCCGCCCATCTTTAATGGTAAATTGGCGTTTCTTAATTAAGACCGTTTCTCGAATTCCATTCGGTGTTTCATACCGCACCTCACCTAACGTTCCGTTGTAGTAAACACCCGAAATCGGTGCCCGCCAATCATAAATGAGGAAGGCAGTTTTATCATCATTCATTAGCGAAGCCGTTCCAATATATAACGTTTCCGGCTGATCTTTACCAGGATCCTGGATATCAATTCTCCCGAAATACGGTGTCCGCTTAAGATTTTGCAGTGTCTTTAACTGCCGGCGAAGGATCGTTTCACTTTCAGCTGCTCGTGACACTAACTGCCGCTGCTGTTCGATCATTGCTCGTGATTCAGCAATGTCGTCAATTTCATACCGGTTAATTGAGGCATTTTCACTGTAATTCTTTTCAACCGCTCGAGTTTCCTTATGGGCATCAGCAAGTGCCTTCTTAGTTTCAGCTATTTGTTTGTCGATCTGCTTCATTACTAAATCGACCCGCTGCTGCTCCATGTGTCGTTCCTGTTCTTCGTTCACATAAAAGCCTCCTCTGAATCAGTCTAACTATTGTAGCACTATTTAATTGTCACCATGAAGTGAAGCGAGCTCACTCTGAAGATTAGCAATTGTTGGATAAGATGGGGCCAATAGCTTTTCAACCTGGCAGAATACGGGAAAGAGTTGCTTGTAAACCGCAACTGCTTGTGGTTGTGGATCATATTTTGTTTTCTCACCGAGATAAGTTGTTACAACATCATAGTTACTAGCAAGGCCGCTACTCTGCATTATCAAAATAGCTGCTCCAAGACTTCCTGATTCAAAAGAAATCGGGACATTAACCTGGCAATCTAAAATATCCGCTAGCATTTGCCGCCAAATTTTCGACCGAGCAAAGCCACCTGTAGCCGTAACTGATTGCGGTTTCCCCACTAACTTGATTACTGTCTCAAAAACACTCGCAATATTAAAGTTAATCCCCTCAAGAACTGCCCGAAGCATGTCGGCTCGGGTATGCAGTGCAGTCAGACCAAAGAAATCGCCCCGGGCATTTGCATCCCAAATCGGTGCCCGTTCACCTCCTAAATAAGGATGAAATAACAGGCCGTGACTCCCAGTCGAGGTTCCCTCAATTATCCGGTTTGCTAATGTATAGCGATCGACTTGTTCGTTCTCTAAGGCTCCTTGATCAATTAGATGGTGCACTGCCCATTGAAAAACGTCTCCACCATTGTTTAGCGGACCACCAACAATCCAGTGCTTTTTGTCTACCATATAACAAAATAGTCGTTTTTGTGGATCTATCACCGGTCGATCCGTAATTACCCGAACGGCGGCTGATGTTCCAATCGTAATGGCAACCTGATTAGGCTTAATCGCGCCAACACCAATGTTAGAAAGGGCGCCATCAAAGGCACCATATACAAACGGCGTGCTGCGTGGGACATCCATTTTCTGGCGTTCACTTTCCACCATCACTGTCTCTTGGGAAGTTGGCTCAGTAACAATCGGTAATTGCTTTTCACTAATTCCAGCTAATTTTAGAGCAGCTTGGTCCCACTTTCCGGTATGAATATCCAATAAACCTGTACAACTCGCAACAGAAAGATCAACCTTGAACTTCCTAAATAAGCGCCAAAAGATGTATGACTTGATATCTGCTACATGACGTATTTGGCGAAAAAGCTCCGGGTGTTCTCGTCTAATCCAGATTAACTTAGCTAAGGGCGTCATCGGGTGAATTGGCGTTCCCGTCGTCTGATAAAGCTGCTTTCCTTCTGGTGTCTCTTTCAGTTTCAAGGCATCTTGACGAGCACGGGTATCAGCCCAGGTAATAATTCTGGTCAAGGGATGGTAATGTTCATCGAGTAACAGTAAGCTTTGATTAGCCGTTGAAAATGCAACACCAAGTAATTGTCCCGTTTTTAAATCAGCCCGATGAGTTGCCGCCCGAATTACCGTTTCAACTGCTTGAAAGATTTCTTCTGGATCTTGTTCCGCCATCCCCTGTGGGTCGCGGTAAATGGGGTAATTCTTAATAAAATGGCCGATGATCGTTGCATTTTCATCATACAGCACTGCTTTAGTCGCGGTTGTACCAACATCAACCCCAATTAGATACTTCATTATTTTCATCCCTCTCAGCATTCAAAGGAGGTCGGCAAATTTTATTTCTCACCGACCTCCTTTATTTACAAAATATTCTCCTATTCAGCAACTTCATTTGCTTTCACTAAAGCATGTTTCAAGATAAATGGTGCTAAAACGGTTGCCACAATAATTACTGTAATTACATCAGAATAATACATTGATGATAAGAGATGTGCTTGATAACCGATTTGCGCGGTGATCAGCGCCATTTCGCCCCGGGCAATCATTCCGCTACCAACGACATATGAACTGTTAAAGTCAAATCCCGAAAGATAGGCTCCGGCACCACACCCGACTAACTTAGTCAAGCAGGCAAGAACCGTCATCACAATCACAAAAACAAATGACTCATCTAGCCGATCAATTCGCATGTTTAAACCGACGCTCACAAAGAATAACGGGATAAACATGGCATAGCCAATTGGAATAAAGCTTCGGTTAATCGTTTCCTTTCGGTGGGTATTAGCAACAGCGATCCCGGCAAAGAAAGAGCCAACTGCCCCACTTAGACCAACATAATCAGCAATTGCCGCCATTCCTAAACAGATGATCATCGCCATTACGGACGGTGACGCAACAGTCAATAGCCGCTCACTAAGATGCATCATGTATGGAGCAAGCCATTTAACAACCAGGTAAGTCCCACCAAAGAACAAGACTTGGAGAAGCAGGACTGCCCATAATGGCTGCCCCCCAGTCTTTCCTTCAGCCTGATTAACCACACTGATCATAATACTTAAGAGGATCACGCCAATAATATCATCAGCCACAGCAGCCCCTAAAATCGTCGCTCCCTCACGGCTATCCAATCGTTTAAATTCTCGCAGGACCGCAACTGAAATACTCACCGAAGTTGCGGAAAAAATAACCCCAATGAAAATCGATTCAAGAGTTGTGAAGCCGAAAAAGTAACTCGCAGGAGCCATAATTGCAATTGGAACCACAACACCAACAATTGCCACAACCACTGCTGGTTTGAGATATTTTTTCAATAATGAAAGATCACTTTCCAAGCCGGCAATGAACATTAAAATAATTACCCCAATTTCCTGAAACTCGTTCATCATTGAATTGAGGTGAACCCAGTTTAATAGCGCCGGTCCGGCAACAATTCCAACCAGAATCTGCCCAATAACCTCGGGAATTTCGACTCGTCGACAAAGATGCGCTACTAATTGGGTCGCCAGCAATAGTCCCGCTAGCGTTGCAATAAATTCCATTAAAAGACCTCCGTTCCCGCTCGTACTTAATTAAAACCATATTGTAACATATTAATCCTAATGATAGCGCTTCTTTAGAATTGTGAAAGGATCTTGAAAAGAATATAATTGGGGCGTGTAGATTGGAAGTGAAGAAATGAATTCATCGACTGACACAGGAACAGTCCTGCGCGCAAAAGATCTTTTACGAAAACCCTTTACCGCTGAATTCTTACGCTATGTTATTCCCGGAATTTTAGTAGGGGTTATCACCGGATTAGTCGTCGGTACCTTTCGTTGGATTATTGATCAAACACTGATCCTTTTAACAATTGTGTATCCTTATTTGGGTAGCCACCCGCTGATGATTATTCCATATATTTTAGGAACGTTAATCGTTGTTTGGCTAATCGCAAAGATAATTCGTCCTGAACTATTCGATATTGTTGGTTCTGGCGTTCCTCAGATTGAAGCAATTCTAATTGGCAAGCATCAAATGAATTGGTGGAGTGTCCTCTGGCGAAAGTTTGTCATTGGTCTCCTAACTATCTGTCCAGGGCTTTTTCTTGGTTGAGAAGGTCCTTGTATCCAAATTGGTGCCTGCATTGGGCAAGGATTCGCGGAAGACGTATACCACTATCAGAATACTGAGGAGCGCGATCTGTTAATTAAATGCGGGATCGCTGCTGGATTATCAGCTGCCTTTAGTGCCCCCATCGCCGGAACTGTTTTCCTGCTTGAAGAGGTTACTCGTCATTTTAATTTTAAGGTAATTGCAGGAGCCTTAGCCGCTGCTATTTCTGCCGACCTAATGACAATCCTCTTTTTTGGGACAAAACCATGTCTAGCCATGCCAATCTCAATGCGGTTACCACTCTCGTCATACCCATAGCTAATTCTAGTTGGCATTGTTATTGGCGCCGGTGGGTACCTTTTTCAATACGGAATACTTAACCTTGGTTGGTGGTACCGTAAATTTACCATTCTCCCTAACTATTATCACAGCATTCTCCCCTTACTTCTTGTTATTCCTGTTGGTCTATGGAATTGCCATATTCTTGGTGGAAGTCATAATTTTATTATGTATATTACGCAAATGTCATTAAAGACTAACTGGCTATTAGTTTTAGGGATGCTCATCCTCTTTTTTGTCCTGCGATATACGGGAACAATGATTGCCGCTGGTGCTACTGTTCCTGGTGGTATCTTTATGCCGATCTTCGTTCTTGGTAGTCTTCTTGGCGCAATCGCCGGAATTATCTTGATTCACTTCAACATTATCCCAGCAAGCTGTTACCTGAACTTGATTGCAATGGGAATGGCTGCTTACTTTGGCGCCACTGAAGGAACCCCCATTTCCGCAATTCTTCTCGTCACCGAAATGGTTGGCTCAGTTAACCAAATCCTCCCAATGACTATTCTCACTTTTATTGCTTACTTTACCAGCATGACCCTCGGTGCAAAGAACTCCATTTATGAAGCATTAAGAATGGAAATACTAGCAAAGTAGAGTGCGAGCCAGCAGAGGACTTGCGGAAAGCTAACAATTTCTCCCGACTGGATGCTGAAAGCATCTGGGAGGGAGGTTGTTAGCTCTAGCAAGGCCCTGGCGAGCAGATCTCGACTTAGTTGTCTAGAAATTAGCTTGAGGAAGGTTAGGGCGAACACATTTAAAAGAGTATGAGCAGGGACGAATTAGCAACTGAGCACTAGAAAATCCCGGACGATGATTGACTTACAATCAAATCCGGGATAGCTAGGCGGAAGTTGCGGTCCCTGCGAACACGTTTAAATCAGAGTGTGAGCAGGTACAGAAGACCCGTAAGGCAACAATTTCTCCCGACTGGATGCCGAAAGCATCTGGGAGGGAGGTTGTTGTCTATAGGGGCTTCCCTGCGAACACATTTCGACTCAGGTGCCTAGAACGTTAGCTTGAGCAGGTACAGAAGGCCCGTAAAGCAATACTAAACAGACTAAGACTAATTTCACGTCTGAGCCTGTTTTTTATTCTCCTAATGCCTGCTTGATATCATTAATCAGGTCTTGAGGTTTTTCTAAACCAACAGATAGTCGCAATAAGCGTGGTGTGATCCCTAATCGTTGTCGTTGAGCAAGCTCCACATCAGCATGAGTTTGATAATACGGAATTGTAATCAAGCTTTCAATTCCTCCAAGACTTTCCGCAAAGGTAATCAGTTTCACATTATCTAAAAGCCTAGCAACATCATCTTCAGCTTTAAGGTAAAAACTAATCATCCCACCCTTCCCGGGATATAATACCTTCTCGACTCTCGGATCCTGTTTAAGATATTTAACCACCGCTTGAGCATTCTTAGTATGCTGTCTTACCCGAACATCTAATGTTTTCAAGCTTCGTAATAACAGCCATGAATCAAAAGAATCCAACGTATCACCAGTCGTAATGTAATATTCAAAATATCGTTCAGCGAGTTCTTGTTTCTTACAAACCAAAATACCACCAAGCAGATCATTGTGTCCTGATAAATATTTTGTTGCGGAATGAACAACAACATCCGCCCCTAGTTCAAGTGGCCGTTGATAAACTGGAGTATAGAACGTATTGTCCACAATCACTAAAATTTGAGAATTCTTTTTATGAACTGCAGTAGCAATTTCCGCAATATCTAATTCTTTCATTGTTGGGTTTGAAGGTGTTTCCAGCCAAACAACTCTAGTCTGCGGAGTAATTTTAGCTAGCAAATCTGCGAGTCTTTCACCATTCCACTGATCAAAGTTAATTCCGACATGCGAATGAAGATAACGAAAATATCGAAAATCACCACCATACAGGTCATCAAGAGAAATCAAATGATCGCCAGTTTTTAGGATACTTAACGCTAACTGAATTGCGGCCATTCCTGAACTTAGAGCAAATCCTCGCCGACCGGCTTCAAGGTTCGCCATTGTTTGTTCAAGTGCTCGACGATTAGGGGTTGCTATTCGAGAATATGTGTATCCCTTGTTCGGATCAAAATTCTTAGCTTCTTCAAGGGAATCATGGCGATAGTTCGAAGAAAAGTACAACGGTAGAGCAACCGCTTTTTTGTCATCAATATGGTTTCCTGCTTGTGCCGCAATTGTTTCAACTGAATATTTACACATAGTAATTACCCCCTATTTTCTTGACTTTGCGATTGCCTGCTGAATATCAGCGATTTGATCATGAAAATCTTCAATCCCAACTGACATCCGAATTAATCCAGGCTTGATTCCAGCAGCTAACTGCTCCTCTTCGCTTAATTCTGCATGGATCATTTTGCTTGGCAATTCAACCAGGCTTTCTACGGCTCCCAAACTAACAGCCAGCTTGAATAAGTGAAGAGCATTGACAAACTTAACCGGATCTACCCTTTCTGTTAATTCAAACGAGAACACACCGCCAGCCCCCTTAGCTTCTTGATGTAGCTCCTGATATCCTGGTTGCCCCTCAACCCCAGGATAATAGATCTTTTCAACCACGCTTAATCCTCGTAAATAGTTGATCAGCTCCTTAACATTAGCAATTTGCCGATCCAACCGTAAACTTAGGGCCTTAATTCCTCTTGCTAGTTCATTACTATCCTCAGGTGACAAAATACTACCAAGAGCGTTTTGAATAAAATAAACCCGCTTAGCTAACTCACGATTTTTAACAATCACTGCTCCTGCTGAAACATCAGAATGTCCTGATAGATACTTAGTTGCACTATGGATTACAATATCAGCTCCTTGTGCCAACGGCTGTAGTAAATATGGACTTAAAAATGTGTTATCAACGATCGTCAGTAGGTGGTGTTGGTGCGCCAATGTAGCAACCTTTCTCACCACTGTTACTTGCAATAGTGGGTTTGTTACGGGTTCAAAGTAAATTGCTTTGGTATTTGGCTGAATCGCTGCTTCAACTGCCGTGAGATCACGGGTATCAACAGCGGTAATTTCCAGTCCCCAACGCTCAAAGAATTGGTGAAGCAATCGAAAGGTTCCGCCATAAATTTGCTTACCAACAATTATGTGATCTCCCCGTTCAAATATTGCCAATGCAGCATGAATAGCGGCCATTCCTGAAGAAAAGGCAAAGCCAGCTGTTCCTTCCTCTAACGCTGCCAATTGTTCTTCCAAAGCACGCCGGGTTGGATTGCCAGAACGTGAATAATCATCCTTTACTGGTGCACCAATTTTGGGATATGCAAAGGTAGTCGCTTTATAAATAGGAGTAGTCACCGCTCCAGTATTATTATCATGTTGTGCTGGTGCATGAACCAGTTTGGTGTCAAATCTTGTCATTGCTCTCTTCCTTTCGTTATAACCAAAAAACGCCCCTAAGTAGTATTTAAACTACCTAGGGACGTCAACAACGTGGTACCACCCAAATTCACTGAATTAATCAGCCTCAACAGCACTCAACTAGAATGCCAGGGATGGTAACGGATCCTTCCGGAAAGCTAGCCATTACTGACCGCCTTTCAATTGCTCCGAGCTCATCTTCAGAATGATTACTCTCCCGCCTTCTCACCATCAGCGGTCACTTTCTGAGAGCGCCTATTCCTACTCTTCTCATCAATGCATTATTATAAAATCATTAGAAAAATTAAATTATGGTTAGTATAAAAGGTGATTGTTAGGTTGTCAAGAGGTAAATTATTAAGCCGTCTGGCGGAGTTGAACCGCCGTGTCACCCTTACCATGGATGTGCTCTACCTATCTGAGCTAAGACGGCTATTAAAGTATAACCGAAATTGTTGATAACTTGCAAGCAGGCTAATCTTTAACACTTCGGTAATAACTTAACCAAACAATGACACTAAAAATTGTCAGAACAATAAACGCGTGTTGAGTTCCAATTGCGGTTGATAGTGCCCGATTAACTTTAAGCTGTGCTTGACTACTTGCAACGATCATGGCAGCGATCGATGTCCCCATTGCACCAGCAAACTGCTGAAGGGTATTTAGGATTGCATTCCCCTGTGCCGTTTCTGAAGAACTAATAGTCCTGAGCGCGCTTGTCATTACGCTCCCCATGCACATCCCCATTCCTGCCATATAGAAACAATAAACGATTGCAATAATAACATTACTCATTTGTCGACTAATTACAGCAAAAACAAGCAAGGAAAGGAAACAAAGAGTCATTCCCAAAAGAATCGGCCGTCGCGCACCAAATCGATCAAGGATTTTACCACCAAGCGGCGCAAAGACTGCTCCGGCAACCCCTGCCGGTAAGACAACTAATCCGGCAATCGTGGAAGTATTACCGTTAACTAACTGGATATAATTTGGTAAAAGAAAGGCAAAGCCAAGCGACATAATCTGAGTAAGAAAGAAGCCTAGAACATGACCGGTAAACCGGTGATTCTTAAATAGGCGCAGATCTAACGTTGGCGTTGCGATTGTAAGTGAACGCCACGTTAGGCCAATCATTCCAATAATTCCAAGACAAAAGGCTCCCAGAACATTAATGCTCATAAACGGGACGCTCCCTACATTACTAAAACCGTCAACCAATCCGCTAAACATAAACACAATCATCAGAAGGCTAACGGAATCAACCCGCTGTTTTCTAATCACAGATTTTTGTTGAATCCCCCACCGTCCTAAAATAAACGAAACAACCATCAACGGGAGGAGAATGTAAAAGATCCACCGCCAGTTCAATTTACTAGCAATGATCCCACCAAATGTTGGTCCCACTGCCGGAGCAATTCCGGTGATTAAATTACCAATTCCCATCATAAAGCCAATTTTACTTTGGGGAACCTGTTCCATAATGATATTAAACATCAGCGGCAGGGCAATTCCAGTTCCGACACCTTGAATCGCTCGACCTAATAGTAACAGGATAAAACTTGGCGCAAAGGCATCAACTAATAAGCCACAGAAGAAAAATAGGTTTGCTACGGTAAAAAGGGTCCGTGTTCTATACGAACTCTTAAGAACTGCCGAAAGTGGAACAATAACCGCAACAACCAACAGGTAGATTGATGTCATCCACTGAACCTTATTCGTTGTCAGACTAAACTCATTCATCAGAATTGGGAAAGTAACATTCATCGCAGTTTCAACGATCACTCCGCAAAAAGACATTAACCCTGTCGCAATAACGGCAGCAACAACCCGAGGCGGAATTCGATCATTTTGAACCATTCTCTTCACCCTCCCCAATCATGAATTTCAGAATTTCTTTGAACTGATGAAGATCCTCAGCAGTAAAGTTGGCTATTAGTTGTTCTTCAGATGCTAAAATATACTCCCTAACTTTAGGTGCTAATTCTCTTCCTCTTGCTGTCAACGTAACTATCTTTTGCCGGCGATCAGTTGAAGACTGCCGTTGCTCAATCAAGCCCTTTTTCACTAATCGCTGGATAATTACTGTCGTTGTTGACCGCTTAATATTAAATTCCTGTTCGATCATCTGTTGGTTACACTCCCGGCTTCCACAATTAGCCATAAAATCAATTAAAGACATCTGTGTCCCGGTCAGGTCATACTGCTGAGCAAACCGGTTAAATTCTTGATTCAGGCTATTCGTTGCCATTTTTAACAATCGCCCAATTAATTCCATCAAAAAATCTCCTATAGCATTTAGTTAGTTGTCTAACAAAATATTATAGGAGATTTTTTTCGATTATTAAAGTAACAATTTAGGAACTACCAACCTAATTCTTCAGCATTATCTGGAAGGCTTAACTTTCCAGCAGCCTCTTCTGCAAACGCCTGATCAAGCATTTCAAAAGCTCGGTCTAATTCTTCCTCAGTAATTACTAGCGGTGGCTGGAAGCGCAGGATATTTCCCCGAAGACTGATGATAATTGCACCAAGTTCAAATACCCGATACATAATCCGCGTTGTTGCCGCAGTATCGCCTTTCCCGGTTTGCGGATTAACAATATTAATTCCGCCATCTAGGCCGTACATTCGGACATCACCGATAAACTCATATTTCTTTTGTTCATCTTCAAAGAACTGCTTAGCCTTTTCACCTAACTTAGTTGACCGTTCAAGAAGATGTTCATCCTGAATTACATCTAAAGTAGCATTAGCGGCTGCAGTTGTTACTGGATTACCAGCAGTTGTGTAAACGTTAGCGGGAGCACCAAGAGACTCCATAATCTCTTTGCGGCCAACAACAGCACTTAATGGCATCCCAGAAGCTAACGATTTACCAACCGACATCAAATCAGGCTCAATTCCAAAATGTTGGATTGACCACCATTTCCCGGTACGCCCCATTCCTTGATTAACTTCATCAACAGCAAAGAGGATCCCGTTTTCCTTAGCAAATTGATAAATCTTTTCCATAAATTCCGGTGGTGTCTTAACAATTCCACCATCACCCTGAATTGGTTCAATCAGGATTGCGGCCACTTCATCAACTGGTAAGTAGGTTTCAAACGGCAACTTAAACATTTTGAAATAGCGATCAACAAATTGCTCTTCTGATTCATCAGGAAGTTTATCCCATGGATCGGGAAATGGTACTTTAACAACCCCAGGGAGTAATGGTCCCATCTTCCGTGCCATATTCAGCGAGACACTGGATAGGGTCATTGAACCATACGTGGACCCGTGATATGCTCCCGTGAAGGAAACGATATACTGACGACCAGTATATGCCCTGGCAAATTTAATAATCGCATCGTTGGCGTCCGAACCAGAATTACCCCAAACAACCTCAGTCGGTCCTGATATTGGAGCTAATTCCGCTAAGCGTGGTGCTAACCGCGCTGCTTGACTATTTGCAAAATAAGCTGGTGTATACTGAATAATTTGGGCTGCTTGATCCTGAATTGCTTTAACAACTTTCGGGTGACAATGCCCGGTATTTGTAGAGCTAGCACTTGCTAAGAGATCAATGTACTGATTACCATCAACATCAGTCAAAATAGCTCCCCGCCCACTGTTAATTACGATATCGTAATACTTAACTCGTGCTGCGGTGGCAAATGCTTCATTTTCTTTTGCTAAGATTTTGTGGTTATTTTCCATTGAACCCATTAGCAATCCCCCCTACTTATGCTTTTTATTGTTAATAATGATCAATGTGAATCGAAATGTGCTTGCCAGTTAGAAGTGTTCTAGGCAACACAGTCAAAACGTGCTCAGCCTAAGCTCCCTCAAGATAACGACCTCTCTCCTAGACGCTAGTCGCCTTCGTCGAGAGAAATCGTTATCATCCGGGAGCTTTTCACGGCTTCACACTCTCACGGCTCGCACTCTACTTTTTCTTATTCAAATACGAATGCTTCATTCCGTAGACAAAGTAAATAACTAAACCAAGAACGAACCAAATACCGGCGTACAGTTTAGCCTGGTAATCCAAGCCAAGGAAAACCATCAATGAAGCGATAAAGCCAAGTGCTGGTAAAACTGGATAAAGTGGCACCTTAAATGCTGGGTCATTAATATCTTTACCTTCGCGGCGACGTAATGGATAAATCCCGATTGAAACGAACATAAACGCAATCAATGTTCCGGCAGAAATCAACTGTGAAAGGAATGCAAATGGGAAGAACGCCCCAATCAGGATTCCAACAATTGTTAGAGTCCATAGTGCCCGGTTTGGTCGATTACTTTCATCTAACTTACCAAGCCACTTTGGCAGCATTCCATCACGACCAAATGAGTAAATTAACCGTGAGCCGGCCATACTCATCCCAATTAATGCGGTAAACATCCCCACAACAGCAATTGTCTGAACAACGGTTGCCACGCCACCATGGCCGGCAGCCCGAAGTGCCAACCCAACTGGTTCAGCACTATTAGCATATTTACTGTATGGAAGCATGCCGACAAGAACTAAACTAACAGCTACAAACAAGACAACAGCAATTGCAAGTGAACCAAGGATTCCTCGGGGCATTGTCTTTTGCGGGTTAACAGCTTCCGCAGAATTAGCAGCAATTGAATCAAAGCCGATGTATGACAGGAAAATCATTGAAACACCAGCATAAATTCCCTGCCAACCACCAAATGGTCCATTTGCGGTTTCATGATATTTAGGAACAAATGGAACATAGTTAGCAGCATGTAAAGCTGTCAAACCAACTACAATAAATAGCAAAACGGCGAAAACTTTAAGGACAACCAAGACATTCTCAACTCGGGCAGCCCGAGAAACCCCACGAGAAATCAAGGCCGCAACCAGAGCAATAACTACTACCGAAACCAGGTCAACAATTCCGCCATCAGTCCCAAACGCATTTGACAATGATGCCGGGAGCTTCAACCCTAACGGTGCAATTAATGCCCGAAAGTTAGCCGAAAGACCAGAACCAACAAAGGCTAGTGCGATAAAATATTCCGCAAGAAGTGCCCAACCGGCAATCCAACCAAAGAATTCACCAAAAACAACGTTAATCCACGAATACGCTGAACCGGCAAATGGCATCGCTGCAGACATTTCTGCATAAGAAAACGCAACTAATCCTGCAACCACTGCAGCAAGTAAGAATGAGATTGCAACGGCTGGTCCAGTATGCATTGCTGCCACTTCACCAGGAAGAGTGAAAATAGAGGTGGAGACAATTGTACCGACCCCAAGTGCTAAGAAGTCCCGCACCTTCAACGAACGAACCAGATGGCCGTCTTTATTGGCATAGACGCGCGGATCTTCTTTTCGGGTAATTGTTTTCCAAAAACTCATAACCATTCCTCCTTATCTATTAAATTTAGATTAGAATAATAAGAAAACATTAACTTATTCTAACAACCGATTGCACATTGGTCAATTGTTAATTAAATAAATGTTTTATTTTTATTTATTGTCCCGTTTATGAAAAAATTTTAATTATTAAAACAAAAAAGACTTTTCAGAAATGGGGAATTCTGAAAAGTCTTCAATAGAGATCAATCTAGCAGGTCTCATAGGGCATGTTTAAGCATCATTAATTCAATTAGGTCGGTTGAATGCCAATTACGACTCAGGTTAATTTAGGGGGTAAGCGTTTAGATAGTGTGTACCTAAGTCATAACATCAACCTAGCAAATTATTTGCGAAATCACAGTCATGGGGAGGCGACAATGATCTCAATTTGAGGATAAAGTATCAACCAATTAAATTAAGTTCAGTTCAAACATGATAACTGAAAAAATTATCACATACATAATGAAATCTAGTAGGACTACTAAATCGTTAAATAATTTCAGTTATAAACCAAGCAATAATATTACTTATCGCTTGTTCACCTTTAGTTATACATCATTATCGCAAAAAGGTCAAATAAAGTCCGATTCAATATTTAAATTTATTTATTATAAAAATCCCGTAATCCCGCGCCGCCGTATATATATATATATATATCTTCTAGCTCATTATCAAATGATAATTAAAAGCAGATATTTTTTGGCAGTTAATTTATTTGTTTTATAATAATGATAGAACTACAGGAGGAAAAAACAATGCTGACAAATAGTGAAATCGTAAACGCAATTCATCAAATGCGGGAAATGTTTCCAGACGCTGGAACAACGTTAAATGCTGATACAACCTTTCACTTTCTAATAGCGACAATCCTTAGCGCTCAGTCAACAGATAAATCAGTTAACATGATTACTCCAGCACTCTTTGCCCGTTTTCCAACTCCAAGATCACTAGCTAAGGCTGAGCCCGAAGACGTTGAGCCCTTTATTCAATCACTCGGGCTTTACCATAACAAAGCTAAATACCTCGTTAAAGCTGCTTGGGGAATTATGAACGATTTTAATGGTAAGGTTCCCCATACGATGAAGGAGCTAACCAGTTTAGCAGGTGTCGGTCGTAAAGTCGCTAACGTTGTCCTTGCAGAATGTTTCAATATTCCTGCCTTCCCTGTCGATACACATGTTAGTCGAGTTGCACGACGCTTAGGAATGGTTAAACCAAACGCAACCGTTTTGCAGATTGAAAAACGCCTAAAAGAGGCAGTCCCCAAAGATGAATGGCTCGATGCTCACCACGCAATGATCTTCTTTGGTCGCTACCAATGTACCGCTAAGAATCCTAAATGTACTAAGTGTCCCCTCCTCCCCATCTGTAAATATGGCCGAGATAATGTCTTTTAAGATGACTAATACTAAATAAATTGAAACTTAAAAACCGAGAATTGTGATAATTTGTCATGACTCTGGACTTCATTGCAAAAAACAACAGCCACCCGGTTGGTGAATTAATCATCAATTGGGTGGCACTTTTTTAATTTTTCTCAAGTTTTTCCTCAAAAACTTTTTAGTAGCTTAATCGTTTTTGAAAATATTCATTTACTATTAGCAATCATTTATGCTTAAGGTGATTTTAGAAATCGTTAATGGGAGATAACAATCGTGAAAATAAAGAAAATTGATTTGTTGTATAGCGATCCGGTAGAGGATGGCTGGCGACCATCTTTTTGCCGAATTTATACTGATACCGGTCTGTATGGGGATGGCGAAGTTGCTCTTTCCTACGGTGTTGTTAGTCATGCTGCATTTGCAGAAATGCATGATTTGGCACCATTGCTAATTGGGATGAATCCGTTAGAACACGAAGTAATCTGGGAAAAACTATATCGGCAGAGTTTCTTTGGGTTAAACGCCGGGCCTGTCATCTTTGGTGCTATTTCGGCTTTTGATATTGCTTTATGGGATATTAAGGGTAAATATTATCATGCCCCTTTACACGAATTATTAGGCGGTGAGCAGCAACGACGAGTACGTGCTTATGCTAGTCAGTTACAGATGGGCTGGGGAGTTGGTCGCCATCACGCTGGCCAACCGGCAGACTATGCGGCTAATACCCGGATTGCGGTAGAAAAGGGATTTGACGCTGTTAAAATTAACTTTTTGACTTTCGATGAAGAGGGCCAGCCAGTTAACCATATCGACCAGGAGAATCTCTTAACTAGTGACTACCTAAATTTGGTTCAACTACGTCTACATGCAGTTCGTCAGGTACTTGGCCCCAATGGCGATTTAATATTGGAGAACCACGCACTGACTGGTAAACTGGCAGCCATTCGTTTCGGCAAACTAGCTAAACAGTATTCACCATTATATTACGAAGAACCAGTCAAACCAGATCCTCAACTCTTAGCCACCGTGCACCACGAAACTGGTCTCCCAATCGCTTCCGGAGAACGTTTATATTCTCGCTGGGATTTCAAACGGGCATTTGATCAGGGAGCCATTCAGGTTGCCCAACCGGATATTGGAACTGCTGGTGGGGTAACGGAGGTCAAGAAAATCTGTGACTTAGCAGCAATTTCTGATATTGGTGTCCAAATCCACATTACTGGTAGTAATTTGATGACGGCAGTTTCCTTAAACTTAGAAGCAACCTTACCTAATTTTGTTATTCACGAGTATAACATTAATACAGCAATGCCAAAAATGTTAGCATTGACAAAGTATGATTATGAGCCAGAAAACGGTCAACTAACTGTACCAGATCGTCCCGGGATTGGCAACGAACTTTCTACAACGGCCTTTAAAAATAGTCATATAATTACGGTGAAATAAACCAAAGCCCCAGTATCCATCGTTTGAATACTGAGGTTTTGATCTATCTAATACTATTTAGCTTCTGCGTGACGTTTCTTTAACGAGAAAACGTGTAAGGCAGCAGAACATACTAAGCAAAGAATGGTTGCGATAATTAAGAGAACTAATCCCGTATTCCAGCCGTAATGATCGACTGCCACTCCGAGAAGGCTCGTTCCCAGCGTTGAACCAAGGACATAACTCATGAAGCCTCGAAGCCCAACAGTTGAGCCCACAGCAAATGGTGGAACAACTTCCATCGTTTGAACGGAATCAAGGAATTGTGGAATGTAAACTAAACAACCTGCCAGCGCAGCATAAACCGTTACTGCTGTCACTGATTTACTATTCCAGTAACCAAAGATACAGAAAATAATTAGAACCAGGGCAATCATTGCTGGTGGCATCCGATAGCTCTTGAAAAGCTTATCAGAAATAATCCCTGCTAGTAATGTAGATGGGATAGCGGCCCATTCAAAGAACGCAAACGCAATCATCATTTGACCATGGGTGAAGCCTTTAGCCTGAATTAAGAAGATTGGTAACCAGGTTAAAATTCCAAACCGAATCATGTAAACAAAGGTATCCATAAACGAAACTAGCCAAGCACCAGGATTATTAAAGACGTACTTAGTAAGAATTTGCCAAGAGCTTAAATCGTGGTAATCAATGTTGCTTTGTTCTTGCTTCGTTTCTTCCAGCGGTGGCAGACCTTCTTCTTCAGGTCGGCCCTTAACAAAGATCAACACAATTAGGGCCACCGCAATGGCAACTAACGCTGGGAAAACATAGATTGCAAACCGCCAGTGGCTTGCACCAACAATTCCCAACATAAATCCAGCAAGAGGTGAAATTAGTCCTCCACCAAGATTATGTGAAGTGTTCCAAATCGACGTTATAAAGCCCCGTTGCTTCTTATCAAACCAGGTTGAGAGGATAATGAATGATGGCCCAACACCCATTCCTTGGAATAAGCCTAAGAGAATTAAAATAATAGCTAGTGACCATAGGCTAAAGCCAAAGAAGGCAAGGCACATACTGAGCAGCGCACAAATAATCAACCCGGTTGCCATGAACCGCTTTGGGTTAGCTTTGTCAGACCAAGCGCTCATGACCCCTTTTCCTAGCCCATAAGCAATCAGTAAGCAACTAGATAACATCCCAATCTGTCCCTTAGAAAGA
Source organism: Limosilactobacillus portuensis (assembly GCF_014838735.1). GTDB lineage: Bacteria > Bacillota > Bacilli > Lactobacillales > Lactobacillaceae > Limosilactobacillus > Limosilactobacillus portuensis. The sequence goes on along the minus strand of NZ_JABUXQ010000003.1, from coordinate 18,797 downwards.
TCCAATGATGCCTTTAGTTGTGGCGTTGATAACGTAAAATTATTCCGGACAATATAAAAAGCAGCATAACCAATGAAAACTCCAAATAAGGACATCCATTTATACCGCTCAAATAAACCGTGAGCCTTATCAGGTGGTACTTGCTCCTTATGCCGCGGTTTCAAAAAACTTAACATCTTAATAACAACTCCTCCAATATAAACTCTCCCCAAATAAATAAGCGCTTACATAATTAATTATACACTATCTAAATATAGAAAAAGGAAAAACGTGGTTAAGATTAGTGGGTTCTTAATCACGTTTTTATTTTGTCATATTCTATTCTTTATTCATGAGCAATTCCGACTTTTTTAGCCATTTGCTGAACATTCTTGGCTTGCTTATGACTATTTAGGTACTTAACCAGATCTTGTTGTGAAACTGTCTCAACTGGATTGTAAATATTCCCTGTATGCGGTGCATCAGGTGTCCCGAATTCGTAGATATTTACACTGCCATCCTGATTGATGGTATATGCAGAGTAGACAACTTCATTGTTGCTATCTTTACTGTTAAAGGCGACGTAAACCGTTCCATTTCCCTTAGCAGATAAGTAATTAACAATATCCGGTTCGGTTGTTTCCTTGATCAAAATACCGTTATTTGAATTATTAACAACATCTTTCCACTTTGAAACATTCTTTTGTGCAGCATATTTGGCAACTGCTGCAGCAAACTCAGTTGGCTGCATATTGCTCTTTAACTGGTCGCCATTACTCTTCTTTGTTACTTGCTTCTTTACAGCAGGCTTCTTCTTTGCAACTTCGGTACTACTCTTCTTCGTTGCCTTTGAAGATGAAGACTTAGCAGCACTTTCACTAGAACTACTTGAAGCAACACTACTATCCGCAGTCGATGATTCAGAAATGGTCTTAGTCGTTTGTTGGATGTTTTGACGAGCTTCGGTTTGTTCCTGCTGGTTATTAAAAATATAACTTCCACCAGCAATGATCGCTAATGTCGCAACGATTACCATTTCATTCTTATGGCGAATCTTACTCTTAGCTTGTTTTTGTTGGCGTTGATCATAAAACGAACTCATCTCGCCACGGCTAAAATCATACCCACAGGAAGGACAAATCCGATCTTCTGTTGGTACGTTTTTCCCACACCAAGGACATTTCTTCATTTTTATCCCCCCAATCATAAATCACTTCACTAATCACATTATAACTCTAATTTACAAAAAAATGAATTTTTTTGTAAATTACTTTTCGTTTAGTAACTCCGCTTTAGCTGCATCTAGCTTTGCTGCTTCATCAGGAGATAACTCAGGATAGGCTAATGGCAATTTTTCAATTTCTTTCGTTAAAATATCCGACACGATTAAGCGTGAATACCACTTATCATCGGTCGGAACAACATACCACGGATTTTTCTTAGTAGCAGTTGCGTTAATTGCTTTTTCATATGCTTTTTGGTATTTATCCCAGTATTGCCGTTCTCGAATATCCGCTGAAGAAAACTTCCAGTGTTTCTTTGGCAGGTTAATTCGCCGAAGGAACCGTTTCTTTTGCTCGTCCTTTGAAATGTGAAGGAAGAACTTAAAAATTACAAAGCCGTTCCGTGATAGGTATTTCTCATAATCGCGAATATCCTGATACCGCCCCTTGAAGAAATGATCATTGACATCACTTAAGGAGTCAACCTCTGGTAAATTAGCATTCAGGATAATTTCAGGATGAACACGAGAAACTAGGACGTCTTCGTAATATGACCGGTTAAAGACGCCAATTTCTCCTCGGGATGGCAGTTGTTGATTAATCCGCCAAAGATAATCATGGCGTAATTCCGCAGAAGTTGGTTGTTTAAAGTTAGCCACCTTAAAGCCAACTGGATTAACCCCAGAAAAAATATGAGCAATCATACTATCCTTTCCAGCGGCATCCATTGCTTGAAAAACAACCAAAATCCCGTACTTATGTCGTGCATACATCATTTTTTGGGCGTGGCGAAGATGACGGAGGTTTTCTTCAATTTGTCCCTTGATTTTCTCCAGTTCATCAGCACTATCCTTAACCTTTGTTGGTGCTTTTTTGATGTTGAAGTCATCGCCTGTATATTTATAGTCCATTTTTTTGGCCTCCCAATTAAGTTACCTCTATTCTAGCACTGTTCACCAGCTAATTAGTCTTGGACGTCGAGCTTCCGAAGACGAAAACCAATGATCAAGGCGATCAGCAAGAAGAGAATTACAAACCAATATGGATACTGATAGTTAACGTCTAACAACGCTCCAGTGATTAATGGACCAATAATATTTCCGATACTAGTCAACGACATGTTAATCCCATTAAGGAGTCCTTGATTTGTCTTGCTCATCTTGGTTAACAGAGTTGTAATAGCAGGACGAAGAAGATCGAAAGCCTCAAAGACAAACAACGTTGCTACAATCAGCTGCCAGTGTGAATGATCATAAATCACCAAAATTGTTCCAACAATACTCAAAAGAAAACTATATTCCATTAGACGGACCTCACCTAACCACTGTACAAGTCGTTCAAAGAAGAACACCTGAAGAACCAGTGAAATGATCCCGTTTAATGTTAGGACAAGCGCAATTGCTCCTAAATCAAAGTTATGGACTTCATTAACGTACAAGCTATAAATGCTCTCAAATCCTGCTAATCCGAATGCAGCGACAAAAATCATCCCAAAAAGGACTGCTAGCGTTGGCGTCATAATTTGCTTTATTTGCTGCCAACTACTACCGAGAAGTTCGCCCTCCGGATCCTTTGTCTCACTTTGGAACCGTTCATCCTCATCGCGAGGAAGAAAACGCCAAGCCACTAATGTACTGATCAAGCCAAGCACTCCAGCAACCCAAAACGGGAATTTATAACTAACATGAGCTAATAGGCCCCCAAGTCCTGGTCCTAAAATCAAGCCACCACTAAAGGCTGCGGATAACCAACCGATTACCTTAGCACGATCACGCTCAGTTGTAATATCAGCCGCTAATGCCATTGAAGTAGGGACAAACATCGCTGCTGAAAGACCGTCAACCGCCCGTGAGAGATCAAAGACCCACAAATGCTGAGCTAATGCAAAAACAAATTCCGCAATGGCAAAAATCAAGAGTCCCCAAACCAGCATCGGTTTTCGCCCAATCTTATCTGAAAAACGGCCAACAATCGGTGACGCGACAAATTGAACGAACGCAAATAATGATGACATCACTCCCATGTCGAAAGCAGTAAAGTGATATTCATTCTTAATAAATGGCTCTACCGGAAATACCAAACTCATCCCTAAGCAGATTAAAAATTCGCAAAATAGGACCACCGCAATGATCCGCTTTACTTCTTTTGTCATTTTCTGTTCCTTTCCATAAAAGAAAGCGGCACCCGTTTGATGGCACCACTTCAATTGATATTTTTTCTTATACTATCAAAAAACTGACAAGAAGTACAATTTCTTGCCAGTTAAATTGAATTAATATGTGGAGTTATTTGACCTATTTTACCAAGGGAAACAAGTCAAGAATGTTGCAAAACTAAAGAAGATTCCCGGAAAGTTAGCCCAGAACACTGGCCAGTCACGATCTTTCTTAAAGTATGCATAGATACTCCAAAGAGTACAGTTTACTCCCGCAACAAATGGTTGAAGCGGTGCAGCGTAATTACCATGTAAGTTGTTGTAAATCTGTGCAATGTAGGACACGTACATTAAGATAGCAATTATACTGGCAATCCGTCCGAGCCAGCTGATAAACTTTGATTCATTCATTCTCGTTCCCCTTTTCATAAAATAAATTTTCTATACCTAACCAATAAAAGCTCAAATTTGGAAAGATTTGCTTACTCACTTCAAACAGTGAAAAAGCCTTGGAAAAAATTTGAAGTAAGATGTAGAAAATATGCTTACCCGCCTAGATAACTTAGGCTTCTTCGCCAGCAACCTTTACGATCGCCTTAGAAATATTACCTAACTTACCACTTACAAAGTCTTCAACATGAGCAAAGTCCAAAACATTTGAAATTAATGGAAGTGGATCAACGTCACCTGATTGAAGCAAAGCAATTGAATCTTCGAAAGTGTAAGGGTTGATGAAGGTTCCTTGAATTGTCAGTTGCTTTTGGTAAACCTTGTAAGTATTTACCTTAAACTCTGAATCAGGGTTACCAACACCAAACATTAATACTTGACCACCACGACGAGCAGCTTCAACTGCTTGTTCTTGAGTCTTTGGCAGACCAACGGCTTCAACAACAATGTCGTATGAGTCTTCCTTGACTTCTTCTGGGTGCGTCATGTTGTTAATGGTCTTAAAGCCGAAATGCTTCCGGTTATTTTCAAGCTTTTCGTCAACGGTTCCGGCAAGAGTAACTTCACGAATTCCGCGAGCCTTTAAAATTTGAGCAATCAATTGCCCTTCAAACCCGTCACCAATAATTAATGCATTTTGGTATGGGTGAGTGGTCAAAAGGTCAACCGCGTGCATTGCGCATGAAATTGGTTCAATTACGGCTGCAGCTTCAAGTGAAACATTGTCAGGAACATGGTAGACAACTTCTTCAGGAGCGGTGAAGTACTCTTCAAAGCCACCATCCCGAGTAACACCAACAGCATCCAAGTGTTCACAAAGTTCTGGACGAGATGTCCGACAGTAGTAGCACTTGTGGCAGTAAATGTTTGGATCAACGCTGACCCGATCGCCAACCTTGAAATCCTCAACTTCACTCCCAACAGCTGCAACGACACCGGAATTTTCGTGTCCCAGTACAATTGGCGGAACAGCATCTGCTGAACCAGGAAGGCCATTGTACAATGCCTTATCAGTTCCGCAAATACCAGCCCAGGCAGTGTGTACTAAAACTTCATTGGGCTTAACTTCTAGCTTCTTGTAGTTGTCATCAATTTCTAACTTCTTCTTACCAGTCATTACTAAAGCTTTCATCAGATATTCCTCCTACACTAACAAAGTGCTTTAGGGTCGATCTGGACTAAAGGTTAATGCCTCTAGCGGGATTAATCCTTAACAACTTCACAAAATTCAATAGTTTCATCGTTTGGACCAACAATGTTGAAGAACTTGATTCCATGTTTCCAGAAGTCAAGGTGTTGTACTTCGTCTTCCTTAACATCGAATCCTTCTTCTTTAGCGGCCTTAAATGCATTATCTGCATCTTCAACGTTCAATGAGATATGGTTAATTGCACCAGTCTTGTGAACAGCACCATCACTGTCCCAGATCTCTAACATTAAGTGGCCAGCCTTCATAAATACCACTTGGTGACCTTGATCATCAGTATCGAATTGACCTTGCTTCTTGAAGCCTAACTTTTCCCAGAAGGCAATTGTCTTCTTCAAATCATCAGTTGGGATTCCAACGTGCGCCAAGTCGTCATAATAACCTGCCAAACTCTTGTTAAATGCCATAAGTCTCACCTCCTTTAAGTGTGTTTTAATATCTAATTTATTAAGACGAGAACGTTCTAGGCAACTGAGTTGAATGCGCTCGCTGTGACCTAGCAATTCTACTGCAGCATTGTCGAAACGTGCTTCGCCCGAGTTCCCGGAAAGCTAGCAACCTCTCTCCTAGGCGCAAATCGCCTTCGTCGAGAGAAATTGCTAGCTTTCCGGGAACTCTTTGGGGCGAAGGCACTCTAATTTGTTGCCGCCTTTAATGCTAAGGCAAAGTCGCCGATGGTTGCGGAGCCGTTGTGTTGGGCTAATGGCATGGTGATGTATTCATCAAGATCGCCGACCTCAACGTAATCATTAAGGAGCTTCTTAAATTCCCGGCGGACCTTCTTTAAGAATTCTTCGCTAACGACACCGCCACCAAAGACAATTTGTCCTGGACGGAACATCAGTGTTGCATCGACAGCAGCCTGGGCAACATAGTAAGCCATGATATCCCAAACGTGGTCAGTCAACGGAACATCTTTCCCTTTCTTGCCTAACCGCGCTTCAAAGGTTGGTCCACTAACTAATCCCTCAAGACAATCACCATGGAATGGACAAATTCCCTTAAAGTCAAGGTCATCAGGGTGCCGCTTCAATCGGATATGTCCCATTTCTGGGTGACCTAGCTCACCAACAAACTTACCGTCAATTACTGCACCAGCACCAACACCGGTCCCAATAGTGTAGTAAACCAGTGAATTGATCCGCTTGTTAAATAACGTTGAAAGAACATATTCACCATATGCGGAACCGTTAACGTCTGTCGTCCAAGCAATTGGAACGTTAAAGTGCTTCTTGAATGGCCCCACAAAATCAGTGTCTTGCCAACCTGGCTTTGGCGTATTGGTAATGTAACCATACTTTGGTGAACTCTTACGAATCTCGATTGGTCCAAACGATGCAATCGCAATTGCGCTTAAATCATTCTTGTATTGGTCAAACCATTCAATACACTTTTGAATCGTTTCTTCAGGAGTCGTTGTTGGGATATGAATTGAATCTTGAACTTGGTAGTTAATATTACCAACAGCACAAACGAACTTTGTCCCTCCTGCCTCAATACTTCCTAGTAGCATCGCAATTCCTCCTTACTTATTCTCGTCCATTTCGGCCCGCAGCTTCTTGCCGATCTCTTCGTAACCTGGCTTGCCTAACAGGCCAAACATGTTAACCTTGTATGCTTCCACGCCTGGTTGGTTGAATGGGTTGATCCCATTAAGGTAGCCGGAGATTCCCATGGCCACTTCAAAGAAGTAGATTAGGTAACCAAGGGTGTATTCGTCTTCCTTTGGAATGTGAACGGTCATTACCGGTACACCACCAGCGGTATGGGCAGCGACAACCGCTTCGTATGCCTTGGTATTGGCAAAGTCCATGGTCTTGCCTTCCAAGTAACCTAAGCCATCGAGGTTATCCGGTTCGCTTGGGATTTCCATATCATGGTTTGGCTGGTCTAATTTAACAACGGTTTCCATCAAGAACCGGCGACCTTCTTGGATGTATTGACCAAGGGAGTGAAGGTCAGTGGTGAAGTTAGCACTGGATGGGTAAATACCCTTGTGATCCTTTCCTTCAGATTCACCGGCTAATTGCTTCCACCATTCGGCAAACATCGTCATGTTTGGTTCGTAGTTTTCCAGCAATTCGGTTTCAAAGCCCTTCCGGTAAAGAATGTTCCGGTAAGCAGCGTATTGGTAAGCTTCGTTGTTTTCTAACTTTGGATCCGTGTAGTCCTTTTCCGCTTGGGCAGCCCCGGCCATTAACTGGTCAATGTCACCGCCAGAAACGGCAATTGGTAAGAGACCAACTGGGGAAAGAACAGAGTAACGACCACCGATCCCGTCTTGGATGACAAAGCTTTCATAGCCGTGGGCATCGGCTTCGGTCTTTAAAGCCCCCTTAGCTTTATCGGTGGTAGCGTAGATCCGCTTGTTAGCTTCATCTTCGCCATACTTCTTAATCAAGAGGTTCTTGAAGATCCGGAAAGCAATTGATGGTTCAGTGGTGGTTCCGGACTTGGAAACGACGTTGACGGAGAAGTCCTTGTCGCCAATTAATTCGATTAAGTCATGAACATAGGTTGAACTTAAGGAATTGCCAGCAAAGAGTACTAATGGATACTTCCGGTCTGCAGCTTTTTGGGCTTGGTAGAAGGTATTGTGCAAGAAGTCAACTGCCATCCGGGCTCCAAGGTAAGAACCACCAATCCCGATGACCACTAAGATGTCTGAATCTGATTGAATCTTCTTGGCAGCGGCTTTAATCCGCGCAAACTCTTCCTTATCATAGTCAGTTGGCAAGTGGAGCCAGTCACGGAAGTCCGCCCCGGCACCAGTACCGTTGCGTAATTCGTCATCCACCGCATTTACCATTGCTTGCATTTCACCTAATTCGTTATCGTTAACGAACTTCTTTAAGCCTGTTTGATCAAATGAAATATGAGCCATGATTCAAGTCCCCTTTTTTACTAATTAGCTTACTTCGTTCATTTGGAAGTGCTTAACTATTCAACGACTATTATGTTAGCGCTTTCTATTTTATATGTCAATCGGTTGACAGAAATTTTTCAATTTTATTTTTAGGTTAAATTATCGGCCTAATTTAAAACAAAAAACGTGATCCAACAACTATTAAAAGTTATTCGACCACAGTACTTTTATTTAAATCTGTTACTTGGTATATACGTGAACCGTTGCAGGTTGCTTCTTTTCAACAGTATTATCCATCCGTTTAAGTTCGTATAGGTGCTTCCCCATAAAGAGCAAGCCAGCAATAATCAGCATCATTACTCCATAAATCCGAAATGGTGCCGCTAAGCCTAACCCACTTAGCGGTTGGCTTAATAAGTGGTTAAACCAAGCATCGGCTGTTGGTGAGAAGAAAGCCCCAAAGTTAAACCCAATTAGTACAAATGATGTAACCTTGGTTTGTAGCCTCATCGGTGCCATAAATGGCAGAATATTGAAGATCAACGGTGTAAGAACTTGCATTGGGAAGCCAACCAAAAGGATCCCGGCAGCGATAATTGGAAAACTGTTTCCACCGAAGCCAAACAGGAAGTTAGCAATTGCCAGAAGAATTAAGCCAATGTAAATCGTCCCTACATAGCCGAAATGCTTCTGCAAAATTCCATAACATGCACCGCCAAGGGTCGCGCCAATTAGCATTAATGAAAGATAGGTTCCAGTGCCCGTGAAAGTCTTACCATTAATTGCAACGGCTAATCCAGGAAAACGATCTTCCATTCCGATAAAGTCCATCTTGATTAATAGAACAAATGCCAAAATTGCTATTACTAACGGACTAATCTTAGTTACTGGTTCATTAGTAATTGGTGAAATGGTTTCTGTTACTTGTTGGTTATCACTAGTCGTCGTGTTACTGTGAGCATCATTTGGTACCCGCCATGCAAAGAATGCCATTACCGCAAAAGCCAATCCGTAAACCAGGAATGCTGCGTGCCAACCAGCATAAATCAGCAACAAGCTTGAAATTGTTAACGTGCAAGCATTCCCGATTTGTTCAAATGCCGACCGCCAGCCCTGCATACTTGTTCGTTCGTGACCTTGATACCAAACAGAAATCAATGAAATTGCTTGGGAATTATAAAGACCATATCCAGCACCAAGGAAGAGCCGTGAAATCAAAATTACCATGTAGTTGCTAACAAATGAAGGAATCAATCCAGCAATCCCAACAATTGTAATTCCAGCCATAATAATATGTTTATCAGAAATATTAAACCAATCCTGAAGCAATGGTGAAAGAACCACGAAGAACATTACCGCAAAGGATGGTGCTGTGACTAGGTATTCAACTTGTGGCTGACTAACATTCAGTGCTGACTTGATCTGCGGCAAGGCACTTTGAATTGCGTAGGCGCTCGTAACCATAAATGATGCGGACAAGAACGCAAGTTTAGTTGCCAGTGACTGACTTTGTTTCATAAAAACAACCTCCAAACTTGCTAATACAAAGTAACGAATTTTATTTCATCTAATTTCATTCAACATCTTTATGGTAACCGGTAAACATAAGTTAGTAAAGCGCTTACATTTAGTGATTGATTTCACTCTTTCCCGCTTAAAACCAGTAGTTAACGGTATCTTCGCTCCAAAATATAGTAAGCGCTTACATTAGACCGTTTGCTAATTTACTAATTCTTTTACTTGTTAACTGCTTATGTGCAACCGGTTAACAGGATCTTTTTAAAAAAAACCAATTATTAATAGAAAATAACGAAATTAATGACAAAATAGCTATTTTTCTACCAGATTATTCAGCAATTAACAGGTAGCTTTATAACACTATAACTGAAAAAGCAAGAAGCTGAAAAATTTTTTTCTAGCTTCTTACTTTTCACTTATGCTGTTGTACTGTTAATCATCTTTACCGGAAGAGTAACTGACTTAACGTTTGTCTTGCCTTCAATCAATTGAAGAAGCAACTCAACTGCCTTAGTTGCCATTTCAGGAATTGGCTGTTGGATTGTAGTCAATTCTGGTGATAAAGTTCGGGTAATATTTGCTCCATCATAACCAACAACCTTGAGATCATCAGGAACATGACGATTAAATTCTTTCCCCACCCGAATAATTAAGCTTGCGTTAGTATCATTATCGGCAAAAATTCCGTCAACCTCAGGATGTTCTCGGAACATTTTACGAAAAACCCGTTCCTTCTCCTCATCAGATACATCAAATGAAACACTGTAGGTAATCGGTTTTCGGTGATGCTTATTCATCAGATCTTCATAAGCCTGCTGACGTAATTCATTAGGCGATACTAAATTAATCGGGTAATTAGTATGAATGATGTGCTTACAGCCATCGTTCAGTAAGCGTTGAACTGCGAGGAGTCCTCCCTGGTAATTGTCAGAAGAAACAACCGGAATCTGTTTCCCAACAAATCGTTCAATTGAGACAATTGGCCTGGTTGTCTTCTGGTATTCAGAAATCCCCTGATTATGGGACCCCACAATCAAGCCATCAACCTGATGATTCAATAGCAGTTTTAAATAATCCTGTTCTTTAGCAGGATTATTCTGACTATTCCCCATCAGAACTCGATAGCCTAATTGATCAAACCGTTTTTCCAATTCTGCTTCAAGTTCAGCAAAAAACGGGTTGTCTACCGTCGGAAAAACTAAGGCAACCAGGTTGGTCTTTTGTTTAAATAACTGTCGAGCAATTACGTTTGGTCGATAGTTTAGCTTATCCATTGCATCGTGGACCTTTTTAATCGTCTTGTCGCTTAAGTATCCCCGATTATTTAAGACCCGCGAAACGGTTGTTTTTGAAACACCTGCTAATTCCGCCACGTCATCTAACTTGATTGTCTTTTTTTCTACCATAATTACTCCTCTTACTTGTCACTAGCTATTATAGCATAAGAAAAAACGGGGAATAGATCCTTCTCAAGGCCTGAGCAGGCTATATTGCTAAAAATAAAAACACCAAACCTTCAGCTTTCGAGAAGACCCGGTGTTTATCAAAATTTATTATTAATTAGTTTTGAGCATTTTCCCCATTATTTTCTTTAGCATGATCGGCCGCATTAACTTTAGCTTCCATCCGAAGAATATGGCGTTCCTTGAAGACAAGGTAAACAAGAAGCAAGAAGGCAGCTCCAGCAGCAACATAAATCGTAACTGATGATGCGCCCCAGCCAAAACGGTTAACTAATTGACCAATTAAAGCGGTGGCGGCAGTTTCACCAAAAACATACTGGAAGAAGCCCATGAATCCGGTCGACAACCCAACCGCGTAATTTGGTACAGCTTCATTAACCATTAAACCAACTAGTGAAAGTGGTGCATAAATCAAGCTCCCCATAATAAAGAGAACCGCAACGATAACTGCATGACTCGTACTAGTGAAGTAAGTGATCAAACAGATGATTAAGCAGATTACGCAAATTAAACAAACTAGTGACCGCCGACCCTTCAAGAGGTCAGAAACACCACCAAGAATAATAACTCCTGGAACAGCTGACAATTCAAAAATTCCGACTAGCCACTTAGCCCAATCAACACTGAAGCCCTTTGTTGGCAAGTAACTCGGGATCCAACTCATGATCCCATAACGTACAATGTAAATTGACATGGAAGTTAACGTAACCGCCCAAACAACCTTATTGCACAAAATATCTTGGTAAAGGATTTGCCAGAAAGTCTTGTTAGACAGTTCTTGAGCAGTTGAATTACCATTTTCATCCAGTTCAACGTGACCAGAATAAACGGCCATGTTCGGCAAACCAGCTACTTCTGGACGCTCCGAATTAATCAATAACATAATAGTAGCAATAATTGCAGAAACTACAGAAGCGGTTAAGAAGACAGCTGGTAATGAACCAGAGAAGAGGAACGTTGCTATTTGAATACAAGCAACACAGGCAAAGGCTCCGGCATTGTGCGCTGAGGCCCAGACAGCAAAGACAACTCCCCGGTGCTTTTTAGCAAACCATAACGAAATTTCCCGCTGACAAGCAGGTGCTCCCATTGCTTGGGTAATGGAAATAAGAAGCATTAGGAATAAGATCAGATAAAAGTTCTTAGTAAATGCTAAGAAAGCATTGAAAATACAAGAAAGATAAAGACCAAACGCAAGGAAGACCCGCGTATTTGACTTATCCGCTAAACCTCCCATGAACAGCTTAGCAACACCATAACCAATCCCAAACGTTGAAAGAATCAACCCAATTTGACCAATGTTAAAGCCGTATTCTTTCATTACCGGCTTCTGTTCGGTCGTAAAGATCAACCGAATAATGTAGTAAGCCAGGTAAGTAAAACAGGTTGCTAAGATAACCCCCGTCTGCTTGCGCCGATAAACACTAGGTATTTTATCTTTTGGTACAAGATTGGTTGCATCCGGAGACGGTTTCAAAAACTTAAACAAATGAAACACTCCCTTATAAAAAAAAGTAAAATAGGTAAACAACTAAGTGAAATTTAATCACAGTTAACATTGTAAGCGTTTTTCATGAAAATTTAAACAAAAATTTTGAGATTTTACTTTTATTTATGTTTTAGCTGGCTAAATTCTTCTTAATCGTAATTATAAATTGTTCTTGCAATTTAAATTTCCACCCTATACACTTAGTTACATAACTAATTAACCTAAAATTGGGAGGAATTCTTAAATGACCGCGAAACGAACCAGCCAAAAGCAATCACGATGGCGAAAATTGCTAGCAACCAAACGGCGTCGACTGGCAATGATTATTAGTGTTTTCGTAATCCTAATTCTTCTTATTATCGGTATTCAACACTCAACCGCTAAAAAGAATCAGTCGCAAGCTACATTTTCTACGATGAGGGTTACTTCTCAACCAAGTTTTAACCTTACCGGGAAAATCGAGCCAGTAGAAACACAAGTGCTAGCTTTACCTTCTGGGAAGCTTCAAAGTCTCGCCGTTAAAAATGGCGATCACGTGGTTCAAGGACAAGCAATCCTAACGATGCATAATGATGATTTACAAAATCAAGTTGCGAATTTACAAAATCAACTAGACCAGTCACAAAGCACTTCTTCAGCTGATCAGACTAATGGTCCCTCAATGCAGCAACAATTAAAGAATATTTCGGGAAAAGTTAATCAAACTCTTGTGGCTCCATATTCCGGATATGTATCCATCGACCAATCTAAAGAAGATGCCCCAGTAGTAACCCTCTATTCAGATAATCTTCAATTTGTCGGCCAGGTTTCTGAATACGACTACGATAAATTACACCAAAGCACGGATTTAAAGGTTAAAGCACTAGCAACAAACCACATAGCTAACACCCAGGTTAATTACCTAGCCACAATCCCAACAAAGGGTACCGGCAACAACACTCGCTATAAAGTGACCGCAAGCGTTAATGCCAATCAATTCATGGCCGGTCAAACCGCTAAAGCATCAATTAAACAGGATGGCGTCTTGATTCCTAAAAAGGCTGTTTGCAACGGAAAAGTATTCATTGTTGATGCCAACGGACGAGTACGGAAAACTAAAATTAGTGGTCACGCCGTTAATAGCTCCTATGTTGTTACGAATGGGATTGATGAAGGCGATAAAATCGTGATTAATCCTAGTAGCAAATTGAAGAACAATACAAAGGTTGATTAAAATGATCACTCTGAAGAATATTAATAAGTATTATCATCAAGGCAGCCACCGTTTCCATGTTCTGCATGACATTAATATTGAAATCGACCAAGGCGAGTTAGTCGCTATTATTGGTGAATCCGGGTCGGGTAAATCAACCCTCATTAACATTATCGGTTTCTTAGATGATGATTTTGAGGGGACCTACTTTTACCAGGATCATCCCATCCATGATTACACACGGAAACAATTTTCAAGTTTACGAAACCAGAATGTTGGCTTTGTTTTCCAAAATTTTAAGTTATTGCGGGAGTCAACGGTAGCGGATAATGTTGCCTTGCCATTACTATATGCAGGAAAATCCCGTAAAGAAATTAATGGCCGAGTTTCTGAAGTACTTAGGCAAGTAGGTCTAGCAAGCTATGAGGAACAATTACCGAAAAACATGTCTGGCGGTCAACAACAACGAGTCTCGATCGCCCGGGCAATTTCAACGCATCCCAAATTCTTGATCGCCGACGAGCCGACTGGTGCCCTTGATAGTGAAACAAGTCAAGAAATTATGAACTTATTTAAATCCCTCAATCAACAAGAGGGCACAACCATCATTATGGTTACTCACGATCCCCACGTTGCTGAACAATGTGAGCGAGTAATAAAAATCATTGATGGTCGGGTAATCAGTGATAGTAAGGAGGGAGAATAGCGTGCAGGTCATTGAATTATTTAAAACGGCAATCCAATCACTAAAAGCAAATAAGAAGCGAAGTTTTCTGACAATTATCGGGATTATGATTGGAATTGCGGCTGTGATTGCAATCCTGGGAATTGGGGATGGAATTACCCAGACGATGTACGATAAATTCGGTAACAACGCTAAGCAAGGACAGCAAACGACTGAAATTGCCTTTAATCCTGACAACATCACTTCCAATACCTATGGCTTTACCCAAGATGAAGTCGACAACATTAAAACTCAATTTGGTGGCGAGATTAACAATATCAAGATTGAGCGCGAAACCGATAACCTCTCAACACAAGCTCAGATTGGTGATACCACTAAAAATACTAGCGTCAGTCTTTTGAAGAAGCCGAGTCACCAAATTCACCTGATTGCCGGAAAAAATTTCACGAAAAATAATTTAGCGGTAGGTCAAGCAAGTGCTTTAATGAGCGATAAAGTTGCGAAAAAGCAATATGGTACAGCCCAAAATGCTCTGGGAACAACAGTGACAGTTAATGATGTCACCTATAATATAATCGGAGTATATAAAGCGCAGGGGCAATATACAAGCGATGGCAATCAAAACCCATATGGTGCCGATCTCTTAGTACCAGATTCACTATATTATCATGGTGAAGGAGCTACTCAGGGAAACACTCTAAAGCTGACTTTTAGCCAGGGCGTCAATGCTAGTAACATTTCACGCAAGGTTGCTAAGTATTTAACGAAAAACGGCCCGGCAAGGAATCAAGGAACTTATGAATATATTGATATGGAAAAAGCCTTGAAGCAATTTTCTTCACAAATGAGGATTATTACTACCTTCATTAGCTTTATCGCTGCTATTTCACTGTTTATCGCTGGAATCGGGGTAATGAACATGATGTATATTTCGGTTTCGGAACGAACTCAGGAAATTGGGATTCGTTTAGCAGTTGGTGCAACACCGTTTAATATTATGATGCAATTCTTAGTTGAAGCGGTAATTTTAACGGTGACGGGAGGATTACTAGGTTTCCTTGGTGGCGCAGGATTAGCGCATTTATTGGCACCTTTGCTATCAAACGCAATTGGCGGTCAGGGAATCCATATTCATGCCCACATTTCGCTGAATGCTTTCTTCCTCGCATTCGGGACATCAGCAGCAGTTGGATTAATTTTTGGTATTCTTCCAGCTCGCCAAGCTGCTAATAAGAACCTCATTGACATCCTAAGATAATAATAAAATTGGACCTCGACATTCGCTATGTGGTTCCACCGACTAAAGAGGAACACATCAATACCGAATGCGCAGGTCCATTTTCTGACTATTTAGTTTTTTGGCTTATGGTGATTAGTAAAAAATAAAATTCTCTGATAGTAGTTTGATGGGATTGATTGAAGCACAGTAGTTAACAAGATTAATACCGATCCAATAATTGCCGCTCCCGTTAATTTCGTCCCGAGTAGTGTTACTGCCAAGAATGTTGCAACGAGTGGCTCAAAAGCACTAAGAATTCCCGTAACTGCTGGACTAATATAGCGCATGCTCTGCAAGAACATTGTGTAAGAAAACATTGTGCCAAAAACAACAATATAGGCAACCAAGATCCACCCCAGCAGATTCAACGATGGCACCCGCTGAATGATGATTTCTGGTAATATTCCGAGCCCACTTAAAAGCATTGCAAGTCCGCAAACCGCTAACGCATCGAAATTTGTAAGTAATGGCCGTGGTAATAAGGTATATAGTGCAGCGGCCACAGCACACCAAAGCCCCCAGAAAATTGCGGCTGGCGTTAACGCTAACGTTCCAAGATGACCCCCAGTAACTAACAAGAAGGTCCCAATTAGCGCAATGATGATTGAGATGCAATCAATTCGCCGTGGCCACTGTCGCTGAGCAATGGCTAGCCAAATAATAATAATTACTGGTTGGAGATATTGAATTACAGTCGCTGTTGGTGCGTTACTATATTTTACTGCCAAAAAATACGTCAATTGTGAGTTAAGCATCCCCAAAAGAGCAAAACTAATTAACGAAACTAAATGGCGGCGATGACTGACTATTCGGCGGACTTGTTGGGGCATCTTAAGTAAACTAACCATCGTTAAGACAATTCCCGCCAAAAGCAACCGCACTGCCACCAACCATGGAGTGGTGATGCTCGTTTGTTCAAATAAGTATTGCGCCGCAGCTCCCGATCCGCCCCATAACGAAGCGCCACCGGCTGCCAAGAGGATTCCTTTCATTTGTTTTGACATTTTCTCACCCGCCCATCTAGTTATCAATAATTAAATTTAACATTTATTCTTTTGCGGCGATAGCATTTCCAATCTTAAATTAAAAAACTTAAGCTGATCACGCTAAATTAGAGGGTTGTCATGTAAGCGCTAACAAATACTAAGAATTTGTTAATAAACTCCCCTGATTTTTAAGAAATTCGCTTAGCAAAAGCTTATCTAATTATTATCATCACGGGCTTCAAAACATGTTAATATACTTTGTGGAGGGGTTGTTGAATCCCGTTAGAAGAAAAACAATTATGTTAAAAGGAGTTGTTCAATATGATGTCTATTATGAGTAATGTTATCGCTGCTGTAAGTTTTGTAGGGCTGATTATTGCGACAAGCGCCCACATAATGAATAACCGGGCATAAAGCAATTATTTATAACGTTTCATTATTAAGAAAATGAGGTAACGAATCACGAGTTGATTCATTGCCTCATTTTTTGCTATTAAAATTTAAATTACTAGTACAATGCCGCACGCCAAGCCACAGAAGAACCCAGCAATAACGTCCCGAGGATAATGAATTCCGCCAATTACACGGACTATGGCTAGAATCACCGCAAGCGTCAATAAGATTAACCCGAACACTCGCGAAACACTCATCATACTCATTGCAATCACAGTTGCCGAAAATACATGACGACTAGGTAAAGAATCGCCACCGCCCTTTCGCGGAATCAGTGGTTTAATCGGCCATTCCTCATATGGTCGTGGGTAATTAAGGCGGTTCCGAATTAACGATAAAAGGACAAACCCAACTCCCGGAATAAACACTAACGGAAGAAGCTCATTAATACCACCTGCAAAAAGGGCAACCCAAAGCAATAATAGAATATATGAAACGTACATTCCCACCACAATTGCTCTATTTAACCAGCGAAGACCATGAATTAGCCAGGGATGTTGAATAAGTGGTCCAGTAATTCGTCGATAAAAAGTTTGGTAGTTTTTCATAAGTCTTTTATGGCAAAGTATTCCCCGCAGCATGGTATAAGTCATACCACTCTTGGTTAGTCAGTGTAATATCGCTTCCTGCTACACTATCTTGAATATGTTGCGGATTCATTGTTCCAATTAGGACCTGCATATTGGCTGGGTGTTTCAAAATCCAAGCCACCGCAATCGCATTCTTGCTAACACCATACTTATCAGCCAGCTTAGCTAATTCAGCATTTAATTTTGGAAATTGCTCATTGTTAATAAATGTTCCCGCAAAAGTCCCGTACTGAAATGGCGACCATGTCTGAATAGTCATTTTTTTCAATCGTAAGTAATCAAGAAGACCGCCATCATGGTTAACTGACCCATCATCTGTCATATTTGTGTGCAGACCAAAATCAATCATCCCCGTGTGCTTCAAGCCAAATTGAAGTTGATCGATCAATAGCCGTTGATCTGTTACTGATTGTAGTAGTTCTATTTGTTGAGGATTAAAATTAGAAACACCAAAATGACGAACCTTACCTGCAGTTTGAAGTTCATCAAACGCCTCAGCAACCTCACTAGGGTCCATTAACGGGTCTGGACGGTGAATTAGTAAGGAATCTAAGTAATCAACCTTCATCCGGCTGAGAATACCATCGACGGCCTTAAGGATATGAGACTTGGATGAATCGTATCGCGTGATTTGATTATCCGCGTTTGCAAACAACCCCACTTTAGACTGAATAAAGAAGTTTTCCCGGGTTAATCCACTCTGTGCCAGAGCCTCGCCAAAATGGATTTCTGATGAACCTCTTCCTAACTCCGGGTCATTACCATAAATATCTGCCGAATCGATAAAGTTAATTCCAACTTCATGAGCAGCTTGTAAAGCATTGACTACTTTAGAAACCGCCAAGTTTCCCATTCGCATCGTTCCTAATGCAATATTCGATACTTGCCAGTTTGTGTTCCCGATTTTTACCGTTTTCACCTTAACCACCCTTTATTTGCGATTTCTTCTATTTTAATCCAACTAGTTTCCGTTGACTAGTGCTAATATTCCAGCAATGAAAACGCTTTATAATCAATTTAACAATTATATGAGGATTGTCTAATAATCATTTGCTTATTAAATCAATTATGATAAACTAAAAAGTAGGTAGCGATAACTGGTACTGTGCCCTGTCAAGTTTACACATTAAATAATAAAAACTAGTTGGCCTTGCCAAAGCGGTATTCCGCTGCGGTAAGGTCATTTCTCTTCGCTGAGATAAATTTTTCAGTGAAATAGGTAATTCCTTCTCTAACTTGTTCTTCTAGTTCTAATAATGTTT
>NZ_JABUXQ010000039.1 GCF_014838735.1 Limosilactobacillus portuensis | reverse complement strand
AAAATAGTGGTGCCCATTAAGGTCCTTCTTTCTAATGGAATGTTGTGGTAACACCATTAAAGACCTTGATGGGTTTTTCTGTCTACTTAAATGTTCAACTTAAATTTTACAATCTGCCATATAAAATTAAAGCAGTTCATACCCATGCTCCGTTAAGCAGTATTATTACACGACGTGCAGCTCACAAAATGAGAATTAAATGTATGTATACTTCTCATGGATTTCAATTTTTTCATGGTGGTCGTTTAAAAGACTGGCTTTTGTTCTATCCAATTGAATGGTTCTATGCCTACTGGACTGATGCATTAATCGTAATAAATTCTGATGACTATAAAGTTGCAAAACATCTTCCAGTAAAGAATATTTATCATATTCCTGGCATTGGCGCAGATATTAAAAAGTCAATTAATCTGCCGACTAAAGAAAGAGAACATATTCGTAATGATAAAAGAACAGAATTACGTATAGCTAAAGATGATTTTTTAATTTTATCAGTTGGAGAACTTACTAAAAGGAAAAATCACTCAACTGTAATTAAAGCAATTGCAAAACTAAAGAATCCCAAAATCAAATATATCATCGCCGGAATTGGACCTGAAAAGCATAATTTACTAGATATGATAAAGTCACTAAAACTTGATAACCAAGTTCGATTATTAGGATTTAGGAAAGATATTCGTGATTTGTATTTAGCAGCTGATTTAAATGCTTTTATTTCAAGACGTGAAGGACTAGGGATGGGAGGATTGGATGGAGTAGCATTAGGTCTTTATACAATCGGCACGGCAAATACCGGTATTAAGGACTATGTTTCTGAACCTAATAATGGAATCCTAATTAAAAATCCGTTAGATACCGATGAGGTCTCTAATGCTATAAAGCAGGTTATAAAAAATAGACCTATTACAAATGCCAGTGAAGGAAGCTTAATGAAATTTGATAAGAGTAATGTTGATCGTTTGATGAAAGAAATATATATTCGCGAATTAAGGTAGGAAAAATTAATGACTTTTTTGAATGAAATCAAGAAGAATCCAGGATTACTGCCTAAATTAGTAATTTTTATATATCGTTTTGGTAATTTTACGTACTTTCATGTGCACATTCCGATAATTAGACAAATCCTTTATTTAATTTACAGATTATTTGATTTGATTTTTTTAAAATTATTTCTGAATTGTGATATTCCTGGATCAACGAAAATTGGACCTGGGTTTAGAATATTTCATCCCTATGGAATTGTAATTAACACCGCGTCAGTAATTGGTAAAGATTTTTTAATTCGTGGGGAAACTACCATTGGTAATAAAGGGACTTCTGATGATTGTCCAATTATCGGTGATAACGTTGAAGTAGGAATGGGCGCAAGAATTATTGGCGGGATAACAATTGCCAGTAAGACTAAAATTGGTGCTAATGCAGTAGTTACTAAGTCATGTCAACCTAATAGTGTACTAGTCGGTATTCCTGCACATAATATTCAAAGAAAGAGAGAAAAGTAAATGTTCGCGGTCGGTTATTTACTAACTATTTTAATATCTTTAGCTATCTTTCTTTGTGTTAGATCAAGTCTAAGTGTGAAAGTGTTTATCGTAGCCATGCTATTCATGGTGTTTTCTTTTCTTATTATTCCCAAACTTGATAGTAAAGTAGATGCTTTACAGTATTTTTCATCATTAGATGCTATTAGAACGGCACGGATTAACCATGGATTGACTGAAGCGTGGCGAGTTATCAACACTAATCCTACTGATACTAGTAATTCTATTAATAGTGTAATGTCTTTTAGTGCAACCCCAGTTATGGCACTGGTTATGCTGGGGATGTCTTATTTTCCAGACATAGTTCTATTATCAGTGGTTTGTTTTATTGACTACTTCTTTGCATTAAAGATTATCCAATTAGTAGTTGATAAAAATAAATTGTCAATATCGTATTATTGCTTTGGATTTATTATCTTTTGCTGTATTTTCGCATACAGCATTGCGGTGAGCGGAATTAGAAATAATATGGTTGGAACAGTGTTTGCTTATTTTGCTCTTAAATATTTAGAGAATGAACGAGTCTTTTTTTCGTGGTCAACCATTTCTCTCCTGCTGATTATAATACTTCTGAGTTTGGTTCATCCGTATACTTTGTTATTAGGGCTATTGCTTTTATTGGTGATCATTTTTTGGAGATATAAAACGATATTAAGAATCATTGACGGATTAATGCTTCTTCAAAGTTTTTTCCAAAGGGCAATTATAATGCTACTAATTCCATTAGCAGGTATTCCTTTCTTTTCAAGTATTATTCTTAAAAGTAATCAATATCTAGGGAAAAATGCGACTATTTTAATTTCTTCTACAGCAAATTTGTTTCGAGATATTGGAAGATTACTAATATTTGGTTTATTACTAATAATCACTTTATGGGTAAAACAACAATTTATTGACCGTCGTTATATAGAATTTATAATAATCTTCTTCTGCTTTGCCTGTGGCGCTTTCTTTGATCAGTTGCTTTTCGAGAGATGTATGTTGGTATCATTACCAATTATCTTGCCTTTAATCATTGTTCTACCAGCTGAGTTTAGTTCTGAATTAAGAAGTAATGAGTCTATATCGTTAAAAACGGTTGCTATTTATATAATGATGATAATTCTTTGTTTATATGCAGGATTTTGTCTTGTTGATAATCTTCGAGCTGGTACTTCATACTATGAATTATTCACTTTTGTTGGGAAATATTAATATGACAGTGTTTGGAATAGTCATTTTACTATGGTTATATTTGCTTTATGTTCTTAAGAGAACAAAGTTAAACGCGTTTTTCTTCATAGTTGGTAGTATTGGGTTGTTCCTTATTATTTTAACTTTTAAGGATTTTTTTATCCAAAGCTCGATAAAATCAGTTCTTTATACTATGAAATCTCTATCTTTCTTCTTCAAAGGATATTCAATTAGTATGTCCCGTGATTTTGTAAGCTTTTATGATTCTAAAGTAAAGATTACATATGAATATACTGGAGTTATTGAAATAATCTCACTGGAAAGTTTACTATGCTTTTTCCCAATATATACTGTTTTAGAAAAAATTATTATTGGCTTTTATAGCTGTATTTTGATATTTATAGCCACTATCCTTAGACTACTATTAATTATTTATCTAAGTCGCTACCTGAGTGAAACAATAACCCAGCTTATTATTTGTCGCTTATTATTCTATGTATTTATTGTTGTCGTCTTTTATGAAGTATTTACTCGTCCGCAAATTATTAGGTGGCATTAGATCACTATAGAGTTAGGTTGGTAATAAATTGAAAACGAAGAACAATTTTATTAAAAGTGTGTTCACAGTTATATTTAGTAATATTTTTATTTTGCTAAGTGGTGTTTTAGTTGGCTTTGTCTTACCTAAAATAATGGGTGTTGATGAATATGGTTACTATAAGCTCTTTATGCTTTATGCAACGTATATTGTGTTGTTGTATTTTGGCTTAGCTGATGGGATGTTAGTTAAATATGGCGGACAAGATGATACTCAGATAGACAAATTCAAAATACAATATATAACAAAATTCTTTATAAAAATGGAGATAGTAGTAAGTGTGGTAATGTTTATTTGCTGTGCTTGCTTTTTACAAGGCGAATATAGGCAAATCTTTTTACTTCTTAGTATTTTTACCTTATTAAGTAATATCGTAACCTATTACCGATATTTGGCTCAGGCTATGTTGAAATTTGATTTGATTAGTCGGGTAAACATGTTGCAATCACTTTTGACATGCTTGATTGTTATAATCTGTTTTTCAATCGTTAAGCTTAAATTACTATCTCCATTACCAGCAGTAGTTTATTTGATTCTCTTTTTAGTTGTGTTTCTAATTCTATTAATTGTTTTACACAGTTCATTAAAAAAGACACTTTCTATAAATAAAAAATTGCTAAGAGAAACAGTAACGAACAAGTCTATAGTTGAACTCTTTAAGTTAGGAATTCCTGTTGCAATTTCTTATCAGATAGGTACATTTATTCTCAATATAGATAACCAACTTATTTCAATGTTTTTTGATAACCGTTTATTTGGTATTTATTCATTTGCTTATAGCCTGATTTCAATAATTTCTACTGTGATTGTTCCAATATCAACAGTGATTTTTCCCTTTTTGAATCGTCAAAGTGAAAATACCGTAATGGGGCAATATAGCTTTAATACAGCTATTTTGTTCATTTTTATATATGCTTCTCTAACTGTTTATTATCCTGTTCGACTTTTTATTGAGTGGTATCTACCAAATTACGATGAATCTTTAATATTTTTCCGTTTATTGCTTCCAGGTGTTGGTGTTTCTAGTTGTATCTCAATATTAGTTTTTAATTACTACAAAGTTATTAAGAAATCTAATGTTTATCTTGTTCAAGGTATTGTAACTTTAATTGGCTCACTTGTCCTTAATTTAATTGGGTATTACTTGACTAAAAGTGCTATTGTCATTGCAGTCATCTCCTTAATTGTTCTTTTTTGTTGGTACGTTTTTACTAATACTTATTTCATTCAAAAGTACAAAATTGATTGGAGAAAGAACACTTTCTATCTTGGAGGAATGATTCTAGTTTTTGAATTAACCACACAGATCAGTAATATTTGGATTTCGTTAATTATTTATCTTGTTATATATACTATTTTGACTCTTTGTGTTTATCATGTTGAATTAAAAAGAATACTAAAAGTTTTCTTAAAAAGATAAGTTAGATTTATAAAAAAATAAATAGTCTAATATATGGTAAAATTACAGTATTACTAAAGAAGCGTAAGGAGTTCTTACTTTGCAAGAATATCAACTAATAGCGACTGCTGCTTCTGGAATTGAAGCACTGGTTGGTAAAGAATTACGAAACCTCGGTTACGATACTCGAGTAGAAAATGGTCGGGTACGTTACATCGGGACAATTAAAGATGTCTTAAATACAAATATTTGGTTACGGACAGCAGACCGGGTCAAAATTATTGTCGGTGAATTTGAAGCCAAAACATTCGAAGAGCTTTTTGATCGAACTGAAGCTTTACCTTGGGAAAACCTATTACCTGTTGATGCCCAATTCCCAGTAGAGGGTAAAAGTCATCATTCACAATTACATAATGTTCCCTCAGTTCAAGCAATCGTTAAGAAAGCAATTGTTCGTCGATTGAGTGATGTTTATCACCGGCGAACACGTCTTCCGGAAACCGGTGCTCTCTACCCACTAGAAGTAGCTATTAATAAGGATCATGTAATGCTAACGCTTGATACTACTGGTGACAGTCTATTTAAGCGTGGCTATCGAAAAGCAAAGGGTGGTGCACCATTAAAGGAAAATATGGCAGCTGCTCTGGTAATGCTTGCCCACTGGTTCCCTGATAATCCATTTGTCGATCCAGTATGTGGTTCGGGAACTATTCCAATCGAAGCAGCTCTATATGGTCATAACATTGCTCCAGGAATTAATCGTTCCTTTGTTTGTGAACAATGGACCAATTTGGTGCCAGACGGCTTAGCCGATGATGTTCGTGACGAGGCAGATAGTAAGGCCGATTATGATGTTGAACTGGATATCCATGGTTATGATATTGATCAAAATATGATTGATATTGCCCAAGAGAACTGTCGAGCAGCCGGGCTAACCCACGACATCACTTTCAAACAGTTAGCAGTTAAGGATTGGCATACCGATAAAATCAATGGTGTTATTGTTGCCAACCCTCCTTATGGTGAACGACTAAGTGATAAAGAAACCGTACATGAGCTTTATCGCCAAATGGGAAAGATTTACCGACCAATGACCACCTGGAGTAAGTATATCCTAACGGCAGACTTGGAATTTGAAAAATACTACGGTGCCCCAGCAACCAAGAAACGTAAACTCTACAATGGTGCATTAAGAACTGATCTTTTCCAGTATTGGGGAAAGAAAAAGCGTTAGAGTTTATTATTTCTATAACCATTCATAATTAGTAATATTAATCAATAAAATAACTCAGAGTACTTTAAGGTACAACAGAGTTATTTTTTGTTTCAGTTATTTTGTTATAACAAAATATGTGAACCTTTGAGAAGGGAGAATGAAATAAGTGTTTTTATCTGGAATCATCGTTGAACTTGGCTTTTGGATCTCTTGGCTTCTACTCCCTTTGATTTATGAATTTCTTCCAGCGTTATATGGTTTTATTACGTTAGGAATAGCAGGAAGAAAATTAGGAAAGTTGAAGAGACTAAATTATTTGCCTAGAATATCATTGATAATTCCAGTATACAATTCTGAGAATACTATTTATAACTGTATTCGCTCGGTTGCTGATTCAACTTATCCAGATCACCTAGTTAGTATTATTGTGGCGAATAATCAAAGTATTGATCGCAGTTTTAGTGAGTATCGTCGAGCCCATTTTGAATTTCAACAGTTATTTATGCAGTGGATAGATACTACTAAAGGAAAAGCGCGTGCATTGAATTCTGCAATCTATCGTTCAAATGGTGAATATATTATTCACATAGATAGTGATGGACAACTGCAAAAAGATGCATTAATGAATATTGTTAGAGCATTTGAAAATGATCCTGAACTTGATGCACAGACTGGCACAATTCTCACCCAAAAGGACTCAATCAAGAAAACTAGGAGTCCATTATTAAAGTTCCTAAGAGAAAATGAATACTTTGAATATGCTCAGTCTTTTTTAGCTGGTCGTGCAATTGAGTCTCAAGAAAATCACTTATTTACAATGTCAGGAGCTTTTTCAGCTTTTCGCCGAGAAAAACTTCTTCAAACAAAGCTGTATAATATTCAAACTGTTGGTGAAGATATTGATATGACTTTTCAAATTCGTTATCAACTTAAGGGAAAAGTTGCATTATGTCCTGAGGCAATTTTCTATGTTGAACCACTTGATAATTTAGGTAAATTATATACTCAAAGGCAACGATGGCAACGTGGTGAACTAGAAGCAATTCACTATTATATGAATAAAAAACAATTGAGTCTAAAGAACATATTTAAGAACTTTATCGTTCGCCGTTTAATTATGGATCATACCATTTTATTTTTGCGAATTATCTGGATGGCAGCGTTCCTTGTTTTAATTCCGTTTGGTTATTCTCTTAAATTAATTCTGATATCTTTTGTAATTTTGTATCTGCTCTATGTCTTTATTTGTTTACTAAATTTTATTGATATTCAATATTATTTACGCTTTTTTCCGGAGGAACGTCATTACTATGTATCAAAGTTTTATATACTAGTAACGCTCCCGTTATATTACATGTTGTGTAGCACTATTCAGTTTATTGGGATCATTAATTCAATGACTGAACCTGCCGCCTGGAAAGTTGAATCCTTTAGCGCTGAAATGAAAGAAATAAAGAAAATGTTTAGAAAAGATTTAAGGAGAATTTTCAGAATAAAATGGAAAACGAAACATACAGATTAACTTTTTTTCTTAATGCAACTCATATGGTAGTTATAGATGGTAAAAGTTCATCAATTCACCCTCATACGTTTGAAATTAACTGCTTTATTAAAAGCAAAAAAATTATTGCATTTGAAATAATGGAGGATAATATCAATCAAATCCTTAATCAGCTCAATAATCAATACTTAAACGGGCTTGAAGCATTTCAAAATATTATACCAACACTAGAAAATCTAACTAGGCTTTTATATAGAGCAATGAGTGCTAATCTGAAATCGGTTAGTTGTAGGTTAGTAAAACTTGAAGTATCCGAATCACCGGTAAGAACTTTTATGATTGAAGCAAAATAAGGCTCTTAAACTCTAAGGGCTTGTTGCTATTAATTTTCGTAATTTTTCTTGATTTAAGCGCTGGGCTAGTATATAGGTTAACTATTTCCCTTTAATACTGCTAAAAGTATTTGCAGTAATTTGATAACTTACTCAATCGTCAGGGGAATCCTCTTTATTTAATTGGGATCTAAAAACATCCATAATTTATCCCCCCCAGGGGGACTTTAGGGGGATTATTTTTGATAAATTTTGTAGAGAATAGCTTATGTTGCTTGATTAAACGGTATTTAATAATATCGAGCTACTCCCCTAGGATTACCTCTAAACAGCTACATATCAATGAATCCTCCCAATGTTTATTCAAAGGGAGGATTATTATTATGGAAAACCGTAATAATGCTTTACATTACAAGATGTACAAGTCTGGTAAGAGCATCGTTTATGCTGGACTTGCTACTACTGCCGCTTTGGCAGGTTTAGTATTAGCTAACACTAATGCTACTGCTGTTCACGCTGACGCTGCTACTCCAGCTTCAGCTGCTGTTACTTCACAAGCAGCTACTACTGCTGCTAACTCATCTGCTGCTACTTCAGCAGAAATTGCTAGTCAAGAAGCTGTTGTTAACTCTGCTAGTGCTAATGTTGAACAACAACAAAATGTTGTTAATGCTGCTAGCGATGCACTTCAATCAGCAACTAATTTGAACTCAACTTCAGCTGCTGTTGCATCTGCAGCTTCTGCTTATAGCGCTGCTAACAGCGACTACTATGCTGCACGTCATGCACAAGCTGTTGCACATAAGGCTGCTAATGCTGCTTCAGATTCAGCTGCTGTTGTAAGTGGTGTTAATACTGCTGACCTTACAGCTTGGTGGAACCAAACCGGTCAATCAGATTACAACAGGGTAATGAACGCTAAGAGCAATGCACAAGCTAACTTAGATGAAGCACAAGCTCAAAGTGATACTGTTGTTAATGCTTGGAACCAAGCATCTGATGCTGTTGCTGCTGCTGAAAAGGCTGGCCTTAAGTCTGACAGCAATGAAATGAAGGCTTTAAATGCTCAAAAGAGTCTTGCTTACAACAATATGGTTGCCGTTCAAAATGCAATTAAAACCGCTCGTAATGATGTTAAGGCTGCCGATAAGATGCTTAATAATACCAAGGATGGTATTTCCTTAAACCAAGCTAAGGCAATCATGGATCAACTTCCAGCATTAAAGAAGGCCGCTCAAGAAGCTGAACAAGCCTACAAGGATGCTGTTCAAGCTACTAAGGATGCTGGTGATATTGCAAATGCCAAGTATAATGCTTGGACCGCTGCTCGGAAAGCTAATAACTTACCATACGGTACTGATGATCCAGTTTACCAAAGCTTAAGTGATACTGCATCAAGTGCTGCTGCTCAAATTTCTCGTGATGAAGCTGGAATGAAGGCATTGCCAACTGCTGATGGTACTGCTCTTAGCCAAGCTGAAGAATGGGCTAAGGAAGCACAAACTAAGCTTGATCACACTAACTCAGAACTTCCAACATTTGAAAGCAATGTCAAGTTCTTCCAAACTAAGCTTGATGAAGCAAATAAAACTCTTGAAGAAGCTAAGGCTAACTATGCTAAGAATCCTACAAAGCTTAATCAGCAATTAGTTGATAATGCTAATGGCTTAGTTGGTACTTTCACCGGTCAATTAACAGCTGCTCAAGCTAAGCTTAATGGTGCTCAAAAGGCACAAAAGCAACAACAAGAACAAGTTGACTACTGGACTAACCAAGTTAAGGGTGTTAAGGACAGTGCTCGTTACGCAGAATTTGTAAACGAAATTAACACTGACAAGGCAATCGTTCAAAAGTTCAATGATGCAAAGACTAACATGAAGAATGCTGCCGCTTCAGCTGAAAAGGTTGCTCCTCTTAAGGCTGCTTATGATGAAGCACTTCAAACCTTGAAGGCTTACCAAAACCAATTAGCTGCTGCCCAAGCTAAGTTAGCTGCAATGAAGGGTGAAACTACTCCTACTAACCCAGATCAACCAACTAATCCAGACCAACCAAGCACTCCAGATCAACCATCTGACAAGCCTGGTCAAAACACTGGTGATAACACTAACAACAATACTAGTGACACCACTAACAAGGACAATGTTGCTCCTAACTTCACTGGTGAAAAGAACGGTAACTACTATGTAAATGGTAAACAAGTAACTAAGGCTGCTTACGATGCTCATGTTGCTGCACAATCACTTGCTACTGTAAAGACATCTGCATCAGTTAAGGGTGCTAGTGTCGCTGCTACTGCTAACGACTCCAAGGCATTACCACAAACTGGTAACGAAAATGCTTCAGCTGTTGTAGCATTAGGTGCTGTTTCTGCAATGTTTGGTCTTGGCCTTGCTGCTAAGAAGCGTGAATTCTAATTACCTCTTTTTGGAAGATAACTAGAACTGACTTTATTTGTTCGTACTAATAAGAGAGAGCCTCAAGCATTTATTGCCTGGGGCTTTTCTTTTATGATCCCTACTAAATTATCAAAAAATGAAAATACAATTAATTTTGATTTCTATATTAGCCGTTGTCCTAACGATCCTCAGCACATTATTATTAATTGGCAGATTGCAAGAAATAACTTGAACGAATTTAGTGACGTAGATTAAGCAAGAAGATCTCGATTGGTGTATGCCAATTAAGACATTTAAGTGGCCGTGAATTCAGATACCAATTGATTT
>NZ_JABUXQ010000038.1 GCF_014838735.1 Limosilactobacillus portuensis | reverse complement strand
ACTTTCATTGGGCGGGTTTAACACCCAACGTTACGCTTCATCTGTCAGTAGCGTCCTTTAATGGCTTCCGTGAAAGTCCAAGGACGAGCCTGACGGTTAAAACTCGGGGAATTCAAGTTAAGGTGCCAGTTAGCTTAACCGCTGGGACAACGGTGTCATTAGTCTACCTTGAATATGCATTAGGGTTAGTTCCGATTGGGACGGAACCCAAGGGTATGTTCGGTGGCGGCAATCGACAGATTTTGCCGGCAAAGGTAATTAGCTCGGTCAACGGGATGAGCACGATTGAAATTACTAATAGCTTTAACTTGATGAGTGACGGGTTAACAATGAAACAACTACCAGACAAGAGCTTTGGAGTCTTTGAGGGCTACAAGGCTCTTTATTACAAAGGAGGATTAGTTTAATGGACTTAAAAGAAATCTTTGACGGGATGAATCAAGGTCCCAAAGATATTAATGATAACTTTGAATTAATTAAGCAAGCGATTATTGATAATCAAGGCAAGATAGGGAGCAATGAATTTAAAATTCAAACTTACCCAATTGTTACACAGAATGGCTGGATTGGTGGAGGTCCAAACGCTTTCACAAAGTTAAGCAATGACAAATACAATATTATCGCCGCTTCTTTTGAAATTAAAAAGCCAAAAGGTGTAGATTTTTCAAGCGGTGCTCCAATTGCGGGAGACCCAATTGTTAGTGGCAATGGTTTTGATTGGACAAGAATTCCCGGAACGGATTGGGTTAATGGCACATTTTTACCAGTTCTGTTCCTCAACGGCAAGATTTACACAGAACACCTTGGAGACAATGTGTGGAGTACTGCTGCCAGCAAAGATGTAGAAATTAACTTACAAGTACAGCACGTCTTCGTATGGAAAAAATAGAAGGAGGAAATAAAGATGGCAGAAACAAAATGGATTTATCTATTTGATCGCAATAATGGGAATCGTCTTTTATATGCGACCGTCTTAGAGGACGGCCAGGAAATGCCGGATAGCGCAACAACCGTTGTATGTCCGGATGGGTTATATGACCCTTATTTTGATGAACAAGCGCAAACTTGGAAAGGGATTACCAAAGAAGAGTGGGAAGCAAAGCTCCCTCAACACCCTGCTGAACCAACCGATCAACAAAAGCATGATGCACAAACGCAAATTCAGTTGGCACAATTAATGCAACAAAATAAGGAACAGGCAACACTTAATGCTCAATTGACAATTGACATCGCTACATTAAAGAAGCAGGTTGCAGGAGATACTAAGGTAGCACAATAGGGGGTATAATCATGGGATTTGAATATTACAACAGTTACTACAAGATGGGATTATTTACTAAGGATAACTTGGCTTTGTTTGTTGAAGTCGGAATGCTTTCTGCTGAAGATGAGCAAAAGATTCTAGCACCAGCTACGGTTGCCTAGATAGTAAATTAGATAGCTAGATATAGCTGATATATAGCTAACACATAGTCGCCAAAGAAATACACAATACATAGTAAAAAAGCGTACGAAAGCGTTAAATTTTAACGCAATCGCACGCTTTTCTTATGGGCGGCTTTTAATGAGGTGAATTTATGTATAATCCATGGAAATTAACAATCGGTTTAGCAATAACTCTTCTTGTCATTGATGTTATTTTTGTTATAGGATTAATTCATCTTTGGTAAAACGTAGGTGAATTATATGCTTAACATACTTCTTTCAAATAGCGATTTGTTTGACAAACTCTACCAGGAAATCAATAGGCAAAACACATTTTATTTTTGGATTATCGGGATAGTTGTAACAGTTTCTATTGCTATTGCGGCATTTTTTGGAATTCTTCAATGGAGACTTTCAGATAAACAAATTGAAAAATTGAAGTCAAGTGTCGAGAGTAAGATAGTGAATGATTATCATATTGATCGGATTAAAGATAATTTTAATGAATTAAAGCCAAAATTGTATGAGAATGAGCCAGTTACTATGAATGGCTGGAAAATAGAAGAAGGTGGTTTTAAGGAGTTAAGAATTAATGATATTTTTATTCTAAAAGTTGACGTGATCATTAATTATGTAGATAGAAGCACCATATTACCAAGCCCCTTCATGGTAGATGGATATGGTCATTCTTATGATCTAAATGGAGAATATCCTGCATACCTTGTAGATAGAGATAGGTGGGTAACAGTTATTAATCACAATGGTAGATGGGGATTTATAAATGATGGAATTGAATTGGGCCAATCAATTCGAATCCAACATACTTGGATCATTCCCCTAAAAGATAGAAAGTAAAAAAGCGCTAATCCGAATCGGAGAATTAGCACTTTCTATATGTTTCTAGTTACCTTTGGGAAGGATAACTATGCGACCTCAAAGGGCCAATAAATGGTGTGTCTTTGATAAGACAAGTATAGTTTACCATTAATTGGATGAAAGTTTAAAACAAAAAAGGACGCCTATTAAGCGCCCAAGTTTACCGGTACGGTTTAAGTAATCGACTGAAACCGATTTGCACGCCGGTATAATCTTCTTGATATATGTATTATAACATAAAACTATTATGATACAATAGACAAGCACGCCGAGGGTCTAATCAGCTCTTACTATGTGCAAGAATGGGGGTGACTCCATGCACTGGTGTGTAATCTTCTTGATCGTGCCTAGTAAGCACATTAAACATCTAATTCATAAACTGTTCAAGTAATGGTTTCAGCGCTGACTTCGGTTGGCGCTTTTTTTATCCTTAAAATCAGGGGGGGGGTGAGTAAATGCATAGTATTGCGGGGTATTCGTGGGACGAGCTGTTGGCAATCGTAACTATTTTTTCAATCGTTGGTGGATTCTTGATTTGGTTGCTTAACCTAGCAATTAAAAACGGAACTGAAAAGCTGTCAAACGTAGTTCAAGATTTAATCGTTAAAATTGATAATCTAAGTCACACAATGGATTCAATTGAATCAACAGCAAATCGGACAGTCGATCGGGTTGATTCGCTAGAAGAGCGCTTTGAGGAACATATTGGTGAAGCTAAGGTGCGGAATCAAAAAATCAAAGCACTGGAGCATGAAGTCTTTGAAAGAGGGAAAGATAAATAATGAATGAGATTATTAATGCAATTCCGGAATATGTAATTACAGCGGTTGTTTCGACCGCTATTTTTTATCTCATGAATGCAGGGAAGAACTTACTACACAGCAAGGTTCAACATGCCAAAACTACTCAATTAAAAGAGCTATGGGTCTTTATTGAACAGGTCGCTAACACAGCAGTCAACTCCTTAGTAAGTAAGAACATTACTGGTGATGCTAAGTTCGCCCAAGCAACGGCAATTGTACAAGATGCACTTGCTAAGCAGGGCTTTACTAACGTTGATGTGAAGTCGATTGAATCAGCGGTGCAATCAGCTTATGAAAAATCACCATTAACGCCTACAAGTAATGAGAAACCGTATGTATTTAAAAATCTTGGACAGTCAAAGCAAGATAAACCAAAAGTTCAAGACAACGTAAATAACACCCAACCAGTTGAAGCAAAATAAGGAGGTTATCTTATGCCATTAAAAGTAGTAGATGTTTATTCAGGTTCACCTCGCTGGTACGCCACAGATGATAATGCGGACGCTGTTATTATTAAGGCTACGCAAGGGACAGGTTATGTTAACCCGTTCTGTGATATTGACTATCAAGCAGCGAAAAAGGCTGGGAAGCTACTAGGTGTATATCACTATGCAAGCGGTGGGGACCCAATTTCAGAAGCTAACTACTTCTTGAAGAATGTTAAGGGCTACGTCCATGAGGCAATTCTTGGCTTGGATTGGGAATCTGCACAAAATGCTTCGTGGGATAACACTAACTGGTGTCGTCAATTTGTTAATGAAATTCACCGGCAAACCGGTGTATGGCCGATTATTTATGTACAATTTTCTGCGGTATGGCAAGTAGCTAATTGTGCAGATACTTGTGGATTATGGGGCGCTGGTTATCCTTGGTACACTAATTCTTGGACGGTACCACCATTTCTATCCAGCTATAATTTTGCCCCTTGGCAAGCTCTTACTGGGTGGCAATTCACGGGTAATACTGAAGACCGTTCCTTGTTCTATGTTGATGCTAATGGTTGGCAAGCAATCGCTAAGGGTGATGGATCTGTTACTCATACCGCTCAACCAGCACCACAGAAAAACGAAACAAAGACTTCAAATGTTCCATCATACGCTGGGACAACTTGGCAAGATTCTCTTGGAGTAACTTGGCACGCTGAAAATGGTAAGTTTACCGCTAATACTGATTTACATCTTCGTTGGGGAGCTACTCCTTCTAGTTCAGTAATCTCGGTATTACATGCTGGAGATGTGGTGAAGTATGACGCCTGGGCACGGACTAATGGCTTTGTCTATGTACGTCAGCCACGTGGTAACGGTCAGTACGGTTATGTTGCGGTACGGAATGCCTACACGAATGAATCATACGGAAAATTTGAATAGAACTAATTAATCCCTAGTGGTAGTTGCACAATCTGCAATGACCACTAGGGATTTTTTGCGTTAATGTAAGAACTTTATAAAATTTGCTCATTATTGTAATTTACTAAATTTAACGATGAAATACTGATATAATAGCATTCTTACATCATGTATTCACTTTTACACTTTTGATTAATAAACGTAAACAGGTATAATAAAAAGCCAACCAGTAGTTGGGATGCTTGCCTCCGCTACTGGTTGGCTAAAATGGTTAACCTTTAAGAAGGGCAAAAACCAATACTGCTAGTACGATCATTCCCCACCAGGTTATGTGAACGTGGATGTTCAAAGGACTCACCGTCCTACCACTAATATAATTTCGCTGGTTAGACGAATTAGCGGCATAATCATTGTACACGATGAATAATCAGATTGACAATTAGCTCTAATCAATGTAGTATTCTTATAGAACGTGGATGTGCATAAAGGCAGGGAGTGGTTACCTTGCCATGCCATTAAAAAAGTCCTTCCTGTAAATCAGGAGGGATTTTTTATTATCAGTGCAAAATCACGATAAATTGCACTGATAATAATATGCTATACTGATTTAAATTTAACGATGGGTCCCGTTTGGGTCCCACTTACAATCAAAAGCGTTGATATATCAATGATTACAAACGTATATTGCTGCCTGTTTGGGGCATTCTATATAACCTGTAATCACTGTTATATCAGTGATTTGAGCCTTGAATATACATCTTTTGTATATTCGGGGTTCTTTTTTATATTTTTAAGGCATTCCTCAATTTGCTCCTCAACTTTATTCTGATACTCATCTACTAGGCAAGAGTATACTTTAGATATAGTGCAACTATGGGGGCACTTCTGTATTACTACAGCTAGTTTTTTTAATTTAATAATGAACAGAAAGAGGATTATCAGTTGAAGAAAATCTTACTTTTTGACGTTAATCTACTGATAGGTTATCATTTCAAATTTTGACTTTGAAATGATTGGGCCATCGTCCTAAGGTTGTGATACAATACCATGAGTAATATTATAGCGTGATTAACAAAGCGAGGAGAAAATGAAATGCGTTAACCTTTTTAAACGTTGGGAAATTGCTCTAGTGATTATTATTACCAAATTACTAACCTTTCATGTGGCTTTTGCCTCAATGGGGTCAACTGGTGGAGGGGGGCAGTTCATCTAGCGGTGGTGGAAGCT
Source organism: Limosilactobacillus portuensis (assembly GCF_014838735.1). Taxonomy (GTDB): domain Bacteria; phylum Bacillota; class Bacilli; order Lactobacillales; family Lactobacillaceae; genus Limosilactobacillus; species Limosilactobacillus portuensis. The sequence continues at coordinate 4,882 of NZ_JABUXQ010000038.1, read as the reverse complement.
CATCAAGCGGCAGCAGTAATATAAGCAGTGGGCATAGTGGTTCCGGAGATAGCTTTAGGGCATTCTTGTTTGTCCTGTTTTTCTGTGGATTATATGTTCTTAGCTTTGTCAGTAAAATGGCAGTGCGACTTTACCGGAGAACTCGTGATATCGCGGAAGTTAATGGCTTGGCAAGCTGGATGCTAATTCCTAATATGAAGATTAAGGACTTTAAACAAGGACTCAAGAGAGCTAAGATTCGCTTAGAAAATGATGCTGTTGATGATCAATTAGCACAGATCTTAGTCGAGACATATGCTTGGGCACAATTTGTTTATGGCCAGTCGATTCGTTGGTGCTTTGCTGATAGCAGTAATTATTTGGATCAGTTGAAATCACAACTGGGACGAGTTTTCCTGTCAACAATGCATGATGAAATTATTACCAAGGCATCGAACGGGATTATTGATGACGTGCTGGTTAGCCATGGGAGGGTCGTATCAGCTCAGAAAATTTCTCCTGACCTAATTATTGCAAAGGTTCAAGTAAGCGGGATTGATAGTGAAGTGAATGTTCTTTCTGATTTTAATTCGTCATTTAAACGGCAACAGTGGACAGATTATGTTGTCTTTGGGCGTGAACAAGGAAGTGTACAGTGGAAGATTTATAACATCGTTTATGGTGCCCACTTCCACCTGAATGGTGAAGACTTTAATCATCAACAAAGTCTTGATGCCAGCGGGTACACCGAAGAACATTTGGCAGTTTCGCCAGAGTTAGTTAAGTCAGCTGAAGCCTATAAAAAACGCTTTAGTCGGCGTAAAAATGTGAAAACGGTGATCGGCTGGGTAGTGCTCATTCTGGGATTTCTGTTTGTTGATCATATTTTGGGTTAAGTAAAAGGCACCACGAATCTTACTAATTCAGGATTGGTGGTGCCTTTTAGGAAGGAGCGTCAGTATGAAAGCCTTATCGATTCGGTCGGATTATGCTGCCGATATTATGAATGGGACAAAAACTGAAGAGTATCGTTCATGGTCAACTAAGTATCGGGGAGACCTGTTGATCTGCAACACTGCCAAGAAGATTCGTGGCTTCGTTCCTGGGTATGCCCTTTGTGTTGCTAAAATTGTTGGCATTGAGCAACGGCAAGGCCAGGGTGGCTCTTGTTATGCTTGGAAAATTGCTCCGTTTGCGAAAAATGGATCGTATTGGATTAAACCAATTAAGGTTAAGGGGCAATTGCGATTATTTAATATTGATGATTACCTGATTGAACGGGCCCCATTTACAGATATTCATAGTAAGGCGGCAATGGAATGGATTAACAAAGTAATTGCACCGCTTCGTTATTAGGAGGAGATTCAATTGCAGTTTGTTGTTGCTAGTCATAATCACGATAAAATTAAAGAACTTCAACAGATTTTTCGTGTTTGTAATAATGAAGTAATTCCATATACGGACTTGCTCCCTAAAATAAAATTCCCTCCAGAGGGAAACTATTCATATGAAGAAAATGCTAGTGATAAAGCACTCTTTATTAGTAAATTTCTTCCTGATAGATTAATTATTGCAGATGATTCAGGGCTACTGCTTACAGCTAGACCTAAAATTCTTGGAGTGAGGACAGCACGTGATCTTACAAATTACCCCACGCCTCACCAGTATGCACAGCACATTATTCGTCTTGTTCAAGGAGGAGATCGCAAATTTATCATGCAGACCAGTATTGCATGTGCTCATCAAGGAAAAATTATTAAAGTCGTTGATGGTACATTAAAGGGACAAATTGCAAGAACTGAACGCGGAATTAATGGCGAAGGATTTAGCAGAATTCTTATTCCACGTGGCTTAACTAAAACATTAGCTCAGATGACATTTGAAGAAAGCTATCCGTACTTAACTCGGGCGCGGGCTACTGAAAAATTAATCAGATTCTTAAAAGAAAATCACGATTAATGCCAAACAAAGGTTAATAATCATCCCCACAAGAACTAATCTTGAATGACGAGGATTACCAAATGTTACAATTTTCTCACGGAAAGCATTCGCAGTAAGAATGAAGAGGATGATAGAAATGACCAGCCAAATAAGATTGACGAGAAGACTAGTCTTCCAGGTGAGAAACAGTTGAACTATCTGACAGGTTAAGAGAATAAAGAAGAAGCAACGGGTAATAATTAACCAATTACTAACGTGCTTTTCCATTTTAGCGTGGAGACCAGCAGTAGAAGAAATAAATAAAATAATAATTGCGAATAAAATTAGAAGATTTAGCATCGGAAAACTCCTTTCAGAATCTGATTTTATCACTGATAAGAATTTATGGTCCTTAAGAGGGACACTTTACTTGAAAAAATGTTAGAAAAAGTGTATTGTACATTATTGTGTTTACTAGAATAATGAAGAGGTGATAGCCTGTGGCTGATTTTGAAATTGGTGATCTTGTTAAGGCAAAGAAATTTGGCCCGATGGATCATGACTTTACCGGAATCGTTGAAAAAGTCTACAATAATTCTATTATGATTTCGATTCAAGACTTTGATCCTAGCGATAAGAATGGGGTTAATGAATTAAACAGTCGTGCTGTTATTCGGCAAAGTGAAGCCAAGATGATTAAGGCTGTTCCACGTACTGAAAAAGCTGACGATGAAGGCGAAGATGGTGACGAAAAGCCTTCTGAGTCATCCGCTGATTCAAAGACAACAAAAAAATCATCAAAAAAGGCTGACAAATAGTTGGATTAGCGATATACTTACTAAGTAATTGCTATTACTTAGTTTATGCGGGTATAGTTTAGTGGTAAAACTTAACCTTCCCAAGGTTGCGTCGCGAGTTCGATTCTCGTTACCCGCTTATAGAAAAAGGCAAGGAAAACATTTTGTTTTTCCTTGCCTTTTTCATTTCTACTAAATTTCTTTCAGGACTGCGGAGAGCTGTTCTGCAGAGGTATGCATTTTAGCTAATTCAGTTGGTGATAACTGGTATTCAATTACCTGACCGATCCCCTGACGATTAATGATTGCAGGTGAACCAAGGTAAAGATCATTAATCCCATATTGGCCGGTGAGAGGAGCAGAGACGGGGATTACAGTATTTTGGTTTTCAATAATTGCACAGACAATTGATGATAAGCACTTAGCAACACCGTAGAAAGTTGCTCCTTTATGCTGGATAATTTTTGCACCAGCTCGGCGAACCTGTTCCTCGATTTCATCCTTTTCTTCCGGTGTGAGTTGGATAATTTTATTTAACGTTTGTCCATTAATCATTGCCTCATCAAAAGTGACGAATGAAGAATCACCATGTTCACCAAGGACTTGGGCATCGACTGCATTAACTGAAATATTTAATCGCTGACTAAGAATCAACCGTAACCGCATTGTATCGAGTGAAGTTCCCGTACCAATTACCCGCTCTTTTGGGAATCCAGAAATTTGTTGAGTTAGAGTGGTTAGAAGGTCAACTGGATTGCTAGAGATTACAAAAACCCCATTAAAGCCACTGGCAATGATTGGTTTAATAATCTCCTTAAGGATCTTAACATTTTTATGAATGAGATCTAGACGACTTTCGCCAGGTTTTCGCGGTACACCAGCGGTAATAACCACGACATCAGCATCATGAGCATCTTCATAATTGCCAACAAAGACGTCTGTAGGCCCGGTTAGCGGGGTGATATCAGCAAGATCAAGGGCATCGCCAACCGCCTTATCATGTTGACGAGTTACGATAACTAGTTCGTCAACTTCACGATTTGATTGAAGAAGAGAAAAGGCAAATGCAGAACCAACCGCACCATCCCCAACTAAGACTACTTTATGACGATAGTGATTAATCATTATAATTCCTTCTTCTTTAATTCACGTTCTGCTGCCCAGTGATTAATTGGTCCAAATTTATGACCAACCTCCAGTGGATGAGAAATAGCAGCGTAAACAGCATCCTTAGCACGAATAACGGCATTCTTCACGTCCGTGCCCTTAGCTAATTCAGCAGCGATGATAGCTGAAAAAGTATCTCCAGTTCCGTTAACGTGGGTCGTATCGAAGAATGGCTTAGTTAGTTCAAACCGCGAGCCGTCTTCCAACAGGACTACATCAACTACTTCCTTTTGAGTTGGATCATTGTGTTCACCTTTAATGACAACGTTTTTTGCTCCCATCTCATGAAGCTTGACTGCTGCATCGAACATTTCCTGGGTATTTTTCAACTGTAGTCCGGTTAATTTTTGTGCTTCGTAGAAGTTGGGTGTAATCACAGTTGCTAAGGGAACAATTCGTTCACGGAATAATTCGTATGCAGATTGTTCAAGAAGCATTGCCCCGTGTTTGGTAATAATTACAGGATCGACCACTAGTGGACCAAAATCAACCTTAGCATATTGATCAGCGACGACGTTAATTACATCATCATTAGCAAGCATTCCCGTTTTTGCGGCAGAAATCTTGAAATCAGTAGATAATGTTTTAAATTGCTGTTCAATATAATCCTTTGGCATTACTTGTGCCGCGTCAATCCCATAAGAGTTCCCGGAGACGGCAGCGGTAAGGAGTCCGTGACCATAAACACCATCTACAAAAAATGCGTGGAGATCAGCTGGCATTCCTGCACTACCGTCTGAGTCATGACCAGCAATTGTTACTGCTTGTACTTGTTGATTAATCATGTCTATCAGCAACCTTTCTTTAACGTGTTGGGAAAATTGTAACATAAAAGGATTAATAATGATTCAATAAAAATGCTGTTAGAAACGAAATACTAAAAGAAAAGTGGGCGGAGATGGTACTGTGCCCTGTCAAGTTTACACATTAAATAATAAAAATTAGTTGGCCTTGCCAAAGCGGTATTCCGCTGCGGTAAGGTCATTTCTCTTCGCTGAGATAAATTTTTCAGTGAAATA
>NZ_JABUXQ010000037.1 GCF_014838735.1 Limosilactobacillus portuensis | reverse complement strand
AATAGTGGTGCCCATTAAGGTCCTTCTTTCTAATGGAATGTTGTGGTAACACCATTAAAGACCTTGATGGGTTTTTCTGTCTACTTAAATGTTCAACTTAAATTTTACAATCTGCCTTTTGGTAAAATTACCATTCTCATCAGGTTTAACCTTATAGTGATGCTTATTACCGTTATGCTTTTCAATAGTGATAACCGCATCTTTGTCAGCCTTACCTGTAAAGGTGACGCTTCCGTCATTCTCAGAGTCAATTTTGATACTTTGATTTGTCACTTGTGCATTGTGACCATCTGGGATATTAACGGTAAGCTGCGTCCTACTAGCTAGAGTAGGTGTAATGAATAAACATAATCCGGCAATTACTCCGCCCAAAACCGATACAAACTTTTTCATATAGAAATACTCCTCCTTGGTTATTTCTACGCTTGTCTATAATAGGTTATCATACTTTAGTATAAATAATAAGGTGAAAATGATAGTTCACTTTTCCTTAACCTCGTGTTCCAAAACAAGTAATTTCTTTCACTAATCTCTCGTGATACATTGAACATGTAGAAAGAAAATGAATGGAGGAACTATTATGAAACAATTAACTGACCACATTACATTTCACCATGGTGCAACGATTAGTAACCGTCTTGTTCAAGCACCAATGCTAACCAATAGCGGTGATAACGAAGCCGTTTCTTAGGATACCTTGGATTACTATGGTGCTCGTTCGCAATCTGCTGGAATGGTGATTGTTGAGTACACTTCAGTTCGGAAAAACGGGGGACCATCACGTAGCTGGGCAGATAACCGTGAACAATTAGCGATTTATGATGATCGTTTTAAGCCAGGGATGACAAAAGTTGCTAAGACATTAAAGAAAGATGGTAATAAAGCAATCTTACAACTAGTCCATTCAGGTCGGGAAGCAAATTATGCGCCTAAACTTGGGCGAACAGTTGAAGTTCCTAGTCAAATGGATTTTCCATGGATTGACTATCCGCTTCATGAATTGACTAGTGAAGAAGTAGAACAAGTGGTAAAAGACTTTGGAGCAGCAACAAAACGGGCAATTGATTGTGGATTTGATGGTGTTGAAATTCATGGGGCTAACCACTATTTAATCCAGCAATTCTTCTCAGCTTTTTCTAATCACCGAACAGATGAATGGGGTGGTAGTTTAGAAAAGCGAATGAACTTCCCGTTGGCAGTTGTTAAAGAAGTGATGGATGTTGTAAAACAATATGCACCCAATGACTTTATTGTTGGCTACCGGATTAGTCCAGAAGAGATTCACCAAACAGTTGGCTATACTTGGCATGAATCGACCCAATTAATTAAGACCATTACTGATAAGTATGACTTGGACTATATTCATCTTTCACTTCCTCAATACAATGCTAAGCCAGAAGATTCCGAGAAAACTTTTGCTGAACTATTCCGGCCAGCAATTGGTAGTGAAGCAAAGGAGATTATTGTTGGTAATGTTATGTCGGAAAAGGATGCTCAGAATGCATTGGAGTTAACTGATTTAGTCGCAATGGCACGGGCAACATTAATTGATCCAGCAATTGGGTTGAAAATTGAAGAAGGACGCGGGGATGGGATTATTCGGAAAATTTCTCCTGAACAGGTAAAAAGATCACATCTGACACCAGGGTTGATTAATCTCTTTTCTGATCCGCAGATGGAACCGCACCTTCCTGGAAGAGAAACGATTTACTCACTTCATCAAACTGGTTCACTAAATAAAGATGTGTTAAAGAACGGTACTAGCTCATCTTTCAACCTCGATCATTTCAAGAAATAATCTAATAAAAGTTAAGGGACTAACCAATAACTTAATTGTTGTTACTAGTTAGTCTCTTTTTGTAAGTTCATTATTAATATTTTGTAGTAGTAATCTAGTAAACTGGTCTAAATGAGCATCTGGATTAATAACCCAGCCAAGAGAGAAGTGATCGTTAATGATATTACTGAGGTTAATTTTAGGAAGAGTGGTAAATTGCTTATCCGTGGAATGACGAGCTTGCCAATCACGTGCTAGACATACGGCATCTAGTTGATTTATGACGGTATACATTGCCCAACTATCATCTAACCGAGCAATTGTTTCAAGTGGCCCACAAATAAGTTGAAGATGTTCAAATAACTGATCATTGTAGGGATCATTAAACAAAGCAAACTTTTGCTTAACTAAGTCTTGCTTGGTGATCTTCCTTAGCTTTAATAATGGATTCCTATTGCTGGTAATTAAACTGATATGGCCATCATGAACTTTAATAAAATTAAGACCATTTAGTTGTTCTTGATGCTTGCTATCAATTGCAATAAATCCAGCGTCTAATTCTTTATGGCGTACTTGCTCGATAATTTCTGAACTTGATTTACGTTTAATTACTAGGGTAGCATTTCCGTTATACAGTTTCAGGAATTCCGTTAACATTGGCTTTAGGAATGTATTTGCATAAGCTAATTTAATCGTGTGGATACTTTGAATCTTACCTAATCTGCCAGCTTGCTGGATTAAGTTCATATTAGCAGACATCATGCTCTTGATATATGGCAACAACTCTTCCCCCTTAGAAGTTAAAACCGTTCCCCGGTGGCTACGCCTAAAAATAGTTGAACACCGAGTTCGTCTTCTAACTGGGAAATTGATTGGCTTAATCCCGACTTAGAAATATGAAGGAAATCCGCTGTTTCTTGAAGCGTTTGGTGGTTAGCAAGCTCAGTAACGTATAAAAGTTGCTCATAATTCATGAGAAGTTTCTCCTAATCACCCTTATACTTACTCTCAATCGTAAAGTGACGGTCGATATGAACATTCGGCTTCTTAGTAACATCAGCGCCATAGTACTTCTTCGCAATTTTAGATAAGGTACCGTTCTTCTTTAATTTAGCTAATTCATCGTTAAATTGTTTTTGCAGTTTTTGGTCATTCTTGTTAAAGACGATTCCTTCACCCTTACCATCTTCATTAGTGGTAAAGTACATTCCCTGCTTGATTTTAAGCCCACTATTCGGTTGTGCTTTTAGGGCCAGCTTTTGAAGATAGTAGTCATTCATAATAAAGTCGGTCTTCCCGCTGGCAACGCCTTTCATATAAACATCGTTAGAAACATTGTCGTAGTTAACTAACTTGGCTCCCAGTTGTTGTGCCAATCGTTGGTAATTGGTTCCAGCTTCACCGGCAGACTTCTTTCCTTTAATGTCTTTCCAGTTGTTGATTCCAGAGTTATCGCTCTGCCGAACAATCAAACTATTGAAAGAATGTTTAATTGGGGATGACATCAGATAGTTCTTTTGGCGGGCAGGTGAAATGGCAAAGTCGTCCGCTGCCATATCCGCTTTTCCAGTCTTGACCGCGGTTAACATCCCATCAACATCGTACTCTTTAAACTTGACCTTCTTATGGAGTCCCTTAGCAACCGCGCGAATAACCTCAACATCATAACCAGTCAGCTTCTTAGTCTTCGGATCATGATAGGAAGTGGGGTAAAGGGTTCCAGATGTTGCGACGGTCCAGGTATCTTTGTCTGCAGCACTCTTCTTTCCGCAAGCAGACAACCCAATAATTGTTAAAACAACTACTGAGAGAATAGTCAAAAATTTTTTCTTCATGTAGGAGACTTCTTCCTGTAATTTATTCTGATAGTGACGTGAAAACACTTTAATTATATTCCGATTATTTAGTCAATTCAATCAAATTTGCATAACTATTCAATAATACTAAACATTATTAAGCATGATCATTCATTAACGTAAAGTTGTAAATGATTTTCAACTCTCTGCTCACCCCAACTGAGAATGCAGCAAACAATCCAATAAATGATGGCAATTTCAATATAAATGGTCATGTAATCCTGATTTACTCCAGCGACGACTTTTGCCTTCATGAACATTTCAGAAACGGTAATCATTGCGGCAAGGGAGGTACTCTTAAACATGTCGAGTAAGACATTCCCCAATGACGGAAGAACGATCCGAAAGGCTTGGGGCAAAATAATGTAAGTCATCATGGTGAAATAGGACATTCCCAAGGCACGCGCGGAATCATATTGAGATTGACTAACGCCCTTGAGAGCGGACCGGTAATATTCAGCAAGAAAAGCACTTGGGACGACAGTAAAAGAGAGGATCGCCGCGGGCAGGGCGGCCATGTTCAATCCAAAGTAGGTCAAGAAAAGCACGACTAGCATTGGAACACCACGAAAAAAGGAAATATAGAAGCGAGCAATTCCACGAAGAAGTCGGTATTTACTAATTCGCATCAGCATTATTAAAACACCAACAATGTTAGAAGTGACAAAACAAATTGCTAACAGGATGATTGATAAGGGCAAGCCACTAAGAATAGTTGGTAGGGACTGCCAGGCTAGTGGTGCATCAAAAAATCCTGGAATGTTAAACCAGTGTTCCCAATTCAAGTGAACCATCTCCAAATTAAGTTATTAACCTAAAGTATATTGAATTGAAAACGCTTTTACAACGACTAATAGACGATTTATAATATAAATGCCTATTTGTAACTGTGATTATCAGAAAGAAGAAAATAGATGGATATTTATTCTTTATTAAGGAAACCAGCTTATCAATTAGCGGATATGGTTAGGGCAAAGAAAGTCAGTAGCCTTGAATTAGTAAGTGCCGCACTTGAAAAAGTTAAAGCGGAGAACCGGCAATTAAACGCAGTAATTCACCTGCGTGCGGAGTCAGCCCTAAAGGAAGCCCGGCAACTAGTTGATCATGGACAGCCGTTCCTGGGTGTTCCAATCTTGATTAAAGGGTTGGGTCAACAACTTGCTGGTGAGCCAGATACTAACGGCAATAAGCTATTTCAAAATAACGTTGCCCAAGCGACCAGTAACTTTGTTCGAGCCTTGCAACAAGCGGGGTTTATCATTATTGGTCAGACTAATTTCCCCGAGTTTGGTTGGAAAAATATTACTGACGCGAAGCTCTTTGGTCCAGCCCGGAGTCCGTGGAATACTGCGGTTACCCCTGGCGGTTCTTCCGGTGGCTCAGCTGCTGCGGTGGCTGCTGGCTGGGTTCCGTTAGCTGCTGGAAATGATGGTGGTGGCTCGATCCGGATTCCCTCTAGCTGGTCAGGACTAATTGGCTTAAAACCTACTCGTGGTCGTGTACCAACTGGACCGAGTGATTGGCGTTCTTGGCAGGGAGCCTCAATTAACTTTGCCCTGACGCGCTCAGTCGAAGATTCTGCCCGGTTACTAGATCAGTTGCAAACTGTTCAGTCAGCAGCTGTTTTTCAAGTACCAAGGTTTACTCCTGGATTTAGTCACGTTTTACAGCAACCAATGAAAGATATCGAAATTGGCTATACAGTCAAATCACCGGTTGGAACCCCCGTCAGTGACGAAGCTAAGCAAGCGGTCTTGGATGCAGTAACTTTTTTAAGTGATCAGGGATTTAAATGTACTGAATTTACCGATCCAGTTGATGGTAGAGTACTAATGAACAGTTACTACACGATGAATGCTGGTGAAACTGCAGCAATGTTTGATGGAATTGAACGGTATCTTGGGCGGTCTGCTAAGCGAGAAGATATGGAATTATTGACGTATGCTCTTTGGAAAACTGGTGAGAATGTTTCAGCAGCTCAATACAGTGAAGCATTAAGTCAATGGGATCATGCAAGCTACGTTCATGATCAGTTACACGATCAGTATCCCTTATTCCTTACGCCAACTAATGCTCAACCAGCGCCCCGAATTGATCATGACTTGATTACGCCAAACGACCGCAAGCGGATGGAAAATATTACAGAACTTTCACCAGAAGAGCAGCGCCAATTGATTTATGATCAATGGCTTCCGGCGCTGACCTATACACCTTTTACCGAACAGGCAAATATGACTGGTGAACCAGCGATTAGTTTGCCGACCCATGTTTGTGCTAATGGGACACCACTAGGGATTCAGTTTATTGCTCGGAAAGGAAATGAAAGCTTGCTTCTCCAAATGGCCAAGTTTTTTGAAGACCATCATCAATTCAAAATGCTTCAGCCAACCCTTTTCTCATGAAAGGTATAATGAAGTTATCTAATAAGGAAGAAGTGAGGGCAGATGGCACTATATTTTACGGATGTTTTTTCCGGAAGTGCGGATTGGATAGTAACTGATCCCCATGCTCAGGGGACAATTGTGAAGGCCTCTCAGGGAACGGGCTATGTTAATCCAAAATATGAATACCAGTATTCTTTAGCGAAAACTAACGGTCGTTTATTGGGTCTTTATCACTATGCGGGTGGCAATGACCCGGTCGCCGAGGCAACATATTTTCTTGATCATATTCGAGGGAAGGTTGGTGAAGCGGTTTTAGCAGTTGATTGGGAACAGTACCAAAATGCTGCTTGGGGTAACCCAAATTGGGTCCGAAAGTTTGTTGATGAAGTGCACCGGCAAACAAACGTCTGGCCGCTAATCTATGTTCAAGAATCGGCAATTTGGCAGGTTGCTAATTGCGCGAATGATTGTGGTCTCTGGGTTGCTAAGTACCCATCAATGAACTGGCATTTCCTGGCAGGTACCAGATATGCAGGTTAATACTGCGCCTTGGCAGGTATATACGTTATGGCAATTTGCGGGCGATGATGAAGATCGCTCGGTTGCTACTGTCGATCGGGAAGGCTGGCAAAGATTGGCTAATCCTACTGGGCAGGCAAGCTCATGGCCGCTAATCTCTGGAGACTCTTCAAATAGCAGTATATCAAGTGACGAGACTTGGACTGATAACCTTGGTGATACCTGGCACCGTGAAGTTGGGCGGTTTACGAGTAATCGACCATTAACTTTGCGCTGGGGTGCGCTACCAACCTCGACTGCAATTGCGGAATTACCGGCAGGTTCAGTGATTGACTATGATGCCTGGTCACGGCATGATGGTGAAGTTTGGATCCGTCAACCACGTGGCAATGGTCAATATGGTTACCTACCGTGTCGTAATGCTGTTACGAATGAAGCGTACGGAACATTTAGTGAATAATGAAATTAAAATGCCTCATAGTCGTTAGCAGGTTGGTTAACGATTATGGGGCATTTGATGCTTTAGATTATGGTTAAGGGAGCCGATTCTTTGCTTAATGAAAAGACAGTCGTTATAATTAAAATTATAAAGATGCTTAGTATCTCGGAATGGAGGAAATGAATATGGGTAAATTAGATGGTAAAGTAGCAATCATCACTGGTGCATCACAGGGAATGGGTGCAAGTCATGCCCGTCTCTTTGTCCAGGATGGTGCTAAGGTTGTCATTACTGATATTAATGCTGAAAAGGGTGAAGCTTTGGCAAAGGAACTTGACCCGACTGGCGAAAAGACGCTTTTTGTTAAACAAGATGTTTCCAGCGAACAAGATTGGCAAAAGGTCGTTAAGGAAACATTAGCTAAGTTTGGCAAGATTGATGTGTTAGTTAACAATGCGGGGATTAGTATCACTAAGTCAATCTTTGATTATAGCGTTGATGATTATTTGAAGATTGTTAAAATTAATCAACTTTCAACCTTTATTGGAATTAAGTACGTTGGTGAAGTAATGAAGAACCAGAAATCGGGAAGTATCGTTAACATTTCATCAATTGATGGCTTAGTTGGTGGTGCAATCGGTTATACTGACACTAAATTTGCTGTTCGGGGGATGACCAAAGCAGCCGCTCTTGAGCTAGCACCGTATAACATTCGTGTTAACTCGGTTCACCCCGGAGTTGTTGAAACACCAATGATTAAGCAAAATGATAATAGTGATGAAGTTAAGGCGTTCGCAAAGACAATTCCGTTGCAGCGAATCGCTAAACCAGAAGATGTTTCGCAAATGGTTGCCTTTCTCGCCTCAGATGAAGCTGATTATTCCACCGGCTCTGAGTTTATTGTTGATGGCGGGTTAACGGCAAAGTAAACAAGTTAAAATTTATCAGTTTAAAAGGAGCAGCTGATGTCTGGAATGCAAACGTTAGCTACTCCTTTAGCTTTTATGTTAATAATTATTGACCGTTACCAGTGTTCGGAGCTGGTGGTGTTGGATTAGTAGATGAGGCAGAACTAGCACTGCTACTTTGCGTAGTTGAAGATGAATTACTTTCATTTCTTGAGCCGCCATTCAAAATACTTTCAATGGAGCGACTTTCAGAAATCGATTCACTCCGACTACCTGAAGAAGAACTAGAACTTGAACTAGAGTCGGAACGGGATGATTCATTATCATCATCACCACCATCCCAAGCGCCATACATTAATGCCCACTTGGAATCCTTAATTACAAGTTGGCGTTTACCATTTACCCGAACAGCTTCAACAGTATCTGGCATCTTCCAGTTAGAGGCGTGATTCTGTTCATCAAGGTACTGCATGATGCTCTTATAAAGGAGGACCGCAGTTCGTTCGTATTGGCTGGAAATTGCACCACCGTTCATTGGGTGATCAAAACCAGTCCAGATCCCGATCGAGTAGTTCTTAGTGTAGCCAGCCATCCAGGAATCCATTACTCCTGATTGGTTCCGGTTAGGGAAGTCGGTTGTCCCGGTCTTCCCTGCCTGGTGAACACCGCTTAAGTAAGCAGAGGTTCCAGTAGAAGCAGAGTTAGTGAAGACGCCCTTTAACATATCAGTCATCATGTATGCGGTCGCCTTACTCATTGCTCGCTTACCATGAGGAGAGTAGGTCTTGGTCTTGCCATCCATGGTGGTGATTGAACTAATGTAGTATGGCTTGTAGTAAGTCCCACCGTTAGCAAAGGCTGCATAGGCGGCTGACATTTGAAGCGGGGAGATATAGAGGGCAATCCCGTTTTGGAGTGTATAAGGATCCTTTTGCGAAATTCCTAAGCCACCTAAGAAGGTTGTTGCCCGTTTAATCCCGACTTCTTGCAGTGTCCGAATAGCAGGAACGTTTCGTGATTCGACCAGTGCGGAACGCATCGTCATGTTCCCCTTGTACTTGTTATCAAAGTCGTGAAGAACTTTATTTGTTCCTGGCCAGTAGAACTTCGTATCAGAAACGGTCTTGAACGTTGGCCATTGAAGGTACTCAATTGCGGGACCATAATCCATCAGTGGCTTAGCAGTAGAACCAGAACTCCGGTTTTCCTGAACAGCCCGGTTAAGACCATAAATCACATTAGAATGCCGACCACCAAGCATGGCAATTACTTGACCGTTATGCGGATCGGTAACGGCTGCCCCAGCTTGCATTTGGTCGTTTTGGAAGGAAATTTCGCTATTTGCAGCGTTGTATAACTTCTTTTGAGCACCCAGATCCATGTTGGTGTGGACCAGCAAGCCGTCAGTGTTTGGATTGTATCCTTCTGCTTGTAATTGAGCGAGAACTTCCTTGACGTACGGATCAACGATCTTTTCCTTAACGTTAGTCTCACTTGATTCAACGTCACCATGATCTGGGTCGAGGCCATCAGTAACACTTTCACTGGCAGCATTTTGAGCAGCAGACTTAGTAATGTAGCCAGCCCGAACCATCGCGTTCAAAACTTCATTCCGCCGTGCGGTTGCGTACTTAATATTCGAAGCAAGCGGATTGTAGTTAGTTGGTGATTGAGGCATTCCGGCAAGCAAGGCTAACTGTGAAAGATCCAAATCTTTCAATTCTTTACCATAATAATACTGGGCAGCAGTTCGCATTCCGTAGACTCCATTACCCATGTAAACCTTATTAATGTAGTACTTAAGAATTTGATCCTTACTGAAGTGTCGTTCAACATTTAAGGCCAACCAGGCTTCTTGAGCTTTCCGCTTGAAGGTCCGATCAGATTGAGCAGTCGAGAAGACCGATAATTTAACCAGCTGTTGGGTTAGGGTACTTCCACCCTGCATTCCGTCTGAACGACCAATCACGTTATTGATTGCCGCACCGAAGATTCGCCGAACATCAACCCCGTGGTGCTTATAGAAGCGACGGTCTTCGATTGCGACTACCGCGTGTTTCAAAGTATCAGGAATTTGCGAATCTTTAGCATAATCCCGTTTTTGAGCACCAAGCCGAGAAATCACCTTATTGTTGGCATCATAGATAATCGTTGTGTTCTGACTTGATAATTCCCGTTGACTGATCTTCGGGGCACTTGAAGCGTAGTAGAAAAATAGTGCACATCCAGCCACGAACAGGAGGACAATTGCCCCTGCTATCCAGAGGAGGATGCGCTTTAACAATGGCTTTTTTCCGCCATCATCATAACTACCATCAGCGCGATACTGATCTTCGCGCCGTGGTTCATCGTTATTCGACATGATATTCTCCTTTTACTTTGTATTAGCAATAATTCGGTCGACTGCTTCCAAGTACGGAAGACGGGGATTAAGCCGGTAACCAATTTGATAGCCGCACTTCTCAATTGAAGCAAGCGGAATCGATTTTCGACCGCCGGATTCTTGCTGATCCCAGAATTCAAACAGGTTGGTAGCTGGTAGTAAATAAATAAGATCTAATTCGGTAAATTTAATAAATGCGAAACAGATCCCACCCTGTTTGATACATTCACGCATGTGGCGAATTTGGTGGGGATGAAAATTCTTTAACGGGAACGACCGCTTATTCCGCGTTTCTTTCGCGTCAAAGTCAATATAGTAGCCTTTGTAGACACCGTTATAGTCGGTCGTTGATGGTCGACGAAAATATGCTTCCTTAATAACGGCAGCACTCCGCTTCGGATAATCGACCTTTACTAACTGGATTGGTGTTGGCTTCTTATGAATCACAGCAATGTGGTTTGCTAAATAATACTGGTTGCTATGATTAATTTCATCTTCCAGTGACATTCCCCGTTTTGCGTAAATTGATTGATGGGGGGTCGGCAAATCACGTTGCGGGTTATACTCCCGCTTCGGTTGCTGACCATTGGGATAGTGAATATTCACCATTGATCACTCTCCTAACTAGAAGTATTATACCAGAGATACATCAAGATGATTGATACAGAATGATTAAATTTAGAGCGTGAGCCGTGACGAATTAGCAACTGAGCACTAGAAAATCCCGGACGATGATTGTTTACAATCAAGGACGGGATAGCTAGGCGGAAGTTGCGGTCACGGCGAACGCATTTCGGCTCAGTCGCCTAGAACATTAGCTCTAGTAAGTTCCTGGCGAAGCACGTTTCGGCTTTGTTGCCTAGAACGTTAGCTCGAGGAAGGTCATGGCGAACACGTTTGGTCTATATTGCAGTAGGAGGTTAGCTCTAGCAAGTTCCTGGCAAACAGTTCTTGACCTTGTTGCAGTAAATAAACACTTCCTCTAAAAATAACTTTACCTATATAATAGTAGAAAAAGGTGGCGATTAAATGCGACGATTATGGATCACGGGTTACCGGAGCTATGAATTAAATGTTTTCAAGGATGATGATCCAAAAGTTGCTGTAATCAAAGATGTCCTTTCTCGTGAACTAAAAGCACGACTAGAAGAGAGTGATGAAGAATTTTGGTTGATTACTGGTCCTCAGTTGGGAACTGAGCAATGGGCAATTGAAGTAGCGTTGAAACTAAGGGATGATTATCCACAGTTGAAGATTTCGATGATGCTGCCGTTTACCGAGTTTGGTCAACAATGGAATGAGAATAATCAAGCTAAATTAGCTAACCTTCAATCGGCTGTTGATTTCAGTGCGAGTGTCAGCGATCATCCATATCAGTCACCGCAACAGCTTCGTGCCTTTCAACGTTTCATGTTAACTCACACTGATGAAGCACTCTTGCTTTACGATCCAGATCATGAAGGAAAGGAAAAATATGATTATCAAGCAATTCAAAAGTATCAAGCTAATCATGATTATTCCTATCGTTTAATCGACTTTGACGAACTCCAGGAAGCAGCTATTGAATGGCAAGAGCATCAACGGGAAGCAGAAGAAGCAGATAAATTCTAGGTTTTCGTGAATATCGGGCGAAATTGCTTGAATTTGCGGGATGAGTTAGGTATGATAATTAATGTACTTTTGAAGTTTAGCAATTGAGGTGTATAAATTGGATAACATTAAATTTACTCCACAAGATATTTTGCATAAGCAATTTAAAGAACGGAACATCGGAAAGGGCTACGATGAAGCTGACGTTGATTCCTTCTTGGACGATGTTATCAAAGATTATGACACCTTTAACAAAGAAGTTGATCGTTTAAATAGTGAAAATGAACGACTTCGTGCTAAGGTTGATGAACTTAACCGTCAAGTTGAAGTTGGTTCATCAATGAATAATGGAGCTGTTTCTCAACCAGTTTCTAACGCTACTAACATGGATATCCTGAAGCGGTTATCTAATTTGGAACGGCGTGTCTTCGGTTCTCAAATGGGAGCTAACGGTCAAGAGAACGACTCACACTTACTTTAATAATTTCAGATGCAAGTCTTGGGTAATTGAGCATAACTGATGTTATGTTAGGAAGGTCCATGCTCGCACAGACTGCGATGTCTGTAGTGTTTGTGCTCGCTGAAAAAATAAGGCGGGGTACCGATTTATTCGGTAACGGCGGAAAAAACGACTACGGTTTTACTATGTCCGAGTATTCCTGAAAAGTGCCACAGTGACGATACAATAAGGGAAACTTTATTGGTGGAACGCGGTAAACCCCTCAAGCGGTAAACCCAAACTACGGTAGGGGAGCTTTGGATAACGAATTGAAGTGATTCCAGGGGAGAGCTTTATGCTCTGAGATAGATGATTACCTCGGTATAACTTTTACCTGATAGTTATACTACGACAAAACATGGCCTACAGATTCTTGCATTCAGGTAGTCCGGGTTCGCCCGGGCTTTTTTATTTTTAAATTTTTAGTAATAATAAGCATATATTTACTTTAACTAATTATCAAAACAACAATCTCAATAAAGAAATAATATAATAGAAGTAAGGAGATGAGTTTAATGAAAACAGTAAAACTTAATAATGGTCTTGAGATGCCAATGATTGGATTTGGAACGTACCAAATCACTCCTAATACAACTTTATTAAATGTTGCGAAGGCACTTCGTTTAGGTTACCGAATGATTGATACTGCGCAGTACTATGGAAATGAGGAGGGCGTTGGTGAAGCGATTAAGGAAAGTGGCCTTGATCGTGAGCAACTGTTTGTAACAACTAAGGTCCAAACGAGTGGCTATGAAGAGACTAAGAAAGGGCTAGATGGCTCATTGCTTGACTTCAATCAGGACTACTTTGATCTTGTACTAATTCATTGGCCGATGGGAAATGATTTAGAAACTTACCGAGCATTGGAAGATGCATATCAGGAAGGTAAAATCCGTGCAATTGGCTTAAGCAACTTTAATGAACTACAAGTTCAAGAGATTATTGATCATTCGTCAATTAAACCAGTTGTTGACCAAATTGAGACTCATATTCTTTGGCAACAACAGCGGATGCATGATTACTTAACTGCAAATAATATAGTTCATGAATCATATGCACCTCTGGGAGAAGGTAATCCAATTAAAAATTATCAGTTAAAAAAACAGCTTTGTCACATTATAAAAGAATATGGCAGATTGCAAGAAATAACTTGAACGAATTTAGTGACGTAGATTAAGCAAGAAGATCTCGATTGGTGTATGCCAATTAAGACATTTAAGTGGCCGTGAATTCAGATACCAATTGA
>NZ_JABUXQ010000036.1 GCF_014838735.1 Limosilactobacillus portuensis | reverse complement strand
CTATTTCACTGAAAAATTTATCTCAGCGAAGAGAAATGACCTTACCGCAGCGGAATACCGCTTTGGCAAGGCCAACTAATTTTTATTATTTAATGTGTAAACTTGACAGGGCACAGTACCGGTTTGCCAACCAGTACGTGCTTGACCATTATCATCAAAGTAGTACCACCAGCCAGCTGGAGATTTAAACCATCCGGTAGCAGCATCACCACCATTATTAAAGAAGTACCAGTGACTGTTCAAGTTAAACCAGCCGGTCTGCATTGCACCAAAGTAGCCATTGTGGTTTGGCTGAAGATAGTAAACTTTGCCGTTAATTGTTTGAAGACCACTTTCTAATTGACCAGTACTTGGACTTAAGTAATACCATTGTCCACCATTGTAGCGCCAACCATGACTCAACCAGGCATTACTATCATCAAAATAATACCAAGCATTGTCTAAATATTGAAATCCTTTGAGTGCCCAAACGTTACTAGGGTCAAAGTAATAACGATTACCGTTAATTGTTTGCCAACCACGCAGCGCCCAAGCATTTGTTAGATCGAAGTAATACCAATTATTATTGATATTCTGCCAGCCCTTGTCAGCCCATGCATTACTGTAATCAAAGTAATACCAATTATTATTAATATATTGCCAACCAGTCAAAGCCCATGCATTAGTATAGTCAAAGTAATACCAGTTGCCAGCACCTGATTGATACCAGCCAGTTTGCGCAGTACCATCTTGGTTGAAGTAGTACCAGTTATTATTTATTCGTTGCCAGCCAGTAACATTATTGCCATTAATTGAATATGACCATTTCCCATTATTGTTAGACCATTCGCCCGAGTTAGCTACTAACCCTTGATAATCGATCGAAATATCTAAGTCACCGTTATATCCAGGAATGCGCCCATGGGAGTTAAACTGCCATGCTCCATAGTTTTGGTTCCTTAGGTTAGCTGAAGATGGTGAATAAAGGTATTGGGCAACCCAAGTACGGTTTTTCCCGACTGTTGAACTGACATTATAAGTTTGATCATAAGAAGTTGAGGCATAGACTGCATGGTTAGTAAAGCCACGATTATTTAATTGATTCCAGAAAGCATTTAAATGATTAGCAACCCCGTAATATTTGGTAGTTGTATCTTCCATGTCAGCATAAATTAAGGTGTTTTTGTCTAGCCCTAAAGCCTCCATTTCATTTGCTAAATAGTTAGCCTCATTGATAGCAGCATCCTGACTGCCAAATTTGGCATAGTGATACACTTGAACATTTAAGCCAGCATTTTTAGCATAATTAATTTGTTGACCAGCATATCGATTAATATAGTAGGTTCCTTCAGTAACCTTAACAATCGCTGTTTTAACTCCGAGATTTTTTAAGGTAACAAAATTATTAGGAGTCATACTAGCTTGATAACCACTAATATCAACTGCATCTACTCGAGGATAGTTAGCGTCACCAATATTGATTACTGGTGTGCCATCATAAGCAGTTTGTGCAGCTGCTTTTACGGTTGTATATGCGGTTGCTGGTGCAGCCGAATTTTGACTGTTAATACTTAATGATTGCGTTGGTTCAGCAGTGCTTTCACTAGCTACATTATTGGAACTAGTAGTAAAGGCACTTGCTGAAGTGGCACTTTGACTTTGTGTTGAAGCGGAATTAGCACTTAAATTGGCATTTGAATTTACTTGTTCGGCCTGTACCTGGTTAGTATCAGCTTGAACGTTTTTAGAATTTAAATATAACGAGGTTGATAAAGATAATAATGTTAATGTTGAAGCAAGATAGATATGGTTCTTCTGAGTCACTATAATCCTCCTAAAAAATTTATATAACGATAACTATTATAATTCCTAATACTAATTGTTTAATTTCAATAATATTAAGATCTGTTAACAAATTGTAATTTTTTTATGATTAACGTGTAGGAAGAAATAAAAAATAGTGATATATTACTAGTGTTAAATTATTTTTATTTGGGAAGGTAATTATGAAAAAACATTTTAAGCTTTATAAATCAGGAAAGCTTTGGGTTACTGCAGCAGTTGCTGTGTTATCATTTGCAGTTTCAGCTAATTTGAACCAAGCATCTGCTTCCGATAATACTGACGTCACCTCGACTCAAAACGAGTACTTTTTAGGTAATAATGACAAGTCTAATGATTCAAATATAACTACTAACATTAACGGTTATACGAATCAAAATGGTACTTGGAAGAATACTAGTGGCCAAAATGCAAATGGTTGGCAAACCACTGGCAATGATTGGTACCACTTTAATAATGGTAATCAAAATAAAGATTGGCAAAACATTGATAATAACTGGTACTACATGAATCCAGATAACGCCAAGATGGAAACTGGAATTCAAAAGATTAATAATAAAACCTACTACCTAAACGAACAACATGATGGTACGTATGGTGCAATGAAGACTGGTTGGCAGTATGTTGATGGTAACTGGTATGGCTTTAAAGGCGATGGTAGTGCATATACTGGCTGGAACTATCTTCATGGTAATTGGTATTATATGAATCCAGAAACCGCAGTTCTAGAAAGTGGTATTCAGAAGATTAACAATAATTTCTATTACCTGAATGGTAAGGCAGATGGAACATTTGGTGCAATGAAGACTGGTTGGCAGTATGTTGACGGTCATTGGTATAGTTTCAAAGGTGATGGTAGTGCATATCTTGGTTGGCAAAATCTTGGTGGTAATACTTACTATTTCAAACCAGAAAATGCACAAATGGCAACCTGTGATACTTTAATTGATGGTAATTACTATTATTTTGATCCAGTATCTGGTCATCAATTAAAGGGAATGTTAGTTGATGCTAATACTAAATTATTGAAGTATTACGATCCAAGTACTGGTATTCGGCAAACTGAACTTACGGTAAATGGCCACACCTATAAGTTCAATCCATTAACTGGGGTGATTGATACTACCACTCTCAATGATGGGTTAAATCAAATTGCAGGTCATATCTATTATTACAATCGTGGTACAAATAGTTTTGCCTTTAATAGCTGGCAAAAACTAAATGGTGCTTGGTATCACTTTAACAACGATGGAACAGCTTCTACAGGCTGGTTCAAGTCCCCAGCAGGTTTTTGGTACTACTTTGACAATGATGGAGCAAGTCTTCTCGGTTGGCAAAAGCTTAATAATAAGTGGTATCACTTTGATAATACTAATGCCTCAGCGGATACTGGTTGGTTTAAGACTCCGGCAGGTTTTTGGTACTACCTTGATCCAACAAATGCTTGGGCACATACAGGCTGGTTCCAATCACCAGCAGGTTTCTGGTACTACTTTGATAATAACAATGCTAATGCCTTAACTGGTTGGCAAAAGCTTAATAATGCTTGGTATTATTTCGACAATGTTAATGCCTTTGCTTGGACTAATTGGCATCTAATCAATGGTAGTTGGTACTTCTTTGATTTAGCTAATGCTTGGGCTGATACTGGATATCATATTATCAATGGAATTGAGTATTACTTTGATCCGGTTAATGCTAATTTATACCAAAACCGCTGGGTAAATGTTAATGGCTGGACATACCATGCTGATAATAGTGGTCGTTTATGGTTCCCACAATGGTATAGCCAATTCCCAGTTGCTGAGGGATGTTCAGTTTATTCATTGGCAATGCTATTAAGTCCTAAGGAATATATTAATATGGGATATGCATTGAACTTATTACAACCACGTCAATCAGGTAACATTTATACAGGTGCTGGTTTTAGACTAGTTATTCAACCAGATTCTTTAGTAGATCTTGCTCATCACTTTGATTCTTCAGTTCGGAACATTTCAGGAAGCAGTGTTCAGGATATTATTAATATCATTAATTCTGGTCATCCAGTTGAATATTATGGTTACTCCAGATATGAAAATACTTACTGGGCAAGAAACCACTGTAAGGTAATTGTTGGTTATCAAAATGGGTGGTTCCGGATCTTTGATCCTTGTTACAATTACGCTAGTCAAGGATCGTTCGGCTGGAATGCATATGATTATGGTGCAAAAGGTTGGATCACAACAGCTCAATTTGCTCGTGAATATGCGGGACAAGCAATTACGGTTGATTAATTTATTGAGAGATTCTTATCAAGCTGATAGGAATCTCTTATTTTTTGTAAATTGTAACAATATCGGGAATAGCTTATAATTACTAAGTTAGAATA
Source organism: Limosilactobacillus portuensis (assembly GCF_014838735.1). Taxonomy (GTDB): domain Bacteria; phylum Bacillota; class Bacilli; order Lactobacillales; family Lactobacillaceae; genus Limosilactobacillus; species Limosilactobacillus portuensis. The sequence goes on along the minus strand of NZ_JABUXQ010000036.1, from coordinate 9,537 downwards.
AAATAAAGCAGGAATAATATGAGACAATTAACACGAAAAGAAGTTAAACAATATTTACTAAATATCTTGGTTAATTTTGATCAATTTTGTAAGCAAAATGATTTAACAATGTACTTATGTGCGGGGACATTATTAGGTGCGGTCCGTCACCATGGCTTTATCCCTTGGGATGATGACATTGATGTGTGTATGGACCGTGAAAGCTACAATCGGTTAGTAAGTATTGCGAAGAAAGATCCAGTATTTGATAAATACTATAAGGTGATTGATTTTCAGTTTGGTGACTCGAATTACCCATATATTAAAATTATTGATTTGCGGACAAAAATGAGTCAACAATTTGGTAATGATGTGGCTGACTATTTATGGATTGATGTTTTCCCAATGGATGGGTTACCAGATGATGAAAAACAACAAAAGCGACTTTACAAGAAGATATCAACTATCCGTGAGATTTTAATGTTAAGCTTTGCCAAACCAGGGCAGGGGCGAAGTTTTGCTAAGAAAGTCCTTAAAACACCATTGATCCCACTTGCTAAATTATATGGGCTTAAAAGAGTAAATAATCAATTATCGAAGCTTTCTCAGAGCTATGATTACCATAAGACGGGGCTAATTGGTGATGTCCTTTGGGGAGATTATGGTAAAGAAATTTTAACTGTCAAAGAATATTTTAAATCCACTAAGGTTACCTTTGAGGATTACACATTTGATACCTTTGCTTGTTGGGATAGATATTTAACTGAACTTTATGGTAATGATTACATGGAAATTCCACCAAAAAGTAAACAAGTTAACCATAACCTACAAGCATGGCTTAGATAAGATAATGGAAGGTAAATCATGCAAGCAGTACTAATTATCGCTCATAAAGATATTGATCAGGTTATTGAATTATCCAAAAAACTTAGACCAACATTTAAAGTAATTATTCATTTTGATAAGAAAACACCAGTTTCAGAAGCACAAAAACAGAAGCTTCAACAATTAGGTGTGGACTATTTTTCAAAAATTAGTGTTAATTGGGGAAGTTGGTCAATTGGGCAAGTTGCAGTTGAATTAATGCATCGGGCAATGCAAGATCCAGAAATTGATTATGTCCACTTGATTTCTGGACAAGATTGGCCTTTGAAGCCAGTTGAAGAGATTAAGAAATTTTATGAGGAAAACAATAATATCTATTTACGGTATTATAAAGCTGACGTAAAAAAGGGACGTGACAATGCTCTTAATTGGCAAAAGTTTTACTATAATTACGATAAAATAGATCGTCACTCTTTGTTTGGTAAAGTCTACAATCGTTTAAGCACCTGGGTTCAAAGCTTATTGAGGGTAAATAAGTTAAAGAAATTAGGAATTGATCTTGAAATCTATACGGGGGCTAATTGGTGTGACTTACCGCGCGATGCGGTCGAATATTGTTTGGATTATTTCGATAATCATGAAAACTTCCGTAAAATGTTAAAGACCGGGAGTTTCTCTGATGAATTCTGGGTACAGACAATTATTTGTAATACTCCACAATTTAAATCACGATTACAGTATGATTACCATCGCTTTATTAAGTGGGAGCATATTCATAATAGTTTTCCTGCAATTTTGGATGAACGAGACTATAAAGCAATTAAGAAGAGCAATGCGATGTTTGGGCGGAAATTTGAGAGTCCGTATTCAGATAAGCTAAGACAGTTACTACCTTAGATAGTGGGAGGAAGAAATGAAAAGAGTTCTTGTTGTTGGGGATTTTATTAGTGGTAGTGGTTTAACACAAGTTATTTTTAACGTATTTAGTCGATTTGATCCTGTAAAGTACAAAATTGATGCCGTAGGTTATGGAACTGATCCTGAAAATCTAACTGATAAAGAATGTGAAAAATTGGGATGGATGTTTGAGCGGGTTATTCCGGTTACTAAGAACCCAATTGAACACTGGAAATGGTGGAAAGCTTTCTTTAAAGAACATCATTATGATATTGTTTACTTTAATTATTCGTCTTCTTGGAATTATTTTCCCGTAATTTATGCTAAACGGTATGGAAAAGTAGAAAAAATAGTGTGCCATTCGCATAATTCTTATTTTAGTCATGAATTCTCTAATAAATTATTGATGAGAACTTTGGTGGCAGTGAATAACCACGGAAAAAGAGTATTTAACAAATATTCAGATCAAAAAATTGCTACTTCAAAGGAAGCGGCAAGATGGATGTTTAATGAAGACGATGATGTATTTATTAGTATTAATGGAATTAATATCCCTAAATTCGCTTTTTCAACGGAGAACAGAGAAGGTATTCGGCATAAGTTAAATATTGATACTAAGACAAAATTAGTCGGCTTCGTTGGAGTCCTTCAAGACCGCAAAAATCCGCTTTTTGCATTGGAAGTATTTGCAAACTATCATAAATCAAATCCGAATAGTGTATTTTTGATGTTAGGAAAGGGACCATTAAAGGGGCAAATTAATGAAAAAATTCAATCGTTAGGCATTAGAGATAGTGTTATTCAATACGATTTTATTGCTGATGTTAATAAATGGTATTCAGCAATGGATGCCTTGCTTTTTCCAAGTATGTATGAAGGATTATCGTTAGTAGCTTTAGAATCACAAATTAGTAATCTGCAAATTTTAGCTTCGGATACTAATGTTGAGGATATATTTGCGACAAGTAATATTAAGAAGATACACGGATTGGATGTTGCTAGATGGTCTAGTGAACTGGAAGATTCATTAAGTCAAAGTAAGAGTCGTGATTATCTTGATAATAATCTGGAGAAATTTAGTGTTGATCGCCAAGCTGAGGATATAGAAAAGTTGATGTAAGGAAAAGTTCCGTTACATCAACTTTTTAATATATTTTCTTAATAATATCATCTAGTTTAGCGAAATAATTATCATTATAGAATTCATTAATACTATTTTGAGTTTTCTTTTTGTCTTTAATATCTTTAATTTTACCAATTATTTTAGTGAGTTTATCAATGTTGCCTGGTTCATAGGAAAAACCATTAATCCCGTCTTTAACAACATCGTCATAACCGTCAAATTGACTAGAAATAACTGGTATACCACGAGAAATTGACTCTAAGAAAACCATTGGTAAACCTTCAAATTTAGAAGTCAAAATTACTCCATCAATGTTCTTATCTTCAAGGTAACGCCAGGGATCTTTTTGCCAGCTATCCCAAGTAACTTTTGAAGTAATTTGATTTTTGTCGATATATGTCTTACATTTTGTTATTTCTTCTTTTGAACCATTCCCCACTATAAATAGGTTAGTATTAGAAGAATTTTTCAAACCGTCAAAAAGTTCTTTTAGATTTTTTTGTCCTTTAAAAGAAATCCTACCAATATAGGCAATATTAACCCCATCATGTTGTTGAAAATGCCAAATATGTTCTTGCTTGATAGGATTATAAATCACCGCAACTTTTTTTTCTGACACTCCTAAACTTACCAATTGTTTCTTAATTTTATTACTGATTGCTAAATGGTAGTCTGCATATGTGATGTCATGCGGATTAAAAAGATCTTGATCAACTAGAGAAAAGTGAATCCAGGAAATTATTTTAAAATTTGATAACTTCGCTTTCCGCAGAAGTGAAGAAAGTTTAATAAATGATGGGCTAAGTGAAATAAGAAGGTCATTTTTCTTAATAGAAAAAGCTTCTTGTGTGAAAGAGAGTAGTTTAGAAAATTTACCTGAGTAATTTATAATTCTAACTTTTATATTAGAATTTAACTTACTTAACCAATAATCATTATCGGGAGCTCCAAAAATAACTAATTCGACAGAGTTACTTTTAGCAAAATGATTGAGTACTGGGACTAATACCGTTTCAGTCCCACCATTTCCAGAGAGGTGAGATGCAACAAATTTAATCATTAAATACTTTCCTTCCATGATGTTTTAATGATTTAACTATACACCAGACATAAAGAACAGTAAATTTACTTTTAGCAATGATTGTGGATAGTTATTAGTAGTGTTAAAATAGTTTTGTTCAATTTTATATAAAAGGATAGAATATATGAACAAACAATTACTAGATTTATTCAAATTAAAATTAAAAAAGCCTCAAATAACTCAAAGAGACTTGGCAAGTCAGCTGAATATCTCTTTAGGCAAGGTTAATCAGTTATTAGATCAATTAAAGCAAAATAATCTCTTTAATGAAGAACTATCTCTAACGATTAAGGGAAAAGAGTATATTGAAAATCATCATCCGCAACAGGCAGTCATTTTAGCTGCTGGCTTTGGGATGCGAATGGTCCCAATTAATACTGAGGAGCCTAAAGGATTGCTAGAAATTAATGGAGAACCATTAATTGAGCGCCTGATCAAGCAGCTTCAAGCTAAAGGGATCAAGCGGATTAAAATTGTTGTTGGCTTTATGAAAGAACATTATGAATACTTGATCGATCAATATGGGATTGAATTAATAGTTAATACTAAATATGGTGAATGGAATAACCTGTATTCATTGTATCTGGCCAAGGATTATTTAGAAAATAGTTATATTGTCCCGTGTGATCTTTGGTTTAAGAACAATCCGTTTTCAGAACTTGAAGATCAAGCATGGTATATGTTTAGTCGACAAACTAATTCGGATTCAAACTGGCAAGTAACCAATCGGGGAAACATTAAGCCGGTTAATCAAGATGGTAATCGAATGGTTGGCCTTGCATATCTGAATAATGAGTTAGGAAAACAATTAAAACAACGATTAATTGAACGGGTAGAGTCTCGTGATGGACTTAATCAGTTCTGGGAATCGACTTTAGACTTTCATGGTTCGGTGATTAATTCCAACTTGGTTGATGAGCATGATTATGCCGAAATCAACTCTTATGAAGAATTGCGTGATCTTGATGGTAATTCTAATCATTTAAAGAACGATGCAATCGATGTGATTGAACAAACGTTAAACGTTCCCGGAGAAGCAATTAATCAGATCCACGTCTTGAAGAAAGGGATGACTAATCGTTCCTTCATCTTTTCTTGTCAGGGAAAACGATACATTATGCGGATCCCTGGAGCAGGAACTGGTCAATTAATTAATCGTCACCAAGAATACGATGTTTATCAAAGGATTAAAGGATTACCTTATGTAGAACGGACCTTGTATTTGAATCCCCAAAACGGCTATAAACTAACTGAGTTTATTGAAAACTCCCGAAATTGTGATCCTAATAATTGGGATGATGTTCAACAATGCATGCACCTATTGAAACAAATGCATCAGGAGAACTTAAAAGTTGATCATCAATTTGATTTAGCTGGTCAAATTAATAAGTATGAGCAGTTACGTAGTGCTCCTTCTGCTTATCGTGATTACGGTAAGGTGAAACAACAGGTAGAAAGACTCTTGCAATATATTGAGCGGTTGGATAAAGAGTGGACACTTTGTCATATTGACGCGAATGCTGATAATTTTGTGTTTGATCAACAAGGGAATACTTTCTTAATTGATTGGGAATATGCAGGAATGCAGGATCCCCATGTTGACATTGCCATGTTTGCAATTTACTCAATGTACGATCAATCACAGATAGATCACTTAATTGACTTATATTTTGAACATTCAGTCAGTGAGGCTATTCGGTATAAGATTTACGCTTATGTTGCTATATGTGGTCTGCTTTGGAGTAATTGGTGCGAATACAAGCAGTCATTAGGCTTAGACTTTGGTGAATACTTATTAGCTCAGTATCGGTACGCAAAAGAGTACAGTCAAAAGGTGCTTCGGTACTTGGAAAGGAAATAAGATGGCAGAAATAGAAAACGCAATTATTATGGCAGCGGGCTTAGGCACCCGGATGCGTCCGTTAACCTATAAAACACCTAAACCGCTAATTAGGGTTGCGGGAAAACCAATGATTGAATCAGTAATTGAGGGACTGCATCAAAATGGAATTTATGATATTTCAATTATTGTCGGTTATTTAGCTGAGCAGTTTAATTATCTGGGAGAAAAGTATCCAGGGGTGAAGCTGATTAACAATCCATACTATAACCAGTACAATAATATCTCATCATTGTATGTGGCTCGTAATGAATTAAAGAGCACGATGATCCTCGATGGTGATCAGCTAGTAATGAATCCAGAATTATTAAAGAGAGAATTTACTCATTCTGGATATGCCGGAGCAAAGATTAGTCAATTTACTGATGAATGGATTATGCATCCCGATCAAAATGGTAAGATTTTACGATGCGACCGTTCAGGAAATGATCATGGTTGGCGCTTATATAGCCTATCAAAATGGCAAGCGGAAGATAGTCTGCGTCTGAAAGATTACTTAGAAGCAGAGTTTGAAAACGCTCATCACTACGACATTTACTGGGATGATATTGCTATGTTTGATTACTTTGATGAGTTTTCATTATATGTAATGCCAATCACGGCTAATGATATTATCGAAATTGATAGTGTCGATCAGTTGAAACAGGTTGATCAGCGGCTGACAAAGAGAGGATAGGATTGTGAAAAAGTATAAAGAAATTGACTGGTCCTTAGTTACTATTCCGATTATTGTTGTTTTTGGCCTGAGTTTTTTATTAGAACGCTTCCCTAAAAATTCACAACTCATTTTGGAAGATATTCGGTCATTCTTAAACAATCAATTATCGTTTCTCTATATTTTGGTGGGATTGTTCTTTTTTATCAGCACACTGTACGCCGCTTTTTCAAGAATTGGCCGAATCAAGCTCGGTGATTCAACAGACAAACCCGAATATTCAAATCTTCGCTGGGGAGTCATGATTTTTACTTCGACCATGTCAGCTGATATTATCTTTTACGCCTTATGTGAATGGCTAATGTATTCTAGTGAGACGTTTATCAAGCAAAAAGGGGCAACGATGGAATGGTCGTTAACCTATTCATTATTTCATTGGGGACCGATTGCTTGGTCGTTTTACCTAATGTTGGCGGTGGCATTTGCCTATATGCTATATGTGACCAAAAACAAACGACAAAAATTTTCAGAAGCCTGTCGACCATTACTGGGTAAATATACTGATGGCATAGCGGGAAAATTGATTGATCTGATTGCGATCTTTGCTTTTATTGCAGGAACAGCGACTACCTTTTCCATGTCCATGCCCTTATTGTCGCAAACGGTTGGTGTCCTTTTTGGAATCCGTCAGGTTAAGCAACTGTCGATTATTTTAATTTGCGTGGTTGTTTCAATTTATCTGATTGCTTCAGTAATTGGGATGAAGGCAATTTCACGGTTAAGTACGATTTGTTATACTTTCTTTATTGGCTTATTACTCTATGTTTTACTTTTCAGTGGTTCTTTTAGTTATATTGTCGATGCTGGTATCCAGGCCGTGGGGAATTTAACCCAAAATTTTATCGGAATGGCAACGACAACTCATAGCCATGGCTTTACCCAAAACTGGACAATCTACTACTGGTCATATTGGATTGTTTGGTGTGTGGCCACGCCATTTTTTATTGGTAGTATTAGCCGGGGACGAACAATTAAGGACGTAGTTTTACGCGGTTATGCTTGGGGACTAGGTGGAACCTTTTGTGCTTTCGTTGTGTTAAGTAGCTTTGGCATGTCACGCCAAGTGCAAGGATTAGTCAACGCTACCCAACTAATCTCAGATGGCAAAAACTATGCCCAGGTAGCCATTAAGCTAATGGAGACTTTGCCCCAGTATCGCATTGCCTTGATTCTTTTGGCTTTAGCAATGATTGGTTTATATTCAACCGTGTTTGATTCCATTACTATGGTTGTCTCTAAATATTCATATAAGCATCTAGCAATCGAAGAAGAACCTAGTAAAACTATTCGAGGCTTCTGGGCAATTGTGTTTATGGTATTGCCAATGGCGCTGTTAATTAGTAATAGTAATATGTATAATATTCAGTCGGTAGCGATTATAGCGGCATTACCAACGATGATCGTGATGCTCATGATTGTGGTTGGGTTTTATAAGGAGAGTAGGAATCATGTTTAGAGGGAAAGTCACATGAAAAAGGTAAGTCAGATAAGAATTGGAACACTGTTAATAGTCTTAGTGATATTCTTTATATATTCAGCTGAATGCCAATTTAATGGGGGAGTAAAATTATTTGGCGATGGTATCTTTCATGTTCAGCGAATTTTAGAAATTCGAAATTCATTCTTACATTTAGAAATACCTAGTTGGGTAAATTTTTCTACTTTTTTTGGAATAGGACAAGCAGTCAATGGAATGTATCCAGACATTACCCTATGGCCTTTGGTATTCATAACTATTTGCTTATCTCCGCAACATCAAGTTGTAGTGATTAGTTTCTTGATATTTTTCCTTACATTAACTGTTACTTGGCTTTGCTTGAGTATCAGGACAGATAACATTGAAATGTCATTTTACCTTGCTACGATCTATACCTTTTTAGGATATACTTTGTATTAATTCTTAAATGAGATTCAACCTGGTGCTGCAATAATAAATATTTTTATCTTTCCAATTTTCTTTGTTAGTAAAGAGCTATTAGATTCAAAGAAAATTGATATTACCTTAATTTGTAAGTTCTCACTCTGTATTATTCTTATAGGGTTTTCACATTTACTTAGTTTAATAGTATATGGCTTTCTTTTAGGAAGTGTTGTTTTATTTCGGATTTTTCAAAGGAAAATTAGTATATCTTTTTTTGTTAATGCTTTATTAAGTTTTCCGTTAGTCTTAGTTGGGATGTCCCCAATTATATATCGTATTTTGAAAATATCTAGTTCAGGTATATTAGAACCTTTTGGTAAGGGACATATAAAAGCTGCCACTTTACCGAAAATGCTAGAGTTTATTTCATGGTGGTCGCGGGGACAACTATCTATCGCTGCATTGGTACTATTAATAATAGTATATTGCTTCTTTAATTCGGGTATAAAAAGTCAATTAATTAGATTGTCGATTCTAGAAGGATACATGTTTATCCTTTGTTTAAAGGCTTTTCCATGGAAAGTATTTAATCATGTTCCATTAGTTAATACTTTACAGTATACTCCGTGGCGGTTTGGAATATGGCTTTCAGTAATTCCAATTATTATGTTTGCTGATAATTTTAAGGACTATCAGCAAATTATTGGAATTAAAATTAGTCATATTTTGGCACTTTTATCAGTAATTTTGAGTATTTCTGCACAGTCTTATTTAATAAGTGGTCAGGTTTTAAGGTTAAATAATGATGTTATTGCACAGATAATGGCCCCTACTCCTACAGCTTCAGAGCAAAAAAACTATTAATGGCTATGGGAGAACACCCAGATTATTTTCCTAAGGTAGAGAATGTAAAGAATAGAAAATACGAATTATTGCCATCTAGATTGGATCAAATATGGAATCAAAAGATTAAAGTAGAAAATAAATCGTATGACTTTGTAGAAAAGATAGGTGAGAAAAATTTAAGTTTTTATGTGGCAGATTGCAAGAAATAACTTGAACGAATTTAGTGACGTAGATTAAGCAAGAAGATCTCGATTGGTGTATGCCAATTAAGACATTTAAGTGGCCGTGAATTCAGATACCAATTGATTTG
>NZ_JABUXQ010000035.1 GCF_014838735.1 Limosilactobacillus portuensis | reverse complement strand
TAAGTGTGGTGATGATGGCTTGAAGGATACACCTGTTCCCATGCCGAACACAGAAGTTAAGCTTCAACACGCCAAAAGTAGTTGGGGGATCGCTCCCTGCGAGGATAGGACGTTGCCACGCTTGATGCTGACTTAGCTCAGTTGGCAGAGCACGTCATTAGTAATGATGAGGTCGGAGGTTCGAATCCTCTAGTCAGCACTATTAAAACTTACAGAGTTTATTAGTCCTTGATATATCAACGTTTTACGAAGATGTATCAAGGACTATTTTTGTTTATTTAAGAATATCATGCACACAGAAAAAGCGTGTGCATGTGAAAATTAGATAAAGTCTCTTAAACATTGATTTAATAAGGATAAAGTGACGAAAACTGTGTGCATTCCTTAAAATTGAGCAATCATATATCATTATAACTATATTTTTAGCTCAACTCTCTTAAATCATTGAAAAAATAATCTGTTTCAAATTGTTCATTTAGGAGAGCATCTATATATTTCTCCCCAGTATTAATAATATTTTTTCGAACATCTGATAATGGTATTTCTGAGTTAGTTAACGGTTCATGCTGAAACCATTCAGGACCGTGAGCTATTGATTCAAATATATCTTCATTTTCATACTTAATAATAGAAGACATTAATTCATAAACTTGTTTTCCTTGGTGGTTAGTTTCACTTAGAAAGTTTGAAAAAAGTCTTGGAAAAGTTGTATTAATAAAGTTAAAAAGTTGTTTATTAATTTTTTTAGTACCACTTTTGCTAAAGAAATTTTTATGTTCCTCTTTTAATTTATCATTTATATAGAAAAATACATATTCAGATGCATACTCTTGCTCTTCGACTAAGGTCTCAAGATCAGGTTTTTCTAATTCATTTGCAAAGTTAAATTTTGCGCTAGCTTTGGCATATGGAAGATATGTTAAACGGCATTCTTCAATTAAATTATTTTGCTTTAGCAAAGAAATTCCTGCATAAAAAATTTGTTTTAGCAAGATATCAAGATCACTATGATCTCCCCAAATTAATTCATAAGATGAATGGAAATTTAAATTAGAAACAATATCATCAGTAATACTTGCGTTGAGTAGATACGGATTTCTACTTGGGACACGCTGGTTGTTCATAATACTTGATAATAATTGAACATTACTTTCATTAGTAATATCCGATCTAGTCTTTTTTAACTGTTTTTTTCTATTGGTAACTCGTGTACTAATGTTGTTAAAAATCAATTCTACTATTTGATCTATTTTATTCATTAAATCATTATTCTCCTATTTTTTTGGTAGTAGAAAATTGCTATAAAAAAAGTTTTTTTACAAATTAACTACTACTAACGATGATGATAAACTAAGAACTGTTAAAAGAAAAGTAGCTACTTGGTTTTAACATTAATTTATTTTTAATAAAGGAGAGAAAGCAATGATTAAATTTAATAAGAATGATAAAGCAACTGCGATTCAATCGTCGATGTTAGTATTTCTTAATAGTATGGTGTTAACAATCTTTGCCTTTACTGAAACAAATGCTAGTGATGTCAAGGGAATTTTTATGGCTACGATTACTGCGACAATTCCTTTAATTATGAATGTTTATAAGGATGATAAAAAGGTAGCTATTGTAAAGCAAAACTACGACACTCTATTTAAAAAGTTAAGGTTTAGTTTATTAGGTGTTCTTGGCATTTTAATTGTAATTACGTTTGAATGGTTAATGGAACGAATCTCTCAAGGACCGTTAATAATCTATTTACCTCTTCACGCTGTAAAGTTATTTTTTTCTTATTTGGGTCTTATTGAAATGATGTCTCTTATTATTGAGCCTTGGATTTATAGTATGCTATTTTATCTTGATAAAAATATTAAGCTAAATAATTAAAAAGTACTACATATTAAGTGACAAATATCCATGTAGTACCTGTTTTATTTTAATTTTCTTCCATATTGTCAGCAATAATATCAACAGTTAATTGATGATTTTCTGGGGTATAGAATTCTTGTTTTAATTCAGAAAGTGTTGTTGTATGTTCAATCATTTTTTGCTTATAAGCTGGTGTATCATCACTATGATCTAATGTCCAATAGGTGACATTATTACCATCAATTTGGTATTGAACATCACCATCAGAACCATAGCCAACAGTTCTTCTCCCATTATCAGCCGTTGATAGTTCCATACTTGCAGTATTATTGTCAGATACATCTAAAGTATCGAAACCATTAGCTTTAGCATAGATTAGAACTGCTTCAGTTTTTTCATCAAGATCAGTTGGAGCTGCTTGTTGATTACTATTATTAGTATCAGTATTACTATCTAAGTTATATTTTTTAATGACTTTATCAATTTCATCTTTCTGATCGGCATATTTACTTGCCAATTCTTGTTTAGAATAGGTTTTAGAAGCATTTTTATCTCCCATGCCAGAACCGTCAGTATTTTCATCGTATTTAACAGTTACGTTATCATTATTGACAATAACGTTTACCGAATGACCAATAGGTAGCATACCTAATGTATATACATTACCATTCTTTTTGATTTCCATACCACCTTCATCACTGTTACTGTTATTCTCATCATTTTTCTGGGTATTAGCTAATTCAGTTGCGCTTCTTTGAACTAGCATTAAATATCCCATAATCCCGTATTCGTTATTGTTAAATCTATCAGTTTGCGGTTTTGAACTACTTGATGATGATTTACTTACTACTTTTTTAGTAACTTTAACGCTACTGCTAGATGTATTCTTGGAACTTGATGATTGATTACCACATGCAGCTAAAGATATAGTAACTAAAACTGTGCTGGCAAGAACGATACTCTTTTTCATAAAAACTCCTCCATTATCTTATAACACTATAGTTATACTTAAATAATCATAATAGGTGTAGTTAAATATAACAAGATAAAAAATAATAGCAGGTACTACATAATTACGAAAAGTGTAGTACCTGCTTCATTTAGTGGAATTATTACTCTTTGTTAAGGTTTATTAACCCTAAAACATTTTTTGAAACTTGTTCAGCTTGTTTTTCGTCCATTTCATTTAAAGCTTGCCAAAGTTTCTTTTGATAAAATCCCATTTCAGCTTCATTAGTTGAGCCATGCATTAGTTTATCCATACTTGTCTTAAGTACCTCCGCTATATGTGATAGCGTCTTAGCACTGACATTATTAGCTGTTCCAACTTCTAGTCTTGAAATGTAATTAATTGACAATCCAGTATTATTAGAAAGTTGTTCCTGAGTAATGCCAAGCTCATGACGCCTGGCTCTGATATTAGCTCCTAGATTATTCATTTTGAAGCCCTCATTTCATTGTTTATTTCTAGCATATTGAAGAAATACTAATAAAATAAGGCACTGTACTTATTGTTTATATCAACTTATACGCATATATAAATATAAGTACAAAAATAATGTAACTATAATTGTAAAAGATGTTATAATTACTCCTGTATTAAAATGCTAGTCGGAACAATTTGTGGGCACCAATGGATTTGTCTCAAAATAATGGGAATATTATTGATCAAAATATTTATGTAAGCCCTGATAATGATAAAGGCGCACGTAATCCTAATGCTGGTAAAGGAGCCGATGCGTCCTTACCCGAATACGATAATTATTTTAATACGAATTTTGATCTTGTCAACCAACAAACCGGAATGAGTGATAGTCAAAAACAAGAAATGGCTATTTTACTAATGAATATTATTAATCATGCACGTGAACAGCGTGGCCTTAAGCCATTTACCATGACTGAAGAGAAGTATAACCAAGCTCAGGTACGTGCTAGTCAGCAAAGTGCTAATGGATTGGATCACAATGAAAATGATATTGTATCAGCATTTGGACGTGACCAATATGAATGTTTAGCATATATCCCTGCTAATGGTGGAAGTAATATGCTATCAATGCTTTATAATGCTGAAAGTACTTTAAGTTCAATGCTTAACGCAGATGCAAGTTCAGATTGGGGACACCGTGAGAACTTCCTCGAAGATACTGGTGATCTAAACTATGATGCAGCATTTGGTTTCCATTATATTTATGATACTAATACTGACAGTTATTTATATGTACTAACTTTTGATTATGATGGTCCAGCTCGGAATAATACTCCAAATATGATGGATCGTATTGCTCAATACCAAGCAATGGGACCAATTACTGGTGATAGTCATGTTGTTGATAACAGTGCTAAGATTAACGATTTGAATAACCAAATTACTAATCTTCAAAACACTTTAGCTAGTCAACAATCACATTTGCGAGATTTAAATACCCAACTTCAAAATTTACAAGTACAAAAAGCTAATGTTCAATTTGACTTGAACCAATTAAATTCAGACCAACAGACTGAATATAATAATGCTAAGGATACTTTGAACACTGTAAAGGATTGGAAGCAGGGACAATTGTCTAATCTCGATAGCAACAGTAATGTTCAAGAAGCCTTGAACAAGTTAAGTTCAGCCAAGAGTAATCTTGAAAGTGTTAAGAGCACTGAGGCAGAAGATGAAACTAAATTACAACAAGCTAAAGCTGGTTTAGCAAGTTTGAACCAAGTATTAGCTACCAAGCAATCTGCACTTGATACTGCTGAACAACAAGCTAATGCTAGTGCTAATCAAGCAGTAAAGGATGCACAAAAGAAGTTAGAAACTATTAATGGTAAGATTAGTGACTTACAAAATGCTATTGAAGCTACTAAGACAACTATTAATAATGCTCAAGCTCAACTTGATAAGGATAATCAAAGGATTGCTGACATCAAGAATGGTCAAAAGCATGATACTGGTAAAGATGAAGGTAACAAGGGTACTACAACTCCAACAGATCCTGCTAAGCCAGATGATGGCAAGAAAGATGATAACCAAAGTACTACTCCAGTTGAACCATCAAAACCAAGTGATGGTGATAAGGGTAATGTAACCCCAACAGATCCAAGTAAGGATGATAACAAGGGTAGTGAAACTTCAAATCCTACTACACCATCTAATCCAACAACTCCTGCACAGCCAGATACTGGTAACGCATCAATTAGTGGACAGGCTGGGCACAAGCCTGCTACATCGGACAAGGGTAGTGAAGTATCTGATAACACAGATACTAAGCCAACAATTGTATTACCAACTACTGGTAAAGAAAATGGTTCAGCAGTTTCTGATGCACAAGGACAATACATCAACGTTGTTTCTAAGGATAGTGTTGCATCACAAGGATCGCAATCTGGTATTCAAGCTCCAACCACACCAGTAACTACTAACGTATCATTTGGTACTAAAGAAGGTACTATGATGACTCGTGAAGAATACAAGGCTCAACAAGCTAAGTTACCACAGACTAGTGATAGTAAGAATGGTAAGGCTGTTGCAGTTGCAGGATTAGGTATTCTTCCGCTACTACCTTTACTACAATGTTTGGTGTTACCAAGAAGCGTCATAACTAATTAAAAAGATTTGATTATTGCATAATGTATTTTCTCAATTCATACTAATTAAAAAAAGGCGATGGACGAAAATGTTCACCGTCTTTTTTGATTAGTGTATAATGCAAAAAAATTTTAGAGTAGATATGGTTGAGAAACATTACAAAATGTTTCATAATTAGAATAGAAAACATTAGAAATGCAGGAATTGTGTATGAATTATGTTGAAAGAGCAGATGAACTAACGCTTCTAATAACCTTTGAAAAGCAAAACCGACAAATGGTAATACCAGAAGAGTTTAGTCAAAATAAGAACACAGATATTAAATTAGCGATAGATGAACATAGGATTTTAATTAGTGGAAAGTTGAGTTTAAAAGGGCTACTAACTAAATACGAAAATTTTGTTCGTTATATTTTGAATAATAATAAAGAAACTAATTTTTTAGCATACGGTCTTGGTATTCAGGGAAAAGTAGAAGAGAAAAGACAAAATACTAAAGAAGTAAATATTGGTGATCTATTGAATGTTTTTCTTGCAATAAATGATAAGTTCTCTGATAAAGAAGCAACATTTATAAAAGATTTTGATATATCGTATACTTCAAAACTAAATGATGATGATGATTTGTTTATAGTAATAAAGTCTAGCGAAAATGCAATTTCTCTTTTTTCCGCAGTTTCTCATAACGTTGATATGTTGGGAAACGACAGTAGAGATATGAAAGAGCTTTATAAAGAAGCAAAAAAGTCATTTGAGAATTTAGTGAATAAAGAGGAGGTTGAGATTAGTGATTGCTAATAATTATACGGTTTTCAAGCCTCAAGAAATAACTCCTATTTATTATGCGCAAACGGGTAATACCAGAAAAAACTATTTTCAAAATACTGCTACTGATAATTTTTATAATATAACATTTAAATTTATATATGATGACACAAATTCTTTGGCAAATACCAGTAATTTTAAAACGTTAGCTAAAAAGATGAGTAAACATTTTAGCCCAGGATTAATTATTAATGTTAAGTTTGGAAACATAGTTGACTACTTAGAATTAAAAAACCCTCAAATTTCTGAAGAAAAGTTGTTTGACGAATTTTGGGATTTTCGTGAAAACGTGTGGTTTACTTTACCCAATGAATTAATAAAAAATCGTCATTTAACTATAGGATAATATTTATGTTTAACTGGAAAGATTACCTATGCTCTGCAAAACAACTAGCTAAAAAAACAGATGAATGTAGTAAAAGAATGGCTATTAGTCGCGCATATTATGCAGCATTTAACTATACAAAACATAAAAGGATATATGGAACAGAGTTTTCAGGCTCTAAATCGCATGAAGATATGTGGAGAGAAGCTTTTAGGGATGAATCAGAAAGCAGAATTTTTGATGATGCGTTAACATTAAAGGATTTTCGAGTGCATGTTGATTATAGATCTAGTAGCCATAATATCTCTAACGAATGTGAAAAGAGTCTAAAAATAGCTGAAAAGATAATTAATTTTGTTGATCAAGTAGATGATTAGTTTTCTACTTGTTTTCATCTAAATATTCAAAAAGGCGATGGACCAAAATGTTCACCGCTTTTTTGAATTCTAAATCTTTCTTTACAGGGGGACACTCGTATTTATGTTATAATGATAGTGGGATTTCCCACAGAAAGGGTGAGATACTAATGCAAGTTGTTCATAACTATATTGCACATACTGATAGTAAAAAAAGAATTACGTTGAGAAAATCAAAGTTTGATTATTACAAAGTACAAGAGTATGAAAATGGATATATGATATTAGCACCTAAAGTGTTAAAAAATCCAGCAGGTGTTTCAGATAAAACATTAGAAGTGATGGATAAGTCTATTGCTAACTTAGAGAAAGGAAAAGTATCTGCGCCAGTAGACTTGTCAGATTTCTAAAATGCAATTTAATATAAGAATGGGCATACCAGAGATGGAAGAGTTGTGGCAAAGGCTACAACGTAACTATCGAAATAATTCAATTAGTAAAGAAGATAAGATTTTATATAAGAAATGGGGGCAAGCATTAAAACATTTATCGATTAATCCTAAATATCCTGGGTTGGAAAGCCATGACATTGATGAATTAACTATGAAATATGGTATAAAAGTATGGCAATCATATCTGGAAAATAAAAATAGTAAAGCTAGAAGAATGTTTTGGGTTTATGGGCCAGATAAGCAAGATATTACAATTATTGGTTTAGACCCGCACCCAGAAAGCAAAAAGAATGGTGCTTATAATAGGATAGAACTTTCAGATTTACCCAAGAATTAAAATGTTTTGACTATTTTTTTATCTAACATTTCCATTACAGATAATTCATCACTTTAAGCCAAGCCAAATCCTTGTTAAATAGGACTTGGCTTTTTTCCTTTCAAATTATCTTTTTATTTCTTCAAATATTTTTAGCTAGACTATCAGCAAGGTAATTTTTTGATATAGAAATTACATTAATAATTTTGATAATGATAATTTAAGATAATAAGAAAGGACAATCTCTTTATGTTAACTAAAAACAAAAAGAATAATTTTAAAACACAAGCTATTTTAATGACACTTGGTACTCTAGCTCCTATGGCACCAGCTATGATGTCTAATGTTGGTAATATTGTTGCTCATGCAGATTCTACTGCAGTACCTGTTCCAGAACGATTGACAACACCCTCTGATGAAGATTTTCCACTATTACCATTTACTTGAACTATTAAAGTAGTTAATCAACAAAATGGGCAAACACTAAAGACTGATGATGTTACTTTTACACCATCTAAAGACTATACAATTGGTAAAGATGGTGGAACTACTGTTCATTATAAAGTTACAGATACTGCAGGTATTTTTAAGAGTGATGATTATAAAGTAGATAATGGTGACATTAACTTTAACGATATTATTACTAAAACTTCTCAAGGAACTAATGGAAGTACAAACCGTGGTAACGGACAATCTACCTCTTTAGATAATAATGATGCTTTTTCTAATTGGGCATTTGGTAATAAAAATTCTGATGGATTAACGCCATACATTCTTCCACAGTTAAATGATCCAAATACTACAAATGCTACTCAACAAGCTGAAGTTTCAGGTACTGCGGATCACAAGGTATTAACATTCTATGTTATTCCAAATACTGCTCAAACTAAAAATAAAACCAATAATAATTCAGGCAGTTATGTAGTACCTGCTACTGGTCAAGATACTGGCAACAATATAGCCACAGCTAATGGTTCTGACAGCACTACTAATACTAGTTCTAATACAAATAATGGTTCTGCTTCAAATAATAATTCAACTAATACTAACAAGACTAATAATGCAGGCAATAGTAATCAACAATCTTCACAACGAGATGCTGACACTCAACAGATTATCAACGCTATTAACCAACATACTGTAAATAGCAATGATAAATTACCAAGCGATGCTAAGCTACTTGAACAAGCACCTTCTAATACTAATGGATTTAATTCATATAGTGTTCAAGTATCAGAAAAAGGTACTAATGGTCAAATTACTTACAAACATTTAACTGTTCACTATAACCCTGCTACCAAGCAATTCTTTGTTACTGAACAAGGGCAAAATACTGCTTTAACTAAAGCACAATTGTTACAAATCTTTGGTTTACAATCAAAAGATGGCAATAATGTTGCAGGAACAAATGGTGTTGCTAATTCTGGTAATTTAGGTGGAACTACTACTGGTGGTTCAACAGGTGGATTAGCACAAACTAATGTGCAAACTAAGCAAAACGCAAGTATTCTACTTAGTGCTATTGTTGGAACTGCTGTATTAGGGTTTGGATTGACTAAAGATGGTAAACTGAAATTGTAAATTGTATTAGATTTCAAAAAACGATGGACCTTGATTAAGGTTCACCGCTTTTTTTGAAATCGATCAAATAAAAAGAATATGATACTAAACTCTGTTAAAATAAAAGACTAGAATAAACATATACTTGTTATATAATAAATGCAAGACAAGAAAGAGGTAATTATAATGTTAAAAGAAAAAATACAAGCCTTTTCAGTAGGCTTAGAAAATGAGGGACAATCTTTTATAATCCCAGTTGCAAAAGAAGACAACCAAACTTCCTTAAAAGCTTTTTTCTCTGCCTTTAACATTAAAATTAAAGACCAATTATATCACTTATTATTAATAATAGATGATGATGATAACAACGAAATATTTAAAAACTTTTACAGTTTAAATACTGAAGATTCATCTTTTATTGCTAAAAATATTATAAAAGGCATATATGGTAGTGCTGGTTATCAGTTTAGTTTTCAAACATCACTTCAGCCTGATAAAACTTATGAGGCAACGTTAACATTATTAACTAAAGATAACAAAGAACTCTCTTCTACACAAACGTTTTTTAATACTATTGGAAGGAATCAGTAATCAGAAATGAATCAACCAAATAATGATATACAACCTGCACCTCACCAATTTCTTAATGATAATACTAAAAGTCAAAACATTAACGGTGCGATTCCAGTAAATGATATAACTAGTAAAATTATTTATCTATTAGAACAATTTGGACGTCACGATGAAAAATTAAATAATATTCAGCATACTTTATATAAATTGGATGATCATTCTAAAGATTTAGACAATAAAATTGAAATTTTAGATAATAAAATAAACGATAATATTAAATCTTTGGATAATAAATTAAGCACCAATATTGACGATTTAGCAAAAGAGCTTCGTAATAGTAACAATGAAGCATCGAATAAGATAGACAATATAAATAATAATTTACAAGATAAAATTGACAAGAATTTTAAATGGACAGTTGGAACATTAATAATGCCTATAATTACAATGATTATAACTATAATCATTAATTTTGTTCTCACAAAAAATAAATAGAACTTATTATTCTTAATAAGTTCTATTTATTTTATCCATAATTTGCGAGAATCCCCCTTTCACAAACGGGGAATAAATCGCCTTTTAAAGCACAGTAGTGCTTTTTTTAGTTTTTAATAGAAACGGTATTCAAGTGAAATAACGTTAAAAACTTATATAATTGCTTTGTAAAAGAAGAAATAGTCAATCAAAATAGTCATTATTATAATTGAGTGTCACTTGTGCCAGAATTTTAATCAAACTATATATTAATAATATTGATTAAAAAATACCTATTATCTTATCAATATTTCCTTTTTCTTCTTCAAAAACTATTATTTTGAAAAGTTATACAAAAAAGTTGACATACTTGACACATATTCTTTCTAAACGTTGATATGTCAATATTTATAGCCACTTTAATGGAGGACACAATTCTTAAGCTAATTTCTACCTAAAATCCTCTTATCCCTACTTGGAGTAAGGATTATAGACGTGTCAATTATTGTGTCGCTTTTATAAGAAAAAACTGGCACTTGATAATTTCTAGCAAAATAACACAAAGTCACTATTAATTTTTCCTGGCACACATACCATTTATTTAAGCAAAATTGACACATAAGCTAACACATTTTAAGTGATTTTCAACTAGCAATTATAAAACTATTTTGAGCTATTCTTTGGATTCCATCTTGCAGATGATGGCTAATATTATGTACTAACCTTTGATTACGATGGCCCTGCACGCAACAACACTCCAAACATGATGGACCGTATTGCACAATACCAAGCAATGGGACCAATTACTGGTGATGCAAAGACTGTTGATAATAGCGCTAAGATTAATGATTTAAATAACCAAATTAGTAACTTACAAAATACTTTATCCAGTCAAACTTCTAAGCTTCAAAGTTTGCAAAGTCAACTTCAAAACTTGCAAGCACAAAAGGCTAATGTTCAATTTGACTTGAACCAATTGAGTTCAGGCCAACAAACTGAATATAATAATGCTAAGGACACCTTGAATACTGTAAATGATTGGAAACAAGGACAATTATCTAATCTTGATAGCAACAGTAATGTTCAAGACGCTTTGAACAAGTTAAGTTCAGCTAAGAACAATCTTGCAAGTGCAAAGCAAATTCAAAGTGAAGATGAAACTAAATTACAACAAGCTAAAGCTGGTTTAGCAAGTTTGAACCAAGCATTAGCTACCAAGCAATCTGCACTTGATACTGCTGAACAACAAGCTAATGCTAGTGCTAATCAAGCAGTAAAGGATGCACAAAAGAAGTTAGAAACTATTAATGGTAAGATTAGTGACTTGCAAAATACTATTGAAGCTACTAAGACAACTATTAATAATGCTCAAGCTCAACTTGATAAGGATAATCAAAGGATTGCTGACATCAAGAATAATCAAAAGCCTGCTAAGCCTGATACTGGTAAAGATGAAGGTAACAAGGGTACTACCACTCCAACAGATCCAAGCAAGGATGATAACAAGGGTAGTGAAACTACTAATTCAACTAATCCTGCTAAGCCAGATGATGGTAAGAAAGATGATAGCCAAGGAACAACTACACCATCCGAACCATCAAAGCCAAGTGATGGTGATAAGGGTAATGTAACACCATCTGATCCAAATAAGGATAGCGAAACTACCAATCCTACTACACCTACTAACCCATCAACTCCTGCGCAACCAGATACAGGTAACGCATCAATTAGTGGTCAAGCTGGTCACAAACCTGCTACATCAGATAATGGTAGTGATACAACTGATAACACTACTAAGCCAACAATTGTATTACCAACTACTGATAAGGAAAACGGTTCAGCAGTTTCTGGTGCACAAGGACAAAATACAACTATGACTCGTGAACAATACAAAGCGCAACAAGCTAAATTACCACAAACAGGTAATAATGACAGTAAAACAGTGATTGCACTAGGAGTATTAGCTGGTATGTTTGGCTTCGGATTAATTACTAAAGGCAAAAAGGAATTCTAATATAGAATAAGTACGTATTGGTTTAATACAATATATCCTTCTAAAAAACAATGGAGAGCTGATTATGTGTTCTTTCACAGCTCTCCATTGTTTTTTATAAAATTAAAATGACTAAATATTATTGCTTTCTCTTACGTGTTCAATCTAAAAATTTTTCTGAATAAAATATTTTTTTATTAGAATAAGGATGTTGAAGTGAATAACTTCAATAAATCTAATAAAAATGAGGAATAAAAATGATAAAAAATAAATTACATAACACAACCATGGTAACTATTGAGGAACTTATTAAGAATTGGGAATATTTAATTAAAGCGAGCGATAACTTAAAAAGAACAGTTACGGTTAAGAAGAGAAATAAAATAGTTGCTGTTTTGTTTACTCCTTGTACTTTTGAAAAAACAGATGCCGAAATTGAAAAATTAGAAGCAAGCCATCAAGATGACCAATTCAAAATCAAAAAATTAAGAAAAGAAAATGAAATTCTTAAAGCCCGTCTTGAATTGTTAGAAAAATTAAATGAAGCTAACAACAGTCCATTTAAATAAATAAAAAACACTTAGCGACTTGAGGTTGCTAAGCGTTTTTTTGTTGTTACTAATTTTCTTGTGCTTTACGGTTATTTTCCATTTCATGGTAGCAGAAATTGATTCCTTTAGCATAATCAATACCTGTACGTTCAAAAACATTATCAGTCAAAGGATAGCCATAATAAATACATAGGTTTTCGACCGTATCGGTGCTATCTCCTAACACTCTAAATGAATCAGCTAAATCAATAATCGTTTTATTTGCTAAGTTAATACCTTGCTTTTCTAAAAAGGAAGTTGAGCCATAGAAGGTTATAAGCGTCTCTGAGCTATCAAATATCTTTTGGATCTCTTTCCTCGACTCTTCAAATAGAGGCTCCTTAATGAGGCTCTCCGGTATGATGCCGTTGATGTTACTATCCCAGTAATCCACTTGTTTAGTATCGAATTTACGATTAAATAATACTTGGTTATTAGGATTAATAATTGTTAGGCGGATTATCTCATCTAAAGAGGCAGGACCAGTAAGATCAATCCAATAGATTAGTTCTTTATTCTTCATTTTAATCACCTCGACTGGCATTGTAACTCTGATGATTAGTGGAAAGCTGCTTCATTTTGATTTGTTTTTTAATCCTATAAAGAGTTGATTTTGACAAATGAAATTTTAATTGCGTTTCAATGTAAGTATGGGCTTGAAGATACTTATATGCTTGCCGGTATAAGGGTGTGATAATACGTTTGTTACGTCCGCCAGTATTTAAGGTAGCTTGATACTTCTTCTGTTTGATGGCTTTAGAAATGTTTTGACTACGAAGATAATCAAGATAGTTAAGGTGAGCTAATTGAGATGCAAGTATCCAATTACTAGAATCACTATCATCACTTAAATCCATATCACTAGACTCAATTATTAAGCCTTTGTCTTCAACAATATACATAAGACAGCAAAGTTCTCTAACATTACTATATAAGCACGTTAGGGTAGGAACTACTAGAACATCCCCTTCTTGTGCAATGGTATTAAGAAACTTACGAAGCTGGTATCGGTCTTTATTATTTTTTCTAAATACATCAGCAAAACAATTTTCGTGAGGAACTCCCATACTAAGAAGAATGGTAGCTTGATACTTGAAACTGTCTTCTTTGCTGATTTTATCTTTTAAGAATCCTGAAACATATCCATATTTAGTCATGGTGATTGTCGCTCCTTTTTTATTAGGTAGTGGTAATCTAATAAAAAAATTGACCAGCTTCATTTGAAGTTGGTCAATGGTGGAAGGAATAAGGCATGAAAAATAATATCAAGGGTTAATAATAAAGAGTATATCATTTTGCTACTGCTCTTAGTTAAAAGTGCAGTTTTTGGTGCAATTTTGATGAGGTAGGGTGACACTTAAGGCGATAAATTAACACCAATTCCTTAAACAAAAATTAGGCATGAATTCTTAATATTAAAATAGTGCAGGAAAATGATGCGTATTCTACACTTTTAATTGCACTATACTTAATCCTTACTGGCAGTAGGGATTAGGGTTGATTTTCTTGGCAAAATAAAGAAATTTAGTGCAACCAAGTAAAATCACTATAAACATTGTTATATCAAGGTTAAGAAGCTAAAAGTGTAAAAGTGCAATTTTCTAGAGAACTCATCTTATATTGATAAATTTTAAGAGAAAATAAAGAGTAAATAGATAATTAATAGTGTTAATGGTAGTAATTAAAGTAATATATATTGATTCTGATCGTACAATACCCCTTAGGGTTGACACTTTAAATAATAAAAGTGTGAATCCTAGGGGGTGTTTTGCATTGTAAGTTATTCAACTATTGAAAAGCTTAAATTACTTCATGATTATCAGAAAT
>NZ_JABUXQ010000034.1 GCF_014838735.1 Limosilactobacillus portuensis | reverse complement strand
ATCAATTGGTATCTGAATTCACGGCCACTTAAATGTCTTAATTGGCATACACCAATCGAGATCTTCTTGCTTAATCTACGTCACTAAATTCGTTCAAGTTATTTCTTGCAATCTGCCATTTATAAAAGATGATTTTTATTACGATCTCGCATATTCTGAAGAACACGGCTTTGTTGGCAATGATAAATACCCTAACTTTACCAATCTATCAAAGACGAGAGACTTTCCATTTTCTGATTTTATTGCGTTTACTAAAATAACTGATAATGACAAGCTTACCTTTACTAACGGCGGAACTGCAATTTCAAAAGGGATAGTAGTAGATAATTTAAGTATTGAAACAAATCAATTAGTCCATTATTCTTTTAATTGCATTTATCAAAGTTATAAAGTCATTTCACAAAAAATGACCGACACTCTAAATATTCATTCTGAAGTAACTCTCCTAAATAAGCTCCATTATCAAATATGTAATTGCCCTTATGTCCGTCAAATTGCAATTCTCAAAAATAAAAGAATTGTCCAACTAAACATTCCAGTAAACAAGCCATTTTAATCAATAAGTCATTCTCATGTAAAAGCCCCCTGAAAACTAGCTAAGGTCTAGTCTTCAAGGGGCTCAATCATTATGAACGTTAATCTAGGATCGTAATTTTACATAGTTCTAATTTGAATTTCTTTTATCACTAAACAAGTTTCAAGTGAAGTTGATTATCACCGATCAATCCTGACTTCTTCATGAAGAAGTAGAGTGCCACTGACATCACAGCCGGAGCAACAACCCCAAGTGCCATGTAGGTTGCGAATTGATCCCATCCCCGAGAAAGGTAAGCGATCGGGGCAATCAATGAGTTCAATCCCAAACCACCAAGCGTGTAAGTTGAGCGGAAGTTAAACAGCACTGTTGCTAGTGGTGCACAAACCGCTGCGGAAACAACTGATGGCACTAAAAGGTATGGGTCGATCAAGATATTAGGAAACTGAACTTTAGGGGTAACCAATCCTTGAGCGATATTAGCTCCCAGGTTGTTTTGCCGCCAGGACATTGCGGTAAAGGCAACAAACTGAGCAGTTGTCCCGATTAAAGCAGCCGCAGAAGAAACAGGATCAAGAGTTAGGGCAACGGCCAGAGCAGCTGAAGAAGCTGGGGTCATTAAGAACAAGGCCCAAACAACAGAGATGACAGCTGAACCAAGTACTGGTGATACTTGCATTGAGTGAGCGATGTAGGCAGAAACAGCTAGCAATGCTGGAGTTACTACCGCTGCAACCAGCAAGCCAAAACTAATCCCAACTGCTAAGGCTCCAAACGGTACTAATACCATATCCAGTGGTGTCTTCCCGGTGAGGTATTTACCAACCAGTACTGCTACTACAGCTGCTAAAACAGCAGAAACAGGCTGACCAGTTGTAAATACCGGTGCACCAACTGCAGCAACGGCAGCTTGTCCAGTAGCTGTTGCGCCCTTAACGGCTGTGGTAGTAAAGTGAACAGCATTAGCACCAACAGTAGCTGAAATCATCGAAGCAAAGGTTACCAAAGTGTTAGTGTTCATCTGTGAAGCAACTGCAACTCCGATCGCAGGCGCTAAGAGGACTTGTGCTTCTGCACCAACTAAAGTTAATACATGCAGACCAGATAGGTTACCAATCGTCTGTACTAAAAGTCCTCCTCCCAAGACAACTAAAATGGCATTGGCCACCGCCGCAAAAATTCGGTAAGCCGCCTCTTTCACTACTGACGAATTGGCATAAGTTGCATTTGCTTGTCGCGCATTAACTTGAGTATTTTCCATCATTAACGCCTCCTTAAATATTTTTGATGTTGTTGATTCTACATGGAGACGTTAATGAAATCAATAGTTTTTTTCTAATTGTTTTCTAATTTGTTTTTAATTTTAATATTAGACCCATACCTTTAATCATTGAAAACGAATTCATCATTTAAAATTAAAAGCGGAGACTAATTAAAGTCTCCGTGCTTCCGCTGAAGGGATAATTAAGTGACACTATTGTATCAAGATCCGTTAGATTGTATTCTGCAGTTCTTCAAAATGGGAGAACTAAACTGAGATTATTATCGTAAGGGCTCTGTAGATATGGCCTTCTAATTAAGTAAGTAATTAGCTAAACATGCTTTTCAAGGAAACTAAATTGTTTTCATGTGGAGTGGGGTGTGTTTTGTTAACTTTTTACAGATTAATATCAACATACTTTCAAAGTAGTTTATTAATGAGAAGATGTTCGATGAAAATCACTTAATATCCCTTCACACCTTTAGTATATATTCCCCGCTCTAAAAGATCAATTTAACCGCGTCACATCAACAATGAAAGCACTTTATTAATCAAACATATTTAGGATATTTGTCCTAATACTTATGAATAATAATTCGTTTTTACCCTCTTAGAATCAGAAAAAGGACCGGAAAAATTTTCTGGCCCTTTTTCTGATTAAATTAGGTTTCAGTGCAGCATGGCTAAAGAGATCATTTTAGGTAACATAGTAAAAACGTGCTCCCTCGGAACTCGCTAGAGCTAATATGTCCTACTGCAGCTTAGTCAAAATGCGTTCAGCCTAAGCTCCCTCAAGATAACGACCTCTCTCCTAGGCGCGAGTCGCCTTCGTCGAGAGAAATCGTTATCATCCGGAAGCTTTTTACGGCTTCACACTCTGCTGACTCGCACTCTATTTTTTTAACCCATATCCCCAAGCCAATAGGGCAAAGATGATTACTGACAAGATCAACGGAATCCGTGTTGAATCAATGAACAGTAGAATTACTAAGACAGCCAGGAAGAAAATAATCGTTAACCAACTAGTAACGGGGAAACCTGGCATTCTAAAGTAGCTGACCCCTTTTGGATTCTTCTGCCGGTACTTAATATGTGCTGCTAAAATAATGATCCACGTAAAGATAAAGGTAATCGTGGAGATCCCAGCAATCACATCGAAAATTCCGGCTGGCATAATGTAGTTCAGGATCACGGTAATGAAGAGAATCAGTGACGAGAAAGTCAAAGCGTGATTAGGAACTGCCTTTGCGCTTAACTCACCAAACCGCTTTGGTGCATTCCCGCTTCGAGCGAGTGAGTATAGTGAACGACTTGTACTAAAGATTGCACTGTTTGTAGCGGACATTGCGGCAGTTAATACCACAAAGTTAATAATTCCGGCCGCACCTGGGATACCAATTGCGGCAAACACTTGAACAAATGGGCTAGATGTCGTCTTAATTTGTGTCCATGGATAAATTACCATCATCGCAATCATTGAACCAATATAGAACAAACCAATTCGTACCGGTAAAGTGTTGATTGCCTTTGGAATATCCTTTTGCGGATTCTTAGTTTCACCAGCAGTCAAACCAACCATTTCAATTCCAACAAAGGCAAAGACAACCATTTGGAATGACATCAAGAAGCCCATTGGTCCGGTTGGGAAGAAGCCACCATGATTAACAAGGTTGCTTAGCTCCACTGTTCGATTGTCGATATGGCTATGCATCAGGAGCATTACCGCACCAATCACAATCAGGGCAATAATTGCCAACACCTTAATCATTGAGAACCAACTTTCTAGTTCCCCGAATAAACCGACATTCACCATGTTAACCAACATCAAAAGAACAACAATTGACAGCGGACCAACCCACTGAGGCATTGACGGGAACCAGTATTTCAAGTAAATTCCCGTTGCGGTTAAGTCGGCCATTGCTAACGTTAACCAACAAGCCCAATACATCCATCCGGCAACGAATTCCATTCGGTCACCAAGGTATTCTTTAACTGAATCAATAAACGAGTGCTTAGAAGTATCAGCGAGGATTAATTCCCCCAACGCACGCATCATAAAGAAGCAAAAGATACCGACGATGAGGTACGAAAGAATAATCGCTGGTCCGGCTTGTTGAATCGCCTTCCCTGAACCAAGAAATAGTCCAGTACCGATTGCACCCCCCGATGGCAATCATCGTTACGTGTCGACTCTTTAATGAGCGCTTTAACTTCTGTTGTTGCTGTTCGTCCATAATCTGCCTCCTTAAAAATTAACTTCTATCTTTTGCATATATCGCTTTCACAAAAAAGGACGTCCCTGGCTTTTATACCAGGGACGTCCTTTTAACGCGGTTCCACCCATCTTTATAGTTCAAAATTAATGAACTACCTCTCAGTTGATAAAGGAACCACCCATTTCAAACGTACATGCCATTTTGTTAGTCCCGAATTTCAGCTAATATCGGAATCTCTATTCACTAACATTAAAGATTACTCATAATTATAATGATTTTATGCCTAATGTCAAACAATAATTTGAATTTTTATATAATCTTTCGTATTTTGAAAGCCCAATCATAATGATGAGGGTAAGTCTTCAATTACTTTTTAAAAGTTTACTGCTGCACAGTCATAACGTTGGAGTGAACCAGAAATTGATTTATCAATTTCGTCTGTGAACCTACGCAAGGATGAGTAGGCTTTTGACTATCAACTTGTTGATGACAAAAGCCACTCAGCTACTGCGTTCGCCAGAAACTTGCTAGAGCTAATTTCTAATGCTACATAGTCATAACGTGTTCGCCGTGACCGCAACTTCCGCCTAAATATCCCGGACTTGATTGATACCAATCATCGTCCGGGATTCCTTAGTGCTCAGTTGCTAGTCCGTCACGGCTCACACTCACACATTTAACACCTTATCCAAGAAATTCTTGGTGTCAGGGTGTTGAGGGTGATCGAAGATTTGGTCAGGTGTGCCTTGCTCACGAATATCACCATCATGGAAGAAGACAACCCGATCGGCGACTTGCTTAGCAAAGCCCATTTCGTGGGTAACAACAATCATCGTCATACCTTCACGAGCTAACCGTTTCATAACTTCAAGAACGTCCCCAACCATTTCAGGGTCAAGGGCACTTGTTGGTTCATCAAACAACATCACATCCGGCTTCATCGCTAACGCACGAGCAATTGCCACCCGTTGTTGCTGACCACCAGAAAGTTTAGTTGGGTTGGCATCTGCCTTATCACTGAGGCCAACAAGATCAAGGTAATGCATTGCCGCCTTCTTTGCTTCGTCCTTACTCATTTTCCCCAGTTCAACTGGAGCTAATGTAATGTTTTGCAAAACATTCATGTTCGGGAAAAGGTTAAAGTGCTGGAAAACCATTCCAATATTTTGCCGGACCCGGTTAATATTTACTTTGGGATCCGCAATGTCATAACCATCAACGTAAACATGGCCGCTGTTTGGTTCTTCCAATTTGTTAATGCAGCGTAGAAAGGTACTCTTTCCAGAACCAGAAGGGCCAATCATACAAACCACTTCACTCGGCTTAACGTTGAGATCAATTCCCTTTAGCACTTCGTTACTGCCGTAGCTCTTGTGTAGGTCCTTAACTTGAACTTTGTAATTTTTATCCATATTAAGCCATCCTCTTTTGTACGTAGTTTGATAACCATGTTAATAGGGTAATGATAATGATGTAGATTACCGCAATGATCGTCCACATTCTGAACCCTTCCATGTTTTGTGAAATAATTACTGTCCCGGTTTGGGTTAATTCCATGACACCAATTGCCGATAGGATTGAGGTATCCTTCAGGGTAATGATGAACTGGTTAACCAATGAAGGCACCATCAACTTGAACCCTTGTGGAGCAATAACCTTAACCAAGGCCTTGCTATATGGCAATCCTAAGCTTCGGGCGGCTTCCCACTGTCCTTGGCTAACGGATTCGAAGCCACCTTTAACAATGGCACCAATGTAGGCCCCTTCATCAAGGGTTAATGTCAAAATCCCAGCAAGAAATAGCGGTACCTTGTGACCAATAACGTTTGGAATCCCCATGTAAATAAAGAAGGCCAAAACAATCATTGGAACACCACGGAAAATGTAAATTAACGTACTTGAAACCGCGTTAGCAAATTTATTTTCCACGACACCAAGAACACCAAGGATAATTCCAAAGATCATCGCGAAGATAATCCCGACAACGGTTAACTCAATCGTCATCCATAAACCACGGAGCAATGCATCCTTGTTAGTTTTCAGCAGACCCCAAATTGTGTGATCAGCCGCTGTTGTCTTGGTTGTCCCGTTTCCTTTAGTGTACTTATCAATAATCTTATCTAATTGACCAGTATCCTTTAACCATTTGATTCCGTTATTAACCTTCTTTTGCAAAGCAAGGTTCTTGCCTTTTTGGAAACCAACAGCAACTGGTTGTGCATCAATTGGCTTCTTAGTAACAATCTTTAGCGGAACCCCGGTCTTAATCCCATATTCAAGGACCGGACCATCATCAAAGGTTGCTGCAGTATTACCGTTTTTCACATCGTTCCACATGGTGTTCGATGAGTCGAAATACCGAATCTTGTAACCATATTTATCCTGGTTCTTCTTCAGGTACAATGCAGCACTAGTTCCTGACTTAGCTGAAACGGTTTTGCCTTTTAACTGCTTCATTGACTTAATGTTACTATCCTTGGCAACTGCCATAACAACACCATCAGTGTAGTACGGAGTTGAGAAATCATACTTAGCTTTCCGTTCATCAGTAACACTCATCCCGGCGATAACCGCGTCAACTTGACCTGATTCAAGTGCCTGTAAATCACCGTTAAAGCTCATTGGTTTTAGCTTGTACTTAAAGTGCTCGTGTTTAGCAATTTTTTTAAGAATTTCAATTTCAATTCCTGGATTCTTTCCAGAATACCCACCCTTGCTATCCTGAATTTCAAAGGGTTCAAACGTGTTGTTCGTTGCAAAGGTGTAGGTTGGGTCAGCAGATGCCGGTTGCTGTTCGACGACCACCCACCCAATTACAATTCCAACAATCGCAATAAAGGCAGTGATTAATTTTTTCCAATGATTGCTTTGCATCTATACCGACTCCTCTTTAATCAAATTTTAACGTTGGTAATACATTATCATTCAGTCAAAAAGAAGTGAATAGTTTTAAGTAAACCGTGTGTTTATCCAAGATGAAATCGGTTTAAACTAATCTTTTTAAAGGTTGATACCCATAATTTGGTTAACTTAATTAAGTATAATTTTTGATGGATGATTTTTAATGAGAAAGTTCTCATTTAAGCAAATGTCATTTTATATTCTTTTATACTTTAAACCTAAAAAGCAGGTCTAATTGGTATTACCACCAGCTAGAACTGCTAAATTTTATCTACTCATTATTTCAAACACCGTTTATAGTATTGCTCAGCTTCCTCATCCGTTAAGTCATACGCTTCTTTCAAATTAGCAATGATTTGTTCTTTTGGCAATTGCTGTTTGACAAACAAGCTTGTAACCTGCAAAATTGCTTCTTCTTTTCCTTCTTGCCGTGCGACCTTCAATCCATGGCGACGATCCATTTCATATAACGATAAACGCATATATTCCGCCCTCCATTTCTTATTATGCTTGACGAATGCGATTCTTTTCTTTAATTGTACGATGAAACGATCGTCACCATCAACTTTACGATTAGCAATCACGTCCAAAAATTTTTGTAAAGGCTGATTAACATCTTTCCGCAAACTCGGAATATTTAAGAAAATTGTTGTTGTCCCATCGTCTGCGATATGTTCTGGACTTTCATCAACGTGTCGATGAATGGTATATTGCTGCAAGCCTAAGCCAAGCGGGTCAAAGCAGCAAAAGAAAATCACATATGAATTATTAGCTTCTTGGTAATTTTTCCCTTTTTCGTACGAATCAAGTGATGTCATTGCTTGATAATATTGCGCTCGCTTTAACAGATCTTTTTCATCTGCAACCTGCATTTCTATATCATAGCAATTATTTTTCGTATCCCGAGTGAATACATCAAAGCGGACTCCCTTCGCATCTGGAGCAAAATTAATCTCTTCTTGGCTATTTGGTAGTTTGATATGGTCAATTTTCAACTCCGGTAAAACACGTTGAATTACTTCCTGACAAATCTTTGGATCAATCATCACCTTACTGAAAACAAAATCATTTGATAATCCAGCATCTTCCCATTTCTGAATTAAGTTCATTTTTTCGCCTCCTATCAACTAAAGAACGAAAAAAATGGACTTTTTAACTAAATTCAAAAGAAAAACCAGGAGCAACCACCTGTTAAGGAGGTTATTCCTGGTTTAATTATGTTTAAATGTAATTTGGCTTCTAGGTAATCTAGCCGAAACGTGCTTGCAAGAAACTTGTTAGAGCTTCTACTGCAACATAGCCAAGATCTGCTCACCGCGACCGCCACCTCCGTCTAACTATCCCGTCCTTGATTGTAAACAATCATCGTCCGGGATTCCTTAGTACTCGGTGGCTAGTCCGTCGCGGTTCACACTCTACTTTTTAAATGGTACCGCGTTTTCTTTGGTGATCTTAGTAACACCATGCATGTATGGAACTAAGACTTCTGGAATAGTAACAGAACCATCTTCATTTTGGTAGTTTTCCAAAATAGCGGCAACGGTCCGACCAACGGCAAGACCTGAACCATTCAGGGTGTGAACGTATTGCAACTTACCGTTTTCATCCCGGTATTGCGTATGCATCCGGCGAGCTTGGAAGTCCAAGCAGTTTGAACAGCTGGATACTTCACGGTATTTGTTTTGAGCAGGCATCCAAAGTTCAAGGTCATGGGTTTCAGAAGCAGTGAAACTCATGTCACTAGTAGTCAAAGTGATGACATGGTATGGCAAACCAATCTTCTTCAAGATGTTTTCAGCATTGGCAGTCATCTTTTCCAATTCATCCCATGAATCTTCTGGCTTCGTGTACTTAACCATTTCCACCTTGTTAAATTGGTGCATCCGAATCAATCCACGAGTGTCTCGACCAGCGGCACCGGCTTCTGAACGGAAGGATGGCGTCAACGCTGTAACATAAACTGGAAGTTCTTCGGCAGGAATTACTTCGCCACGATAATAGTTGGTCAATGGAACTTCGGCCGTTGGAATCAATGTCATATCTTCTCCATTAACTTGGTAAACGCCCTCTTTAAACTTTGGGAATTGACCAGTACCGTACATTGACGCAGCATTAACGATGTATGGTGGCAATACTTCGGTGTATCCTTCCTTCATGTGTTCGTCAAGCATGAAGTTATAAACGGCCCGTTCGAGTTGGGCACCTAAACCTAAGTAGTAGACAAAACGCGCACCAGAAACCTTAGCTGCTCGATCAAAGTCCAAAATGCCGAGTTGTTCACCAATATCCCAGTGATGCTTAGGCGCAAAATCAAAGTCACGAATCTTGCCGACTTTGCGTAATTCAACTGCACCATCTTCAGTTAAGCTAACTGGTACCCCATCATGCGGTACGTTCGGAAGATGTGCCATCTTATTATGAAGCTCTGCGTCATTTGCCTCAACTTCGGCATCCAATTCCTTAATCTTGTCACCGAGTTCACGCGTTTCCTTAATAGCGGCATCAGCTGGTTCACCGTTACGCTTAGCTTCTCCAATCTTCTTGGAAGCTGCATTACGTTGCGCCTTCATCGTTTCCGTCTGTTGAAGTAATTCTCGACGCTTCTTATCCAATGCAATCACTTCATCAATCTCTTCGGGTTTTACACCACGAGTAGCTAACTTTTCCTTATAAAAATCAGGTTCTTGACGAATCTTCTTAATATCTAACATGTTATCCTCCTAACAAAAAGAGCCATTCCATCCTCAAAATATTTTGGGACGAAATGGCTCTTAGTTCCGCGGTACCACCCAAGTTTGACATATAACATGTCACCCTCGTGATGAATAACGGTCATCAGCCGTGCGGCATTACCCACCCACATTTATCTGCACCGGAGTTTCGATCAACAACTTTCACCAACCGCTGCTTCTCTAAATGATCTACTTGAAATGCAATCGTGTTTTATACTCGCCATTATCATATTACATTTGGCTTTATTTAGCAATCGATATTTTAATAAATTTTAGTTTAATTTGCCCGGCGTAAACCAAATAATGACTTCAAACCAGCAATTCGTAAGCCGAGGCCGTGAATAACTTTACCTTCAGCTGACTCCGACTCTGATACCGGTGTTACCGGACGCGAGAAAGTTTTTACATACCGATCATCAAGACGTTCATTATCGAACTTATGATAGACAATCATAATTGTAGAATCGGGCGTCCATGCATTAACTTCCTCATTTGGTAAGTAGGTGCGGTCCGGAGCACACTCTTCAATTTCAGGTACTTCATATTCCGCCCATTCCTTAGGTGAATCTGGCTGAACAGCCCAACCACTATAGGTTACTTTACCATTTTCGGTCGGTACCTTAGTTCGCTGAAAGCGTACGGTTTGTTTAATTATTTGACGACTGCCGTCTACATTTATCAAAATAATCGTCCGCGTTGTTTCAGCAACCAAATCATTAGATAGGGTTTGTTCTTCTGCAGTAACCATTGCCACCTAGCCTCACTTTATCATTATTTATCAGATGTTAATGATTTTTATATCCTTTACTATAAACATCTTATCTGGAAGATAATTTTATTCCTTTAGATGGCATATGTCAAAATTCAATTATCGAAATATAAGCAATCCCTGCCTTTTCTTTTTTGAAATATTAACTTCAAACTTCCTAGCCGGATCAGATGTCCTCTTTTACCATTCTTTCAGTAACCGTTAATTGGCGATTCCATTCGGTTTGTCATGCTCCTTAAAGCCCTTCTACACCTGAAATCACTTAATTTATCATTCGATTAATCTTTAGCTCACAATAAGCAAAGTTGGCAACATTTAACAACACGATGTGGAATAACAATAAACGCCAACTCGACAAACAATTGGCGTCTATGTATATTTGAGAGAACAACTTATGGTCTAATTCTTCTTCATTTTATTATTAAAGGAAAAGCATTAATTGCGGCGCTTTTTCAAGTCTCCCAGGCCAAGCATTGCTAATAAACTTGCTAAGCCTAATCCGGCAATTGCTGCATCATCCTTATTATTACCAGTTTGTGGTAACGCTCGTTTGTTCTTTTGGCCATTTTCACCATGGTCATTATAAGTAATCTTAGCACTCACCCCATTACTACGATTACTCTTAACCGTCGGATTAGTATTTAGACTCCTATTACCATTTTGGTCAATGTCGTTGCTGACACTGTTACTATCATTATTGCGTTTATTAGGATGATTATTTCCGTGATTATTATTCTCAAAGTTAGGGTTATTGTGATCACTTGGGTTAGGAACATTATCCGGTTTTGTATTATCGCCATGATTGCCCGAGTTCTTGTAAGTTACTTCAACAGTTACGTCCTCTTTGGCAATTTCTTTCTTAGCAGCGCTGCCATCAACATATGAGGTAAAGCCATCAAGTTGGGGAATAACGAATTGATCCCAATCCTTAGCAGAACCGGTTGCCAATGTCCAGTTGCCATAGGAAATTACTTTATTAGTAACTTCATCAATCGTCTTGGCCCGGTTGAAGTTAACTTTTGGGTTGTCGTGTTAACCGTTCCACCTGGATTATTTACCTCAATCGTCCGGGTAACCGTCTTGAACATATCTGCATCATCATGATCAGTTGGTGTAATCGTCTTGGTTTCGTGAATAAGCGGAACGTTAATTGTGTCAGGAACGATTGAGTTAGTTGGAATAGTATAAGCAGGCTCAATCTTCCAGTTCGCAGGAACATTGTTCTTGATCACTGATGAAACATTTACTTCACTACCATTAATTCCGCCTACTGAAGTGGTTCCAAGAATGTGACTAGGGTTGTTCTTGTCTGCATAGCTAATTACTACTTTACCTTCAGTTGGCGTAGGAATTGGTATGTCATTTTCATCGTAGCCAACGTAAACGGTCGTACCGTTAACTGGATTACCATCCTGATCTAATGCAGAAGCAGATGAAACAGCTGTTGCAATTACCTTTTGACCATCATTACCAATCTTGTAGTAAGAAGTGTAGCCGTCAGCTTGAGGGATATCCTTTAAAGCAAATTCAGTAGAACCGCCTTCGGTAGCAAAGCTCTTGCCGTTAGCACCTAACTTACCAGCTTTCCACTTGCCATAAGTAGAAGCTTGACCGTTACCGTAAATTGTCATTGATCTACCAAAGTCTAAGTTTTGAGTATCAGTTATTTGTTGACCAGAAACTGGTGTAGTAACAATATCACGGGTAACCGTCTTAAACATGTCCTTGTATTCAGGATTCGTTGGGTCAACATGGCTTGGATCAACTGCCTTGTTTACAAAGACCTTAGCAGTTGCGGTGTCATGTGAACCATCTGGATAAGTTACAGTTACTGGGTTCTTGCCATTTTTATCAGTAATCGAAGGTTGAGCATTACTGAAGGCAAATTTAGTTCCAGCTGGAGCAGTTACCTTATTACCATTTTCAGTAAAACTTGGCTCACCCGTGTTAACTGGATCATTAGCAAGGACAATTTTATTCGCATAATTGGGGACGTACTCTTCTACCATTGCCTTCGTAACATTAATCGTTACGGGAACATCCAGGTAAGTCCCATCGTTGAAGTTAATTCGCACAGTCCCTTTTACACCATCGGCGATCGTAGCAGTGGTA
Organism: Limosilactobacillus portuensis; assembly: GCF_014838735.1. GTDB lineage: Bacteria > Bacillota > Bacilli > Lactobacillales > Lactobacillaceae > Limosilactobacillus > Limosilactobacillus portuensis. The sequence continues at coordinate 3,181 of NZ_JABUXQ010000034.1, read as the reverse complement.
GGCTGACCATTTGGTGCCCAGACCATCGTGAAGGTTTTTCGATCGTCATTACCGGGAGTATATGCCGCCACTTGTGGTGTTTGGGCGTCAACATCTTGCCCGTTCCAACCATTCGCCCCAAGATCGGTCACATCCACTAATTGACGGTATTGGGCCTGTGTTAAGTTAGAAATATCACTGTTTTGTTTAAAATTTAGCGGCTGGTTCGCTTGGGCCCCATAAAAATTGAAGTAAACATTAGTCCTATCACTATACCCCACCGGATAGGCATCCCCAAACTTTTGCGCAATAATCAAGTCCGTGACCATCCATTTTATCCGGTACTTAGAGAATGTTACACGTTGCCCGTATAACTCACCATCCCTCGTTTCAGCTGGATTAATACTACCATCAGCTAAATACGCCGGCGTTGTGGCCGTATCCGTGCCAAAATTAGTATTGGGTGTATAACCATCCACCCAACTGTACTTAATCGCACTGGCAGGAAAACTATTAGACGAATCAGTCGTATTTACAAACTCAGTTCCATCAGCATTTAATTTATAAGTGGTACTGTTACGATAATTACCAGTATTAAAATCAAAAAGTCCGGTAACAATGGTTGTAAACCCACTCTTATTAATATCTGGAACATAACTATCACTCGTTTTGTGAACGTTGGTAACCGTAGGATTGAAGGTCGTGGTGGAGAAATATTCACCGTCGTCATCTGCCTGATCGTCAGCGTCACTTGTCAATGATACAGCTGATGAAGAATTGGCAGATGAAGATAATGAAACAGTCTGATTAGACACAGTCTGGATCGAAGCGGAATCTGCTTGAGATGTGTCCGTAGGTTGTTCAGCTGCTTTGCTGACCGTTCCCGTTGTCGTGTTCGCTGATGCTTCTATTCCCCTAAAAGTGAACCCAATCAAGACCGAAGCAACGCCGACCGTTAACTTTTTTAAGTGTAAACCGTTGTTTCTTCGGCTCTTGTTTTCGAATTTGTTCTTTCCAATTATTACTCGATAACATAATTTTACCTCCCTAATTACTCTTACCTTTTTGGTTTAAATATACTGCTTTGTCAGTCAACAAGTTCCTCATAATCACTCGCATATCTAAATCGTGTTGACATAGTACAGCTTGAGGTAATAAAAATATTAATTAATATGACTAATTGATCATGGATAATAATTGTATAAAGAGAACCCTATTTTATTTCTTACTTCGGTCTGAGCAACTTCAATCACTTACTAGCAAGAATTAATCTACGAATGATGAGAACAAAAAAGCAGTACCAAGTTTAAAAACTTGATACTGTTCTATTAGCTTGCATCAACAGAATTTGACACAGAGCCTACAAAAACAGTACCGACAGATGAAAAAACATCTATCAGTACTGAATATCATAGAGCCTACTTCTTGACGAAGAGACACAAAAAGCAACAAACTACCGAAATGGTAATTCATGAATTTCCTGTAACAATTCACTCGTTAAAGATTTAGTTTTCTTCGTTTTGCCAATCCAAATAGAGCTAGCAAGGCAGAAATTACACCTAACAGAACAGTACCCTGTTCATTTGTGTTCCCTGTTTGGGGTAGAGTTTGTTTTGTTACATTATTATTTTCAGCCAGCGTATTAGTAGCCTTTGTTGGCGCGTTAACCGCTGACTCGGTAATATCTGGTACTTCTTTCCAAGAATACTTGGTCACATCAGGTAAATCAGGAAGATTACTGATTCCCTTGGAAGGATCCGGCGTTTTGCCAACTTCTGTATTAATTGGTTTGCCAACTGGATTTTGTCTATCGGCATCAGTAACTTGATGAATTGCAACCCCCGTAAATCCAGAAACCAGGATATCATTGTTATTAGTTAATCCAGTGTGGTTTACAGTAGTGTTAGCTGGCAAAAATGATACTCTTAACTTTGCAACCCCTTTTGGGACAACAAATTTAAACGTTTGCTTACCAGTATTACTTTCCGTCGTAAAGGTTGCTAATGGATTGGGCGTAGCATAGGCGTTATATAAGCTCTGGTTTTGTGGGTCATCCGCATCGTAAATAACCATCTTTAATTGATCTTGTCCATTAACATTCCCGTTACTTACCCAAGTTGGAGTAATCTCCAATTTTTCACCAGATTTTACAGCAATATCTTTGTGAATCCCTAAATTCCAAGCCGAACCAAAAGCTATCCGAATAGGGATATAAAAAGTTGTGCCATTAGGATAAGTAATTTTATCCATGACTAGGTACACTCTGAATTTTTGCCCACTAAATGGGGAAAAATACTTAGCTCCCGCTTCTCCTTTTTGGGCAGGAACATGTAAGAATGGATATTTATCATTACCCTGGGGCTTAAACCACCCACCTACATACTCATATTTGGTCCCCTTAGGTAGCTCATTTTTATTACCAATGGAATCAAGAGCAGCACTAAGATTCCCGCTGGTTGGTTCACCATACTTACCTAACCAGATAATATTATCTTTATTGTCGGGGTTAATAATCCCAGAAGTACCAGTTCCATCATTAATGGCTTCGCCAGTCTTACTAATTCCTACCTTACCATCAATCGTGTACCCAAACTGGTCATTGTTGGTTGGTAATTTGACATTATAACCATCGCCACCTTGTTGTTGAATTGGATCATAAATAATGGCGCCTGGTTTTTGATCTTCCCCTTTATTGAAGTCATTTTCATTGCCCCCGTTTAACGGCTTATCATGCCGAGGGGATGTCCAATTAATATTATCAGGTAAGATACTTAAATCTGCATTCTTACCAAGTTCCTTAGTTGTCGATTGATGATCAGCTGAAGCTGCGACTTGTTCATCAATATTAGTTGCCGCATGAACTGTGACCGGGTTGTCCAGACCCCCCCCTGCCATAAAGAAAAAGCCGGTCGCAATGGTGACTGAGGCAACGCCAACAGTCAACCGGCACAGTGCCCATTTAGTATACCGTTGTGACATTCGCTTCTGAATTAATTCAAGATTATTTTTGCTAACCATAATTTTTACTCCTTTAAACTTATCTTGTATTAAACAGTATACCATATTTCTTGCTTCAACAGGAGGCAGATTGCAAGAAATAACTTGAACGAATTTAGTGACGTAGATTAAGCAAGAAGATCTCGATTGGTGTATGCCAATTAAGACATTTAAGTGGCCGTGAATTCAGATACCAATTGATTTG
>NZ_JABUXQ010000033.1 GCF_014838735.1 Limosilactobacillus portuensis | reverse complement strand
CTTTGTGAAGTTGACAGATATTCATGGACAATCTGTGCCTTCAATTCTGATTTATATTTGACCATAGAAAAGGTGCCCCACAATCATTAGATTTCTTGTCTAACAATTGTAGGGCACTTCAAAAGTCACGAGAGTTTTTTATTAATCCTTGTTATTCCAATGTTGCTGCTTAAATCGTTCTCTACCACCAGCCTCTTGAAGAGCGTACCGTTCTGGATTCTTCTTGTAGAAGTCTTGATGGTAATCCTCTGCGGGATAAAAAGGCTTAGCATCTTCAATTTGAGTAACAATTTTATCATTGCTAAATTGCCCACTAGCTTGAAGAGCAGCCTTTGATTTCTCAGCAATCTCACGCTGTTGAGGACTATTAACAAAAATTACTGGTCGGTAATTATCTCCACGATCCTGAAATTGTCCCATCGCATCAGTTGGATCCGTTTGATGCCAATAAATTGTTACTAAATCATCATATGAAATCACATCAGGATCAAAGGTGATTTTGACAGCTTCAGTATGCCCGGTCTTTCCTGAACAAACTTCTTCATAGGTTGGATTAGGGACATGACCCCCAGTATACCCGGAAACAACTGATTTAATTCCCGGATAAGTATCAAATGGTTGGACCATGCACCAGAAGCATCCGCCCGCAAAGATTGCTGTGTCTAAACTCATCTATATCAACCTCTTTCGTAGCCTACCAATGTCAACTATATTGGTACAGATTATAAATTGTAGGTATTCTAACATATATTTATTAAAATTAAAAATAAATGAGAAAACTAACCTACCCTATTCTGCCAAAGCGGCTAACTTAAGAGGATCAGTTTACTTCATGCGGTGATTTCTTTCCTGCAAGAACCGTTAAAACATCTTCAAGTGCAAAATCAACCATATTCTTTACGGCTAGATTCGTAAAGAAAGCAATATGCGGGGTCAGAATTACATTATCCATTGAATGAAGTTCAGCAACCAGCGGTACATCACCAAGGCCAGTTTGCCGCCGATCAGTCATAACAACTTCATTTTCACCCTCAAAAGTATCCAAAGCAGCTGCGGTTATTTGTTTTGCTTTCAGTGCAGCTACTAAATCAGCTGTATTAACTACTGGTCCCCGACTAGCATTTACTAAGCCCGCACTCGGTTTCATCGTGGCAAAATCTTTCGCAGTGAGTAAACCAACCGAGGTCGGATTAAGGTCAACGTGTAATGATACCACATCTGACCGCTGTAAAAGTTCTTCTTTCGTAACGTATTCAACGATCCCTTTCATTTCTTCTCGCGGGTTAGTATCAAACCCCAGAACCGTTGCCCCTAAAGCTTTTAATAGTTTAGCCAACGTTCCGCCAATTCGACCAACACCAATAATTCCAATGGTTGCTGTATGGATTTCCATCGCCTGCTCATCACTAAACCACCGGTAATCATTTGCTGCTACCTGAGCATCAAATCGGTAAGCTTTCCGTAATAACCGAAAGATCTGCATTAGTGCATGTTCGGCAACACTTCTTGGCGAATAGGCTGGAACATTCGTTACCGTTAAATTATTGGTCTGCGCCTCAGTAAGATCAATCATATCAAAGCCCGCAGTTCGGGTGGCAATTTGTTTCAAGCCATTCTCCCGTAGTTTAGCATAGATTGATATGGGCAGCTTCCTTCGTTGTTGAATAACCAGTCCATCAACATCCCTTGTCAAATCTACGGCATCATCGATTAATTTTTCGGTAGTAATAATTTCAACATTATTCTCTTTAGCAAACTCCTTAATTGCTGCTTGTTCATCATCCCGGACACTTGTCATTAAAATTTTAGTCATTGGCTAGTCCTCCTGTACAAATTGGCTAATTCGTCTAATTGCTTCCTCAATCTCCGCCATGCTTGTTGCGTAACTAATTCTTAGGTAGCCACTACCACCAGCCCCAAAGTATGAACCAGGAATTACAGCGACTTTTCCTTGTTCAGCCAGTTCAGTAGCAAATTTCACATCATCAGTTCCAAAACGTTCTGGTAATTTAGCAAAGACATAGAAGGCTCCATTAGGGTTAGTGATTTCAAAGCCGAGCGCGCGTAATGCCGGAACTAAGGTGTCACGGCGCTGCTTGTAAGCTGCCTTCATTTCCAGAGTCGCTTGTTTACCTTCCTCACTGGCAAAGCCTTTAGCTGCCGCTGCCATCATTGGATCAGCAGCGGCGGTAACCATCATGGCATGAATAGCAGAGACTGGTTTCATCAATTCTTGTGGACCTGCAATAAAGCCGACCCGGTACCCAGTCATTGCTTGTGACTTTGAAGCTCCATTTAAGACTAAGGTTTGTCCCGGAATAAATTCCGCGATCGAAGTATGATGCCCACTGTAAACTAATTCTGAGTATATTTCATCCGCGATGACAACTAAATCGGTTTGGTCAATTGCAGCTGCCAACTGTTTAATCTGTTCACGAGTATAAGTTACTCCGGTTGGATTTGACGGGTAATTTAAGATAATTGCTTTGGCATGGGGATGTTCAGCGATTACTTGACGGAGCCTTTCAGGGGTTAGGACAAACTGGTCATTACTAGTGTTAATTTCAACGGGCTTTCCGCCAAGAATTGTCGTTACCGCCATGTATAACGGAAAAGTTGGGGTAGTAATTAAAACTTCGTCCCCTGGATTGACTAAGGCTGATAACGAAGCATAAATTCCTTCAGTTGCCCCAACCGTTACAGCAATTTCGCTTGTTGAATCATAAGTCAGTCCATATCGATCTACCATAAATTTGGCGATTGCTTTCCGTAATTGGGTTGACCCACTACCTGGTGCATAGTGAGAATCATTTTTCTCAATACTATCAATCGCTGCCTTCTTCATCACCTCAGGAACGTTAAAATCAGGTTCGCCAAGCGTTAATTTAATGATTCCAGGAATTGCACTAGCCTTGTAATCGAACTCTCGGATTCCCACTGGCTTTAACCGACCAAAATTTGTATTCAAGTTATTTAATAATTGTGACTTAGTAGTTGGCATAATTTTCCCTCCAAAATAAAAAGTCCTCGATGGTTATCATCCATCCAGGACTGTAATGGCTAAGTCAGAATTAGTGGAGCCCCGGATGGTTTAAGGTTAACAACTATCCGGGAACGCACAATGAAAAGCACTGCTGGTTAGCGGATAATTAATCGCTAAACCAGAAGGCATACGCTTTAATATTTGGTTGAACTAAAGCATCCATCATTGTGTTCCTCCTTTAAGTAATTATTAATTATTTTAATCATTTTCTAATGTTTGTCAACCAGTATTTTAGATAAATATTTACGACTATTATTCTAGTCGAACCTTCTCCCCATTATTATGAGGTCCCGTTGAACTCCATCAAGTTCTGCTACTCGAGGTAATCTTCCCCATTCTGTAAAATTAAATGATTTAAATAATCCTAAGCTTGGCAAATTATGACCAAAAATATAGGCTACGATTGCCGTAATTCCTAGTTGAGGCAATTGGCCGATCACAAAATTAATTGCTTGTGTCCCAAGGCCATGATGACGAACACTCTTATCAATATAAATTGCTATTTCACAGGTATGCTCATAAGCTGGTCGACCATAAAACGGTTCAAGCCCTACCCAGCCTACTATTTTTTGTTGACTATTTCTGATAACCCACAATGGATGAGTCTTGGTAAATGAATGATACCATGGTTCTCGCTCCGCCACAGTTACTGGCTCTAGATCAGCAGTAGCAAGGCGGGATGGGATAATCTGATTATAAATATCAACAACCCTTGGTAAATCCTTCTCGCTTGCAAGTGAAAATTCAAACTCCATAAGTAAACTCCTATAATAAGAATAATTTAATACCTTATTATAGGAGTTTTTCACTTTATTGCATTATTAAATTGAACACGAACGATTAAAGAAATAAAGTTATTATCCTTCAAAGGCGTCTGTCAATGGAGGAACAACTTGCTTCTTCCGAGAAACAACACCTGGTAAGTTCATCCGCTTGTTATCAAGCTTCTTACCAAAGGCCTTTTCAACTGTATCAGTGTGATCACCAACAACAAAGAGGTCAGTATCACTGTTCAAAATGTTAGTAACCATTAATACAAAGGTCTCGTAACCATTTTGATCCATTAAATTGTGCATTTCCTTTTCAAGATCGGCTTGACGGGAGAAAACGTCATCTAAGTCAACAGTATTAACTTGACCGATCCGTAACTTAGTACCGCCAAGTTCAAATGTCTTAGCATCACCATCAACGATTTCGTTATCTGTCTTCTTAGCAATGTTAGTGCCGGCCTTCAACATGTCGATGCCGTACTTTTCGTAATCTTCAACACCAGCAACCTTTGCTAAGTACTTAACAGCTTCACGATCATGGTCAGTAGTGGTTGGTGACTTCAAAAGTAATGTATCTGAAATAATTGCTGAAAGCATCATCCCGGCAAGGTCTGCTGGAATATTAATGTGCTTTTCTTGGAATAGTTCAGTGATAATAGTGCTTACACAACCATATGGACGAGCAGTAATCCAAAGTGGTTGAGCAGTATTAAAGTTAGCAATCCGGTGGTGATCAACCAAGTGAGTAACAGTAACCTTATCAAGATCGCTAACGCTTTGTTGTGGTTCGTTATGGTCAACAAGCATAACCTTGTCAACTTCATTTGCAACGGTCTTAACAACCCGAGGTGCCTTCATTCCAAAGTGATCCAAAGCATACTTTGTTTCATCGTTAGGCTCACCAAGAGCAACAGCTTCAGTTTCGTAACCTAATTGATTTTGAAAGTATGAAAAAGCCATTGCAGCTGTAATTGCATCAGTATCTGGATTCTGATGACCAAAAACTAATTCTTTGTTACTCATTTAAAATTCCTCCTGTTTGTTTCGATATTGTCCGCAAATACTAAGACATGAAACAATCTACAATTTCTATTCTATCATGGAAGCCCCAGCTTGGTGAGATAATTATAAAATATCTCACTGAAAATAAATGAAAGTAGAGAAAGTTTATTAATTTTCCTGATTTACTGGCTCTTCATTTAGGATATTAACTTGTTTACGCTTTAATTTTACAGGTGTTCCTTGTGTATCAGTATCGACAACAAATGTCCCGTTTGATTTAGCCGTTCCAAGGTGGTGATCATCTACTGCAACGTCTTGGAAAGCTGGTCGATCAGTAATAATTTCAAGGACATCATGATTATTTGGATCATAAGCAAGAAAATCGACAATCTTATGAGGGTGATTCTTAATTCTATGAATTACTAATTCTCCACGACGAGCACGAGCACCTGTTTCAATTTCAGAACTTGCCATTTCCTTAAAGGCACCACGCTGGGTAATCATTGCCAAATTTTGGCCTTCAGAAACAAGAGTAAAGTCAGTGGCATAGTCAGCACCTTTTAAGTTTATTGCCCGAACCCCACCAGTTCTTAAACCAGTAACAGGAACATCAGCAACATCAAACCGAACCGCATATCCTTCATGACTAATGACTAGGAGTGACCGATTTTCATTTGTTGGCTCATAATAATCAACACTTACTAACCTCGATTCGTTACTCTTCAACTTAATTCCAGCTGTTGTTCGACTCTTATAACGACTCCCTGGCTTATAATCTGTAAATGCCGACTGCTTAACCTGACCATCACTTGTTCCCATAATGATGGTTCCTGGTTGATCCAGCTTATCAAAGACCATTGCTTTTATAATATGCTCATTTTCTGCTAAACCAATCGTCTGTGAAATATGTTCTCCAGTATCCTTCCACCGGGTATCGGTAATTTCATGAACCGGTCGGTAAATAACATTGCCTAAATTGGTGAACATAAATAAGTGCGCTAAAGTATTTGTTTCCTGAATTAAAATCGGATAATCATCTTCACGAAGGCCATTTTCTTCTATTGGCGATGCCTTAAACGAGCGTACACTTGACCGCTTAATGTACCCCGCGTGAGAAACCAAGAGAATAACGTCTTCGTTTGCTACCGTTACCTTAGTATCAACCTTTAACTTCTCTACATGACTTTCAATCTTTGTGCGTCGTGGGTTACCAAACTCTTTCTTAATTGCTAACATTTCTCTCCGGAGAACATTAGCTAATTCTTGATCATTTGTTAAGATCAATTGAAATTCTTCGATTTGCTGGTTTAGCTTTTTCTGTTCATCTTTGAGTTCAGTAACATCAGTATTTGTTAACCGATAAAGTTGCAAAGTAACAATTGCTTCTGCTTGTTCTGCGGAGAATGCATACTGGCTAATCAGATTTTCCTTAGCATCTTTTCGATTTTTACTTCCACGAATAGTCTTAATTACTTGGTCTAAGATTGATAAAGCTTTAATTAACCCTTCTACAATATGGAGACGATGTTGAGCTTTATTTAGGTTAAATTGCGTTCGCCGACGAATAATCTGTTTCTGAAAGGAAAGGTATGAGGTCAAAATTCGTTTTAATCCTACCCGCATTGGCCGTTGTTCGTCAATTGCAACCATATTGAAATTATAGTTAATTTGTAAATCAGTATTTTTAAGAAGGTAATTAAGAATTCCCTGGGCATTAGCACCACGCTTTAACTCGATGGCAATCCGCAAACCACTACGATCTGTCTCATCACGTGCTTCAGCGATTCCTTCCACCTTTTTAGCTAAGCGGAGATCATTAATTCGCTTAACCAGTTGAGCTTTATTAACTTCATAAGGAATTTCAGTTACGTTAATTTGTTGACGGCCACCTCGAAGGGTTTCAATCTCAGTTCTAGCACGAACAACGATTCGTCCACGACCTGTTTGATAAGCCTTTCGAATACCGTCAATCCCCTGAATAATTCCTCCAGTTGGGAAATCTGGACCCGGGATAAATTCCATTAGTTTCTCTAAACTAGCATCTGGATTATTTAGGAGATAAACCAAAGCGTCCAATACTTCACCGAGGTTATGGGTCGGTATTTCTGTCGCGTATCCTGCTGAAATACCGGTAGCACCATTAACAAGAAGGTTAGGAATCCGCGCTGGTAAGACTGTTGGCTCCTTTTCGGTATCATCAAAATTTAACGTCATTTCAACAGTATCTTTGTCAATGTCCTGAAGCATCAACCCAGCAATTTTGCTTAACCGCGCTTCCGTATACCTCATTGCCGCAGCTGGATCACCATCCATTGAACCATTATTCCCGTGCATTTCAATTAATGGTTCCCGAAGTTTCCAATCTTGACTTAGACGAACTAGAGCTTCGTAAATTGAACTATCTCCGTGGGGGTGAAAATTCCCCATAACATTACCAACGGACTTTGCTGATTTCCGAAATCCCTTATCATAGGTATTGCCATCCTTATTCATTGCAAATAAGATCCGTCGTTGAACTGGCTTCAGGCCATCCCGGATATCAGGCAACGCCCGCTCTTGAATAATTGACTTTGAATAACGACCAAAACGATCCCCCATCAATTGTTCCAGGGTCATTTTTTCAATTTTACCGTCTCTCACTATAATGTTCCTTTCTGCTCACCTAAAAAAGTGCCTCTTGGTTAAAAGTCTTTTTAGTTTTTGTTGGTTGCTCATTATGGTTTGACAAGTGTCCCTTATTCTCCACTAATTCATCTGATTCTTTATCATCACTAAGGGTGAAGTGAACATTATCTTCAATCCACTCCCGTCGCGGCTCAACCTTATTCCCCATCAAAGTTGTTACCCGACGCTCAGCTAATTCAGCGTCCTCAATTCGTACCTGAATTAGCGTCCGTGTTTCAGGGTTCATGGTTGTTTCCCATAATTGATCGGCATTCATCTCACCAAGGCCCTTAAACCGTTGCAATTGAGCACTCTTTCCTGCTTTCTTGGTCAGTTTTGTTAACTCATCATTGGTCCATGCATAGGTGATCTTAGTTTTAGCACCCCGACCTGTTTGTAAACGATACAACGGTGGTAAGGCAATATAAATTTTTCCGGCCTCAATCATTGGCCGCATGTACTTGTAAAAGAATGTCAATAACAAAATTTGAATATGTGCCCCATCGTCATCAGCATCCGTCATAATGATTATTTTGTCGTAGTTTGAATCGTCAACATTAAACTCGGAGCCAGCGCCTGCACCAACCGTATAGATAATCGTGTTCAGCTCTTCATTCTTTAACACGTCATCAAGCTTCGCCTTTTCGGTATTTAAGACCTTTCCTCGTAACGGTAAAATGGCTTGGTATTTCCGGTCACGTCCCTGTTTAGCAGAACCACCAGCAGAATCCCCCTCGACCAAGAATAATTCATTCTTTTTCGCATTCTTTGATTGTGCTGGAGTTAGTTTCCCAGAAAGATTTCGTTCTTTTCGGCTCTTCCGTTTACCGCCACGAGCTTGATTTCTTGCCTTTCGCGCTGCTTCACGAGCTTCACGGGCCTTGATTGACTTCCGAATCAGCATCTGGGCAAAATCGCCATTTTCCATTAACGCATAGCCAAGCTGCTCGCTTACAATGGAATCTACAATTTTTCGCGCTTCTGGAGTCCCTAACTTATCCTTTGTCTGTCCTTCGAATTGTAAAATTCGTTCGGGAATCCGAACAGACACAACAGCAGTCAAGCCCTCACGAACATCGCTTCCTTCAAGATTCTTGTCCTTATCTTTCAGCAGTCCAACCTTATGGGCGTACTCATTAAAAGTCTTGGTCCAAGCGCTCCTAAAGCCGGCCTCATGCGTTCCGCCATCTGGAGTACGGACATTATTAACAAAGGAAAGCAATGATTCAGAATAACCATCATTATACTGGGCAGCGACCTCGACCTCAACGCCATCCTGACTGCCATCAAAGTATAAAACTTTTCCTAAAGTATCTTTACCTTCATTCAGGTAAGTAACGAATTCCTGAATACCATCCTTATACTGAAAGATATCCTGCTTCTCATGGTCCTGTCGTTTATCAGTTAGAACAATTTTAATTCCCTTTAACAGAAAAGCAGATTCTCTCAACCTATTTGCTAAGGTATTGTAATCATAAACAGTTGTCGTAAAAATACCTGGATCAGGCTTGAAAGATACCGTTGTTCCGTTTCCAGCGTTTGTATGACCGAGTTTTTTTAAGGTACCGATCGGCTGACCGCCATCCTTAAATTTTTCTTGGTAGCGTTCATGATCACGGACAATTGTTAGCGTAAGGCTAGTCGATAAAGCATTAACTACTGAAGCACCAACTCCATGCAGTCCACCAGAAGTCTTATAACCATCTGATTGACCAAACTTACCACCAGCGTGAAGAACCGTCATAATTACTTCAGGTGTTGGTTTCCCAGAGGCATGCATTCCTACTGGCATTCCCCGACCATGATCCTGGACTGTAATTGAATTGTCTTTTTCAATCGTAACGTTAATCTCATCACCATAACCGGATAATGCTTCATCCACCGCATTATCAACAATTTCATATACGAGGTGATGCAGTCCTCTTGAATCTGTAGACCCAATATACATCCCTGGTCGTTTCCGAACAGCCTCAAGCCCTTTTAAAACTTGAATTGATGATGCATCATACGTTTCTTTCTTTGTGGCCACAAAATGACCTCCCTTTTCATTTTGAACGTTTGTTCGATTTATATATTATACCCTAATTCGAACAGGATCGTAATAGTAATATTACAATCTTTAACAATAACGATAATACTTCATTTAATCCTTATTTTGCAAACTACATTTTTAAAAATAGGTTCCCTAGTGGTTTCTAACAGGATTTCGTGCTATCTTTAGTGGGTAGCTATTTTTAAGGAGTAAATTGAATGATAATTAAAATAATTGGAATGGTGATTGTTGCCTATCTTTTAGGATCAATTCCATCCGGCTTATGGATTGGGCAAACCTTTTACCACAAAGATATTCGAAAGCTTGGCAGTGGTAACATTGGGACTACGAATACTTTCCGTGAATTGGGACCCCAGGCTGGAGTGGTAGTTCTTCTAATGGATGTTCTAAAGGGAACACTAGCAGCAAGTCAGCCATATCTTTTAGGTGTTTCTCATTCGGTAAATCCATTATTAATTGGGATTTTTGCCTCACTAGGACACACTTTTTCAATTTTTGACCATTTCCATGGTGGTAAAGCAGTTGCAACTAGTGCAGGAATTCTGCTAGCTTACAACCCACCATTATTCGCCCTTGCCTGTGCGATCTTTATCATCACTTTATTGTTAACAAGTATGGCCAGCTGTGCCAGCATCGTTGGAATTACCTCAATATTTATCATCGCTCTTTGTGAGCACGATCTAATTCTTAGTTGTGTTGCTGGAATCCTAACTGCACTTGTTCTTTGGCGACATAAAAGTAATATTATTCGAATTATTACTGGCAAAGAATCACTGGTAAGTTTTGGTCTTGTTTATTACCTAAAGCAAAAGCACCATAAGTAAAAGAAGTTCGAGAACTCAAAACATGAATTCTCGAACTTCTTTTTTAGTCTATAGTCTTAAAACAGCTGGATACTAAACTCATACTTAGCATTATCCTGCGGTGCTAGCCGATGCATCCCCTGCTTATGTAACAATTTGCCATCTGCATCAACATTGTCCGCAATTCCCCACCACGGTTCTACACAAACTAAATTAGCTTTAGTGGGGTATGGTGACCAAACACCAACATGCTGGGTCCCAAGAGTATGAACATGAACACCGTGATTATTAATTGGATCAGTTAAGGTTGCGGTAAACCTTGCACCACCCGTTTCAAAAATTACTGCATCGTTGTCAAATAGTTCATGACTAATTGTCATTGGCTTTTGCATGTCAATAGTAATTGGGTTCTGTAAATCATTATAAGATCCATCTAATAAAACACGTGAATACTTTTCAGCGGGAGAAACACTAAGTTGAACTTGTTCGAAAGAGCCTTGAGCGCTCAGTGGCATATTAAAGCCAGGATGAGCACCAATTGCATAAATTAGTGAATGATTATTATCAGGATTAGTAACCGAGTAGCAAACGTTTAATTGATCATCAACTAATTTATAACTGACACGAAGGTTAAAAGCAAACGGAAAGGCCTTTAACGTTTCTTCACTATCGGTTTGTTCAAGAGTAACCTGAGAAGAAGTCTGATCGATTACCTTAAATTCACGATCCCGAGCAAAGCCATGTTGGGTTTGGTGATATGTCTTTCCGGCAAATTCATATTGATCATCCTTTAACCGACCAACAAATGGAAAGAGGATTGGTGCTTGACGTTTCCATGAAGCTGGATCTCCCTGCCACAAATATTCAATTTGGTTATCATTTCGCCGAATACTATGCAATTGGGCTCCTAGCTCAGCAATCTCAACAGTTAATTCATTGTTTTCTAGCTTAATCATAGTACCATTTCTCCTTAATAAAAAAGCTCTCTAACCGCATAATAGCAAATTAGAGAGTTCTTTTAAATTAGTAAAATAGTAAAATTTAGTAAAAACAGTGTAAACGGTTTTACCACACTATTTTTGCGGTTCTTCTTCGTAGTCTCCATTCGGGCAAACAACTTGAGTGCCACCCTTGATTTTCTTTTCAACTAGGAAGTGACCATCTTTTGGACAGTTTCGTCCAATTGGCTTATCCCAAGAAACAAAGTCACAATCAGGATAACGTGAACAACCATAGAACACACGATTCTTTTTTGACTTCCGCTCAACAACCGTTCCCTGACCACATTTTGGACAAGTAATCCCGGTATCCTTAACAATTGCTTTTGTGTTTCGACATTCAGGGAACCGTGAGCAAGCATAAAACTTACCATAACGGCCCATTTTAACTACCATTGGAGCACCACAAATATCACAATCCATTCCAGCAAGTTCATCTTTCATTTCGATCTTAGCAACTTCGCTCTCAGCGGTACTAACTTCCTTGGAGAATGGTTGGTAGAAACTATCAACAACTCGAACCCAATTTTGCTTTCCCTCTTCAATTTGATCGAGTTTATCTTCAACATCGGCAGTAAATTTGGCATTAACAATATCTGGAAACTGCTTTTCAATAATTGTATTGACGATTTCTCCTAATTCCGTTGGCTCAAAATGCCGTGAAACTAAACGAACGTAATAACGACGCTGAATCGTGTCAAGTGTTGGTGCATAAGTAGAAGGACGACCTACACCGTTTTCTTCAAGCGTCTTAATCAAAGCAGCTTCAGTATACCGTGCAGGAGGTTGGGTAAAGTGCTGAGCAGGATCATCACTGACCATTTGGGCACTATCGCCTTCTTTTAGTTCAGGAAGTAAGTTATCCTTTTCTTTCCCCCGCTTATATACCTTCGTAAAACCAGCAAACTTTACCTTTGAACCAGATGCTCGAAAATCAACATTATTCTGTTGCAGATTAACGTTCATTGTATCAATAATTTCCGGTGTCATCTGACTAGCGACAAATCGTGACCAAATTAAACTATACAGTTTATATTGATCATTAGTTAGATATGGCTTCATTTTAGCGGGCGTACGAAAAACAGACGTTGGACGGATCGCTTCGTGAGCATCTTGGGCGCCTTCAGGCAACTTACCCTTAATTGGCTTAATAGCAGCGTATTCACCACCATACTCTTCATGAATAAACTTAGAAGCTTCATGCTTAGCAATTGATGCAATTCGAGTAGAGTCAGTCCGCATGTAAGTAATCAAGCCGACAGGTGCCCCTTGCTTAATATCAATCCCTTCATACAACATTTGAGCAGTCATCATTGTTTTTCGGGTACGGAAATTCAAACGACGGTTAGCATCCTGTTGCATCGTGGAAGTCGTAAACGGTGGCTGTGGTTGACGCTTACGCTCCCGTTTAGTTACTTTAGTAATTGCAAAGTCTTTATTCTTATCAAGTTTGCCTAAAACTTGTTGAACATCATTATTATTTTTCAAGCTAACTTTCTTCCCGTTTTCGCCAAAAAAGGTTGCTTTAAACTTTTCACGATTATGTTTAAATTCGGCATCAATTGTCCAATACTCTTCAGGCTTAAAATTCCTAATTTCGTTTTCTCGCTGGATAATTAAATTCAGGGCAACTGATTGAACACGACCGGCACTTAACCCCTTCTTAACCTTTTTCCATAAAATTGGACTAATGGAATAACCTACCAACCGATCAAGAACTCGTCGTGCTTGCTGGGCATCGACAAGGTCCATGTTAATAGTTCGTGGTTCATTGAAGGCTTCTTTAACCGCATCCTTAGTAATTTCGTTAAATGTTACCCGATTCTTTTCAGAATCATCAAGCTTAAGAATATTTGAAACGTGCCAAGCAATTGCTTCTCCTTCACGATCGGGATCAGATGCAAGGTAGACTGCTTTGGCATTTTTAGCGTCTTTTCGTAATTCCTTAATCACGTCACCCTTACCACGGATAGAAATATAATCTGGTTGATAATTATTCTCAATATCAACTCCCATCCGGCTCTTAGGTAAATCGCGCACGTGACCTAGACTTGCTACTACCTTATAAGAGCGGCCCAAAAACTTCCCAATTGTTTTGGCCTTTGATGGTGATTCAACAATCACTAATTTCTTTTTTGGTTTTGCACGACGAGTCGTTTTTCGTTTACTCGTTGTCTTTTTCTTTGTAGTACTAGTTGCCATTATATTGGCTCCTTACTTCTATACTTTTAAATATCTTGCTTACCGATACTACTATTATTAATGCATTTATATAGTATCTGTCAAACTATATCCAATCGAATGTTGATTTTAATTAAAAAGGAGCCGAAATGCAAGAATTAATTCGTTAAAAGAAATTCGTCAAGGAGATCTTTAGCCTCTGTAATTGGTTTAGCCCCTGCTGCAATTAGCTGGTTACATCCCAATGATAGCGGAGCATCAATTCGTCCAGGAATTGCGCAAACATTCCGATTTTCTTCTAAAGCAATATTCGCCGTGATTAGGCTCCCGCTACGTTTCTTTGCTTCCACAACCAAGAGCGTTTCAGCAAGGCCAGCAATAATTCTGTTACGCTCGGGGAAGTCTTCCGATTGTTTAAACACAATCACTAATTGTCATTATTGAATACATATAATAGGAAGAAACACTTTTAATACTCACAGATAATTATTTAAACTCATAGAGCATCAAATAATATTCCCCTTTTATGCCCCCTTTACAAGAAATGCCCGACACCTCATCAGAAGTGCCGGGTTATTTTGTACCACTCAAATTTAACTTGTAATCAGTATAGCATAAACTGCTGTTCGCTTTACGAAAATAAAAAAAGACGATATACTTTAACTGTCAAGTCTAGTATATCGTCTTTCTGCTCCATCACCTTTTAGTTGATGGATTTTTTAGTATGTAGCGAAATTAACCTTTTTAACCGTCTCAATAAATTCAGTAGGTACTTGATCAACAACCTTAAATTTTCGATCGCTTAGATCTAGCGTTCGTTCTTGATCAAGTTCAACTACTCCGTGAATATTATCTAAAACGGGTAGCTTTAAGTGCAGCGGAAACTTCTTTTCATTTGAAGTGATGGGGATCACCTTCACCATTCCACCACACAACTGATTAAAGTCGCTATTAGACATGATTAATGCTGGGCGATACCCCTTTTGTTCATGCCCACTAGTTGGGTTGAAATCAACCATTACAATCTGACCTTGCTGTAGGTCTTTATAAGATTCCATAAAATGAAATCTCCTTTCAAAATTTATTTTTATTGCCTTCGCCGAGTAACGAACAGGCTCCAGCAATTAAAATAATTCTTTTCCTTGTGGATGCCCCCAATCAACTTCTTTATTCTTTGGCTCATTTTTGAAATATGCTTCGGTATCAAAACCATCAAACATTTTTCTTAATGGGCTTTCTTTTTTCTCAGGTGTCAAAATAATTTTATTATCTTCTACTTTGTAACTTAATCTATCTTCATTCTCTAATTTAAACGAATCTAATATTTTTTTCGGTATTCTTACCGATAAGCTATTACCCCACCTAGATAGGGTAAGCGTTCCTCTTGAATTCTTCATAATGTAATTACTCCCTTTTGCAATTTACAGTCATTATACCTTTCCCTTACGGGATGGTTTTATTATAACATTACCATTTTATTTTGTCGATACTTGTTTTAATGTCGATACAAAACATAAAAATCCCTAGTGGTAGTTGCACAATCTGCAATGACCACTAGGGATCGACCTTTATAATTGAATTGTTTGACCAACAAAAATCATGTTCGGATTAGCGATGTGGTTCTTAGCTGCTAATGCTTGCCAAGTAGTCCCGTGAGCCGAAGCAATTCCGGATAAGGTATCGCCATTTTGGACGGTATATGCGTTAGATTGACCAGTACCACCAAGAATGATCTTTTGACCAACATAAATCACGTTAGGATTAGCAATGTGGTTGAGACTTACTAAACCAGAGACGGTTGTACCAAACTTGCTAGCAATTCCACTTAACGTATCGCCCGCTTGAACGTAATAAGTATTCTGTGGTGATGCATTACCCGTCACTTTCAATACTTGGCCCACTTGAAGCAGATTAGGATTACCCAAGCTGTTAATCGCTGCTAAGTTTTGCCAAGTTGTATTGTACTTTTCAGCAATTCCACTTAGGGTATCGCCTGCTTGCACAATATATGTCCCGGTAGCTGGTTTGCCAACATGTTCTGCTGGTTGCGGTGCTGGCACTGGGGTATTTGGTACGCTACCGCTTGCTTCTCCAATGGTAAAGGCACCATCAAAATCAAGACTGGTGTCAATCCCCATAATACCGTGATCGGTATATTGCCAAGCGTTCGCATTATCAATCCCGAGTGAAGTAACTCCATAGCCAGCAACCCACTTCTTCCGGTTGCCAAATCCATGACTATTTAAGATTCCACCAGTAAAGAAGCTCCGCATTGAGTAGACACCGGTGCTCTTATAACCAAGTGCTTCTACTTCTTGAAGAAAGGCTAAGGTAGCTCCTTGATAATCACTTGCTGAGTTAACCTCTGCATCATCAATCATCAAGGTATCGTCATACATGCCAAACTGCCGAGCAACCTTAACAAAGAATCGAGCTTCATTTTGTGCATCTGGAATTGAAGTATAGCGAGCAAAGTGATAGCAAGCTACTCGTAAGCCAACCGCTAGGGCATTGCGAATTTGTGCAGCTGCTCGTGGGTTAATGTAATTAGAACCATCTTCACTACCTTCAGTTAGCTTTACAACGATTCCTTGTGCTCCTTGATTCTTAGCTGCTTGAAAAAATGCTACCGTATCAGATTGGTAACTGGAAACATCAATAAATGGATTACGAACTGCCATTTTATGCGACCTCCTTTGGATCAATTGCTTTTGCCTTACCGTCCGGGACAAGAACAGTTTCTTTTTGTCCCGACTTGTCCGTCTTTTCTTCCGGATTTGTGGTAGGGGTCAGTGGCGACTTTTCATAAGCTGATTGGACGGCTGATTCAATCGACTTCACATCAACGTTAGTAAAGCCCTGCTTAGCAAGTGCATCTTGTACAATTGCCGTTGCTTGGGCGAACTTAGCATCACCAGTAATGTCCTTACTTACTAAAGAATTAACTGCCGTATTAGCGACCTGTTCAATGAAGCTCCATAATTCTTTTGATTGAGTAGTTTTGGCATGTTGAACCTTGCTGTGTAGTAAGTTCTTCCCTGCATTCATGAGATAAAAAATAGCAGTCGATACAACTGCCGTGATTATGTATTCAGGAATTGCATTAATAATTTCATTCATTTATTGTTTTCCCCTTCCAAATACTTCATGCTCCAGTGCTTTGATTTTTTGATTCCGCACCTTAGCTTCACCAATATGTTCCTCAAAGCGCTCTTCTAGCGAATCAACCCGATCGGCTGTCCGATTTGCTGTTGATTCAATTGAATCCATTGTGTGACTTAGATTATCAATTTTAACGATTAAATCTTGAACTACGTTTGACAGCTTTTCAGTTCCGTTTTTAATTGCTAGGTTAAGCAACCAAATCAAGAATCCACCAACAATAGAAATAATTGTCACGATTGCTAACAACTCGTCCCATGAATAACCTGCAATACTATGCATCTGCCCACCTCCTAATTTCAGGTAATAAAAAAGCGCCAACCGAAGTCAGCGCTAAATGATTACTTCCGAAGAAGCTTGATAATCATTTTAATTATCTTTTTTAAGTACTTACTAGGTACTATAATGATGAATAGACACCAATACGTCATTGGAAGGAACCTCCTTCCTGCACTAGTCGGGGTTTCTAAGTCCCGCTCAAATGTGCAATTAGTATTGTACCATAAAATAATTATGATATAATACAGGTGTAATGATGAATAGACCGTGTGTAGCGAGTGCTTTCTAGCTCGCAAACCGGCATGGGTGGATGCCTTCTTGGCACCCGCCTTTTTTTATAGCCGCCCATAATAAAAGCGTGCGATTGCGTTAAATTTTTAACGCTTTCGTACGCTTTTTACTATGTATTGTGTATTTCTTCGGCGACTATGTGTTAGCTAACTAGGCAACGTAATCAACGCCAGTCAGTTCCTTATACTGGTTTGCGTCAATTCCCATACCAACGTAAACCTTGTAATATTGTGGGTCATGGTTGCCCCAGTCGTTCCAAAACATCTTTAACATATCTAGTGTATTCATCATAATTAGTTACTCCCTTTCTTTAAGTCCGTAATAGTTGCTTGTTGCTTCATAATCATCTTTTGCATTTGCGTCAGGTTCGCCTGTTGCGCCATGACCGTCTTTTGCAACTGGGTAATATTGGCTTGTTGAGCCATTAATAATTGTTGGCCCTCGCTTGGTTTAATGTTAGCTTGTTGCTGGGCGATTGATGCAGCTACTTGTTGTTGGAATGTTGCATCGTCCATTCCGCCAACCCACTCAGTGCCATTGAACTTTTGATAGCTCTTAGTCGGATCTGGGACAACTGTCGTTGTATATGGTGGCAAGTTATTGGTATCGGCCACGTTAATTTCAGCTAATAGATACCCGTAATGTTGATCGTACATAAATGCTTTCATCTTACTTCACCTCCTATTGTTCAACTGTAAGGTTCAACAGTGCCCAATTATCCCAACGACCACCTGCCCATGCTCGATAGCAAAGTACCGCACCAGCTCCAAAAATAAACTGGGCCTTGGTCTGATTTTTGCCCCCATATTGAACAATCCAACCCCATTCAGCACCACCACGAAGGCGCTTAGGCCATGATGTTTCATTTGTTGAAATTGGTTTGTCTTGCCAGAAACCAAATGGATAGATTCCAGGCTCTAAGTTATCTATGTTAGGATTATCGCTCCCAATAAAATTACCAATTTTCAGCGTCTTATTATTCAACGTGTCTAATTGATTATCTTGACCAATATTCTCTTCAAGTAGTTTGTTAAAGTTTTCAGCAATCTTTTCTGCACCTAAGTCCATACCAGTAAAGATGCTTGCAATATCCTTTGCTGTTATTGCCATTAATTATCATTCCTTTCCCTTATAGTAAAGAGCCTTGTAGCCTTCAAAGACTCCAAAGCTCTTGTCTGGTAGTTGCTTCATTGTTAAACCATCGCTCATCAAGTTAAAGCTGTTGGTAATTTCAATCGTGCTCATCCCGTTAGCTG
>NZ_JABUXQ010000032.1 GCF_014838735.1 Limosilactobacillus portuensis | reverse complement strand
CAAATCAATTGGTATCTGAATTCACGGCCACTTAAATGTCTTAATTGGCATACACCAATCGAGATCTTCTTGCTTAATCTACGTCACTAAATTCGTTCAAGTTATTTCTTGCAATCTGCCAAATACCAAAATGTAGAGGGTAAGATTAAAATATAGGAAGTCAATAACAACACATCTAGGCACTATTTTCCCTTGGGGCTATGACATAAGTCTTTAAAATAAAGGAAATCAGAGTTAAATGAAATCTTCAGATCTCATTTAACTCTGATTATTATTGGGACTTATATCACGGCATCAAAGGAATTTTCTTCTATAATAAGAAAATTCCTTTGATGCATCAGTTTTCAAAACTCAAAAATAAGTAACGGGTAAAGCACAATTTACATCATGGCCGTAAGCGTTCAATAACACGAAAACAGTTGACCTTTTTGTATACAAAAAATTAGTATTTATTTTCATCAACACCGAAAAGGATATATCCACGCCTTTTAACTGTATTGATACTTCCTTTATAACTGCAAAGTCCCATACTCGATATTTTTTATACCATGTAATTTAAATATTTCCATTGAGTTTTAGCGCGAACAAAATTATAAATTTGAAACGCGAACATGGCTATTATTATAACAAAGATAAATTTTAGAATTTCAGATGTAGTAGTTCCAAAATTTGCAAAACCATTTAAGTAATCAAAAATTGCTAATCCCCATGCTTGGAAACAATAAAGAAAGGTACTAAATTGCCTGAAATAGACGGTTGAACTTATTTTTGGCTCATAAAGTATGGAGAAAATAACAATAATTAGACTGGTTGGAACGGTTAAAATAGTTTCATCGTTACTAATCCCACCGCCTAATAATTTTATTGTTACATTTTCTAAGTAAAATAGTATGACGAAAACAAGCAGCAGATTAAGAATTTGTTGTTTGTTAAATTGCTTTACTACTTTTAGATTTTTTGCTAATAAAAATCCAAGGAAAATATAAATAAAAAATCTAGGAAAAGAGTTAGGATTGATTATTGGATTTAGATGAGCCAAAAAGCCGAGACCGCTGCATAGTATAAAATAGAACTCAACTATAGCACAAAACAAACCATATAAATAATTATTCTGTTTAAAAATATACTTATAGACAATAATAGAAAACGGCACAGCAAATATCATTCCTATGATGTACCACGAAGGAAACCATCCGTTGATGTTGGATGGCCATAGTTTGAACAATAAATCAAAAATATACTTAAAACAGCTTTTAAAGCTTAGACCATTATAAATAAAAAACTGTTTGCTATTTTTAATGGCTAGCGGAATGTATATTATTTGCCATAAAAAATATAGCCATATTAGTCGGAGCTCAAATTTCTTTAAGTAATTTATTTGATTTTTCTTGGTATGGAGTTTCAAATAATGTTTAAAGAAAAAGAAACTAGTGATTATAGCGAAATAAGGTAGCCCAAGCCGACCCAAAGTTTCAAAAAAAGGTAATGCAGAATGTATTGCGATTACGCCGATTGCTGCTAGTAACTTAAAGCAGTCAACTCCTTTATAGGTAACTTTATTACTCATTTTTCACCCTACTGTATATCAAATTATTTACACTAATAACTAAGTAAACATGAATATTAAAGCTAAAATTACTACAAAATTATTAGTTAAACACTAGTATTTTAGATAATATGGTATGACAAATCAATAGCTCCTGATAAGTAGCTTAGAGGCTAAAGGATAATAAAAAGTATGGAATATATACTATTACATTAATAGAGTACAAATGAATCAATATGCAAATAGGTTCCAGAGCTTAACAAAGTCAGGCTCTGGAACTCCCCTTTAAATTATTATCTTGCTTTACTTAATTATTCATTCATTCATTCATGTACCACCTGCGCCTCACTCGGCAAAGGTCCTGACCAATCTTGGTAATGAATTTCAGAACTACCAGGAATTGTCTGGCGATCCATGCCATCGCTATCGACGTGGTGAGTGATTCCATATTGATCTGTCCAGGTTGCAACATCACCAAGGCCTAACTGAACACCGTTATTATGTTGAACTTTATCTGATTGATTTGGAATGATTGGACCAGCGTTGTGAATAACCTGAGCGTTACTTGGTAAAGCTCCTGACCAGTTTTCGTAGTGATCTTGAACGCTTCCAGGAATAGTTTGGTGATCTAAGCCATTACTATCAACATGGTGAACGATTCCGTATTGATCAGTCCAAACGGCAAGATCGTTAGTGCCTAGTTGGATATCTTTTTGCTTTTGAGTAGCTGGATTGTTTTTTGTGGCTAATACCGAATTATTAGCTTGATTAGTCGTACTAGTTTGTTGATTCGTTGAGGATGACTGAGTAGCGTTTTGACTAGGAGTATTAGTTGCTAATTTATTATTAGTAATAGCTTTAGCTTCTTTATTAGTTGGCAATTGACTACTAGAATTTTCTTGCTTAGTTTCTGTAGCAGCTTTTTTATGACTACTTTGCTTAGCAATCTTAGTACTAGTAGGTTCATGATTTGCCTTATGGGTAGCTACACTACTAGTTGCACAGCCACCTAACCCTAGCGCAAGAACACATACTAATAAGCTATCGATTATTTTATTTTGCATCTTTAACATAATGTAGCACCCCTTTCTAAGCTATTATCTAGTTTCCTTTCATCTATATTGTAACATTTTTGAAATATTTAAGTAACAAATATGCAATGTGATGAAGAAAATAAAGCTTATTGACAGCAATAGTATTAATTATGTAAGTAATATAAATTTAGATAGCTTATTATCAACAGTTTCAAGAAGCACTAATAATGATGTAAATGAACCAGAAAGATCTCTATCTAGTTTTTTTATTTGGTGTTAGTAATAAGAATTGTTTAATTTTATGGAGGGGTAAGGATCCTATGAGAAATCATTTTAAGTTGTATAAAGCTGGCAAACTTTGGTTAACTGCTTGCATCACAGTGCTTGGAATTATGGGTGCTTCGAGTGTCTACGCTGATGATCAGCAATCAACTGTTACGGCAACAACTCAGTCAAATGTTGCTGCTCAGGTTCAAAATAACGTTACTAGTGATCAACTTAGTAATTTAACAACACCAACAGAGATTAATGGGTACACTAAGCAAACAGATTCTAACGGTACTACTAGTTGGAAGAATACTAGTGGACAAACGGCAAATGGCTGGCAAACTAGCCAGAATGATTGGTATTATTTCAATAATGGTCAAAACGCTACTAATTGGCAATATATCAATAATAATTGGTATTACCTAAACCCGCAAAATAGTGCGATGGAGACGGGATTACAAACGATTAACAATAGTAAATACCTTTTAAATCCACAACACGATGGCACATATGGTGCAATGCAGACTGGTTGGCAATCTGTTAATAATAATTGGTACTACTTTGCTAATAATGGTGCGGCTGTGAACGGCTGGCAATGGTTAGGAAATAATTGGTACTACTTTGATCCATCCAGTTCAATTATGCAAAGTGGTTTAAAACAGATTAATAACCATGGTTACTACTTAAATGATCAACATGACGGCACTTATGGCGCAATGAAGAATGGCTGGCAACAAATTAATGGCCGTTGGTATGGCTTTGGCGGTGCTAATGATGGTGCTGCCTACACTGGTTGGCATCTTATTAATAATAACTGGTACTACTTCAATCAAGATGGAGAAGCACGGACTGGTTGGCAAACGATCAACGGTCACCGTTATTACTTTGATCCGACTAATGCTTGGGCACTTAAAAGTTGGCAAGTATTGAATAACAGCTGGTATTACTTTGACACTAACAATACCTGGGCTTTAACGGGTTGGCAGTGGTTAGGAAATAATTGGTATTACTTTGCTCCTACAAATAATGCAATGCTTGCTGGTCTTCAGACTATCAATAACAACTTGTATTACCTTAACGATCAACATGATGGTGCATACGGTGCGATGAAGACCGGTTGGCAATTAATTAATGGTAGCTGGTACTACTTTAACAACAGTGGATCGGCATTATCTAGTTGGCAAACAATTAATGGTAACCGTTATTATTTTGATCCTACGAATTACCAAATGTTCACTGGTGTTCATTTAATTAATGGCGATTACTACTTTTTTAGCCCATCAGGAAGTCAACAAAAGGGATTAGTTTATAATCCAGCATCCGGTTCACTTCAATATTACGATCTTGTTACTGGTGTTCGCCAAAATTCAGCAATTGTGAATGGACAAACCTTGTATTTCAATTCAACTACTGGTGATCTAGATTTAGATAGTCTAGCTGATGGCTTAAATAAACTGGGAAATAATCATTACTTTAAGAGTAATAACCGTTTGGTAGCAAATACTTGGGAAAAGGTAAATGGTAGTTGGTACTACTTTGGTGATAATGCAGCCGCAACTACTGGTTGGTATAAGTCTAATGCTGGCTTCTGGTACTACTTTAACCAGGATGGAACTGCCAAAACTGGTTGGCAAAGCATCAATGGTCACTGGTACTTGTTTGATGCTAACAATGCAAATTCAGTTCTAGGCTGGTACCAATCACCGGCAGGTTTCTGGTATTACTTTGATCCGGAAAATGCATGGGCTCATACTGGCTGGACATTTGTGGGTCATAACTGGTATTACATGGATCCAACTAATGCCAATATGTGGACTGGCGGTCACTGGATTGATGGTCACTGGGTAAATCTACAAAGTAATGGTGCTTTTGTTGGCTTTAGTCAACGGGTAATTAATTGGTTCTTGGCCCGTGAAGGCAAGTTGACTTATTCGATGTATGGTTCACGAACTGGAGCTGATGGAACTGCTGACTGTTCTGGATCAATGACTCAAGCTGTTTGGAGCGCTGGTGGTCATACACCTGCCCATACTTATTCCACTTTAGATTTGGGTAATTACTTGCTTCAAAATGGTTACTACCTTGCAGGACGTGGTCGTGGCGTTCAAAATGTTCAATACGGTGATATTGTGATTTGGGGTAACCCAGGTGCTTCTGCTGGTGGAGCAGGTCATACGGTAGTTATCTCTACTGCAGGCTCAGATCCAATGTGTATCTCAACTTGTGGATACTACTGGAGTTCAAATCCAAATTCTCGGTATGGTGCTGCTGGTCAAGCAGTTCAAGAATTTAACTATCAATGGTATTGGAACGATGATGATCGGCCATACCAAATGGTTTACCGTCCTAACTTTTACTGGGCATAATGATAATGAGATCTCATCAGTTGATGGGATCTTTTATTATTAATTGCGGTGTTAATTCTAAAATAGATGTTGTAAAATAATTGTGATTAAGCGTAAAAAAGGAGAATCATCAATGACTAACAAGAGTCTTCATTCTCATAAATTGAGAAATACGATTTTAGTTGCCGGTGCTGCTTTGACACTTGGATTATTATCATCTAACACTAAAGTAAGTGCTGATAACATTGCTACCGAAAATACAATCTCAAGCTATGCGGCTAAGGCTAATACTTCTGCTAGTTTAGCCGCTACTCCAGCAGCTAATAGTTATGCTGCTACAAGCTCAGCAATTAGTGCTACACGTACTGCTAGTGCCGCTAAGTCTGCCGCTAGTTCAGCAATTGCTAGTGAGACTTCTGCAATTGATTCTGAATATGCTGCTAAGAGTGCATCTCAAGTTAAAGCAAATTCAGCAGCTGAAAAAGAATTATCTGATGCTAATTCTTCAGCTTATGCAGTTGCCTCTAGTGCTGTAAATACCGATCCAACAAAGATTCCTGGGATCGAATCAGCTGCCCCAACAGAATACAAAGCATATAGTGATGCTACTTCAAGTGCTAATGCTGCATATGCTCAAGCAAGTGATGCAGCCGTTCAAGCTTCAACCGCTGCATCAGCTGCCAAGGTAGCTAGTGCTAATGCTGCTTCTGACTTAGATGCCGCTAAGAAGGTCGCTGAATCAGCTTCAAGTGATGACAAATCAAATGCTGAAGCCGCAGTTGCGGAAGCAGAAAAGAAGAGTGCTGAAGCCAAGAGTGCATATGAAGAAGCCCAAAAGAAGAGTGAAGCTGCTCAAAAGGAACTAGCAGAAGCTAAGAAAATTCGGGAAAGCGCGTTAGCAACAGCTAAGACCTTATTTATCGGAGCACTTGCTCAAAGCGGCTTCTTAAATAAGCTTGAGCAAAGTAATCGTGATGCTTTACAAAAATTGAAGGAAGAAAATCATGCAAAACTAACTGCAATCGAAACAGAAAAAGCCAATACTCTTGCTTCAATGAAAAACACAATTAATGGTTATTTAACAGCTCAACTGGCTTACTTGAACACCAATCCGTTTTTACCAACAGGAACTCCTAATAGTTGGGGAACTAAAGAAGTTAAGCAAGAAGATGGTACTACTGAAACTGTTTGGTACTACTATGGAAAAGATGGTAAAGCTCTACAAGGTTGGCAACAATTAGGTGGCAACTGGTTCTACTTCACACCAAGTGATGGTTCCATGGTTACTGGAATTCAAAAGATTGATGGGAATATTTATTACCTTAATATTAATCATGATGGTTCTTATGGTGCAATGAAGACCGGCTGGCAAAAGGTTGATGGCAAATGGTATGGCTTTAAAGGCGATGGAAGTGCATATCTTGGCTGGCAATTGCTTAATAATCACTGGTATTATTTCGATACTGATGAAGGATATGCCTTAACTAGTTGGCAAAAGATTAACGATCATTGGTACTACTTTGATCCAGTTAACGCCTGGGCGCAAACAGGTTGGTTTAAATCTGGAGCTGGTTTCTGGTATTTCTTCGATTACAGTAATGCCTGGGCCCTTACTGGTTGGCAACGACTTAATAATCGTTGGTACTACTTTGATCCAGTCAATGCTAATGCTCAAACAGGCTGGTATCAATCACCGGCTGGCTACTGGTACTTCTTTGATTACAACAATGCCTGGGCATTAACTGGCTGGCAATGGTTAAATGGTCACTGGTACTGGTTCGATGCTAACAATGCTAATGCTTATACCGGTTGGAAATGGTACCGTGGTTACTGGTACTTCTTTAATCAAGAAAATGCTTGGATGTCAACTGGCTGGACAACCAATCGTGATAACAATGAGTTATACTACCTTGATGCAGCAGGTCACCCAGTTACTGGTTGGCAAATGAGTCAAGATGGTACTTGGTACTACTTCCAATCAGGTAGCTATGCTGCAGCTACTGATTGGCAATGGCTAAATGGTCACTGGTACTACTTTAATCCAGGTTATCCAAAGCACGGTGCAATGATGACTGGTTGGCAAAATATCAATGGTAAGAGCTACTACTTCTACAGCAATGGTTACTGGAGTGGCTACTAATAAGTTAAATTAATATTTTATTGATTGAGAACGTCTTGGCTTAATAAGGGTCAAGACGTTTTTTGTAACAAAAAATTTCACTAATATTACAAGACGGCAACATTCGTTAACAAACTGACGACATTCAACTTTTTAAGAAAAATTTATTGTATAGTAGTAATCGTTGAAATTATTGATGAACGAATTAAAGGGAGTTGTATTTTAGTTTATGAGTAAGAAACATTACAAGTTATATAAGAGTGGTAAGCAATGGTTAACTATGGGAATCACTATTGCTTCATTAGCTTTTGGTATAACAATGGCTACTGACGCTCAAGCTGATGTAGTTGCTCAAAACAATGCAACTTCGACTACTCAAGTTGCTCAATCACAACAAACTGTTGAAAGTGCAACTGTGGCAGCTAGTTATGCAAGTACCAATAGTAGTACTGCTAGTGCAAGTAATAATGTTGTTTCAGCACAGCCAGCAACGATTAACAACTTTTCCACTAATGTTGCTAGTCAAGCTAGTCAAACAACTTCAGTAGCCCAAAACGGTTTAGTTAAAGAAAACGGTAATACTTATTACTACAATAATAATGCTAAGGTTACCAATGAATGGGAACAAGTAAACAACAACTGGTATTACTTTGGCAATGAAGGAAATGCCCAAACCGGTTGGTACCAATCACAAGCTGGCTTCTGGTATTACTTCAATAATGAAACTGCTCAAGCAGAAACTGGTTGGCAAAAGATTAACAATAATTGGTATCACTTTGACGAAACCAATGCTAATGCAAGTACTGGTTGGTATCAGTCAAATGCCGGTTTCTGGTATTACTTCGATCAATCAAATGCCTGGGCTGAAAAGGGTTGGCAGAAGATTAACAATAACTGGTACTACTTCGATGATACCAACGCTAATGCTTTAACTGGTTGGCAAAA
The DNA here is from genome assembly GCF_014838735.1 of Limosilactobacillus portuensis. Taxonomy (GTDB): domain Bacteria; phylum Bacillota; class Bacilli; order Lactobacillales; family Lactobacillaceae; genus Limosilactobacillus; species Limosilactobacillus portuensis. Next base: position 10,321 of record NZ_JABUXQ010000032.1, on the reverse strand, counting down.
GATTAATAACAACTGGTACCACTTTGATGAAAGTAATGCCTGGGCTAACACCGGCTGGTACAAGTCTAACGCTGGTTTCTGGTACTACTTTGATACTACTAACGCCTGGGCTTTAACTGGTTGGCAAAAGATTAACAATGTTTGGTACTACTTCTATACCACCAATGCTAATATGCTTACTGGTACTCAAACGATTGATGGTAAGACATATAATTTTGGATCCAATGGTGCTTGGTTGGATGATCATAGTGAAGCCGTAAATAAGGCAATGTCAATGCGTGGTCGTGCTTATGTATGGGGTGGTAATAATCCATCTACTGGTTTTGATTGCTCTGGGTTAGTTCAATGGGCATATGGCTTAGGCGCTAACTATCGAACAACTTACCAACAACAAGCATTAGGTACTCACCATTATGACGTTGCTAATGCTCCTAAGGGTGCGTTGCTATTTTATGGTAGTGATAGCGCACCATACCACGTAGCTATTTCTCTTGGTAATGGTGCATATGTCCATGCTCCAGAACCTGGTGACGTAATTAAAGTTGGTTACACTAAGTACTACTCAGCAAGTTACTACGTTGTGTTGTAATTAGTCTTAGAATATAAGATAATAGATGAAACAATTAATAAAGAAGGAGCATTATTATATGAAAAAACTTATGGCAACTGTTGCTGCCGGTGCATTAATGATTACTTTAGCAGGCTGTGGTAATTCAAGTAATGATGCATCTTCAAGTAAGGTTGTAAAAAGTGCAAAAACTTCTGGTAAGACCGCGGCTACTTCTACTAATCAAAGTAAGAAGACAAGTGAAAAGTCAGTATCTAGTTCTGCAGTAACAAGTAGTTCATCCAGTAATGTTGCTTCTAGTAGTAAGTCTACTACTGCTACTTCGACATCAGAGCAAAGCACTCGTGAACAAATGACAGCACAAGATGCCAAAAATATTGTTAAAGAACATATCGGTAATCAGTTAAACAATGCTGGTATCTCAGGTAAGCCAGCTACTGGATTACCTTCAATCGATGAGGTTGATGGATATACGGCTGTTCAAAATGGAATTAACGATTGGACTGTTAGTGGTAACGGTCATTCATTCCATGTTACGGCTACTTCTGTTACTGGAAAATAATTGAATATAATATAATCCATAGTCTACTGTGACGTAGATCATGGATTTTTTTATTTTGGGCTGAAAGATATTGCGGATAGGCTGAATTGCTTTATAATTACAGTGTTAAAGATTAGTTTTGGAGGATTTTTAATGAGAAAAATAGGTTTAGTAATTGTTACGTCGCTACTTGCTGTAACTTTAGCAGCATGTGGTAATGCACATAATAGTAATTCATCTTCTAGTTCGAACAATACAAAAGTTGCTAAAAAGGCAGCTAATAGTACTACCATGAATACTTCTAATAATTCAACGCTCGATCCTAATCAGCTAACGCCAGCTCAAAACGCTGCACTAGTACTTTATTATACTGGTGAGCATATGCCGGGGGCTGATCAAAATGATTACTCTAAGGATATGGACGTATCTGGTCAAGGAGCGGTTGTAAAAATTTATAATAAGGATAGTGTTCCTAAGGGAGAGGGACCGCTTTATAAGGATTATCCTGATGGTGCAGATCTTTTATACTATGTGAAACTTAATCAAAAGGATAGTGAACATGGAATAGATAGTACTTACTACACAATAGCTGGGAATAAGACTTACATCTCTGATAGTGATGCGGGAATATCTCCCGATGGGGTAACTAAAGCTGAGATGGTTGCCTATGCTAAGCAGCATCATGCAGTTAAGCGGATTATGAATGTTGCTAACAATACTAAGGTTCAAGACATGCGGAATCAATCTGCATCAGCAAATAATTCACATAATTTATCAACTCAGCAACTGGGAACTCTTGTTGCTTTATACCAAGAACCAGATTGGTTTAAGGATGGAATAAGTGATGGAATGATGTGGTATGGAAGTAACTCAAATGGTTTTAGTTACGTTACTGCTAATGGTGATCCAACTAGCTGGCTGTATTTTAAACGGAATGGCAACGATGTAACAATTAAATATGTTGATCCAAAAGAGGGACAATCAGTAGCAGAAGCTTCGACTACAACAAAACACGTTACGGTGTCGGGATTAATTCGTGATTATTACACTAATCAATCACAGAAAGATGAAGTTAATGGTTACGCTAATAAGTTAAAACCAGAATCAGATTATAACGATAATTAATAAAAGAAGTCATCCAGAATCATATCAAATTCTGAATGACTTCTTTTATTATTCGTGAGTTGTGACTGATCTTTGAACTGTGTGGGCTGTAGTATTTTCGGATACATGACCTGTAGTTGCAGCAGGAGTTCTAGTTGTTTGGTATTCGTTACGAATAGTTGACTGGGTTCTCCTTTCCGTTTGGGGAACTTGAGTAGTAACTTGCGAGCTCCTTATTTCTCCATAGGTTCTCGTACTATTAGGATAGGTGGAAGTATGCTTTTGCGATGATGTTTTTCCACCAATAACGTAATCACTCCCGTTACCACTACCTGGATCGTTATAACTAGCACCGCCCGGTAAGACAAAGTCTGTATTAGTTACACCATTATAGAATGGCTGAGATTTGTACATTTTCGTTTCGTGGTTAACAACTTTCTTAGGTTTAAGACCTAGTTGTTTACGAATGAGTTTAGAAATACGATTAATTTCTTTTGGACTAGCAATTTGGAAGGAAACACCATCGATTGTGGCATCTTGTCCTTGGAAATGATAAGTTGTGACGTTATCCATAGCAGCATGGTAATTACCGTATAGTGTTGCAATATCGTCAACTGGAATATTAGTTTTTACGCCATCTTTAACTGCATCAAGAATATTATTTGCAGTTCCAATAGAGCCGGATTTCTTAAATTTCTGAATAACGCTTTCGATAATTTGTTGTTGACGTTTTTGCCGTCCATAATCATTATTTGGATCACTATAACGCATTCGAGAATATTTAAGAGCTAATTCACCATCAAGGTGTTGCTTCCCTTTCTTGAAGTGGTGTCCTTCATAGGTAAACGCAAAAGGATTGTCTACAGTCACACCACCAACCGTATTAACAACCTTTTTTAAAACCCCCATGTTAATAACGGCATAGTAATCAATCGGGACATCTAATAGTTCAGAAACAGCTTTAACGGTCTTTTTGGGACCACCGATTGAATATGCCGCATTAATCTTTACATATGTAGGACCTTCCTTAGTTGGAACGCGGACTAAAGTATCACGGGGAATACTGGTCATAGTTATTCTCTTTGTTTTAGGGTTAATTGTGAACAATTCAAGCGAGTCAGTATTTCCACCTGTATTTCCACGGTCCAAGGCACCAACATCGGTTCCCATTGTTAGAACAGAAACAGGCTCACCTTTTTGGAGTTTCTTACTGATTTTACCATCGCCACTGCCAAAAATATTATTAGCAGCCGAATTGATCTTGTGGTATTCGTAGCCACCACCGAGTAATACCAAAATAACTAGTGCCCAAATAATATTTTTAACCCAGCGAGGAGTTCGGTAGTGATGAACTTCTGGTGTATTTGGATTCATATTTGATGAAGTTCTCCGTGGCTTATTATTTGAAGACTTAAATTTTGGTAACTTAAATTTTGACATTTTGGATTCATGATTTTGCTTCTGATCCTGAGCTACCTTATCATGGATCCGTTGTTCCATCTTTTTTCGATATTCTTCACGTGTCTCGTGATTGTCATTCATATTTTGTACCTCAATCAAAAGTTTTTAACCTTATTAATATACTATAAATGTAAGGGTCATTTCAATTTGCTAATATTAGCTTAACAATTCTGTAAACATTTCGTTCTATAATGCCATTTAGTGTAGAATTATGATATAAGATTATTTCGATAAGCTATGGGGGAAGATTAATGAATAAAAATCTTGTGAAAATAACGACAGTTGCGGCACTGACCACCGCGATAGGGATTGGGATTGCTGAAAATAATGTTCTCGCTGATACACAACCAGGAGATACAGCGACAAGTGTTGATTCTGGTAATGTAAATAATAATCAACCTACTATCAGTAATGTTGTTCAACAACAAGCCTCAGCAACAACGACAGCACTCTATTCGGCAAATTTAAATACACAAGAAGCCCAGTACGTAAACTTCCCGCAAGGATATACTCTTGATAAATTAAGGGGTATTTCTAATTCTACTGAAGCAAATAATTTTCAGCAGACAACAATTAGTGGGATGAGTATGAATAACTACCAATCAAATAGTACTGCTGCCAAAGAATATGTAAATGTTAATAACATTAGTCCTGAACAAACGATTCAAATGAATCAGTATGGGGTAGGATTAGTAAATCAAATTAGAAGTGAGTTTGGCTTGGAGCCTTTTCAATTAAATGACGAAACGATAGATCAGGTTCGGTCAATGGCGTTGGAATATCAAAATAAGAACGAATCATTGATGAATGGTCATTGGCATGATCCGGAAATTCTTAACAATCATAGTGAAAATATTGCTGCCCAACAGATTTATAATGACAATATAAATGGGTTAACCGTTCGTCCTTTTGCAACGGCTAAGGGGGATGAATTTATTAACAATAATGCTGTTCCTGTGTTTAGCATAACCACAATGGATGATTTACGGGCATTAATCTACTATGGTGTAATGGGAATGCTTTTTAATGATGCTTCAGATATTTTCGGCCATGCACAAAACTTTTTGACTAACCCACAAAGTATTAATACGCTTGGAATCTATCCTTCAATTACTAAGTCCGTTGGTACAGGAACATATAGTGATGGTTCGAAATTTAACTTTAATTTGTTAAATATTGATATGCACTTTATTTGGGCTGAAGGAGATAATAATTCTAGCACGGCTGAAGAATATAATACTCCTGGTTGGCATTTAGTTGATAATAAGTGGCGACATTTTGATCAGGCTGGATTACTAGAATTAGGATGGAAGTGGATCAATGGTAATTGGTATTACTTAGATCCAGCTACTGGTAATATGCAAACTGGTTTGAAAAATATTAATAATAATGTGTACCACTTAAACAATAGTGGTGCGATGGTAACTGGTTGGCAAAGGGTAAATAGTAATTGGTATTACTTCCAAAATAATGGTGCTGCCTTGACTGGCTGGCAATTTATTAATGGTCACTGGTATTACTTCACTGGTCAGGGAGTTGCTGAAACAAATTGGCAATGGATTGGAAACCATAAGTATTACTTTGATTTAGATAATGCATGGGCGTTAACCAATTGGCAAAATTTGAGCGGTAATTGGTATTACTTTGATTTAAACAATGCTTGGATGGATACGAATTGGCAGTGGATTGATAATAATTGGTTCTACTTTAACCCAAGTTATGGTCAAATGATGACAGGATTACAGACGGTCGGAAATAGTTTGTACTTCTTAAATACGCAACATGATGGCAGTTATGGAGCTATGCGGACCGGCTGGTGGAATATTAATAATAATTGGTATTTCTTCTATAATAACGGAGCTGCAGCAAGGGGTTGGTTCCAGTCTGGTGCAGGAAACTGGTACTACTTTGGTAATGATGGTAAAGCATTGACAGGTTGGCAAAAGGTTAATGGGCATAGTTATTACTTTGATACTGTTAATGCCTGGGCAGTACGTGGATTTCAGTTGATTGATAATAATTGGTATTACTTCGATCCAGTAAATACTTGGCAGAATAGTGGCTGGCAATTTATTGGCAATAACTGGTTCTATATGAACCCAACGACTGGCCAAATGGAGAGTGGCTTACAAACGGTTAACGGAAAGGTATATTTCTTAACCACTCAACATAACGGTTTGTTTGGAGCAATGACTACTGGTTGGCAAAAAGTTAATGGAAAATGGTATTACTTTGACGCTAGTGGTTCAGCATTAATCGGCTGGCAAAAGATCAATGGTCATTACTACCACTTCAAGAATAATGGTGAAGCGGATACTGGGGACGTTTACTTAACCAATAACGGACAAAGTAAGCTTTACCATTTTGATGAGCAAAATGCATGGTTAACTGAATAAGTTGATTAAGAAAGGTTGGCGTTGAGTCAGCCTTTTTATGTTAGCTTGTTAGCTAAATAATTAAGTGCTAAAATGAAACCGTATTTTGTTACTTTTGGGGAGGAATAATCTTGAAAAAAATTATGGTTGGTTTCAACCACTGTTTTAGCAGGATTAGCGCTTGGAATTACTAGTGTTAGTGCTGATACTAATGTAAGTACAAACAGTAGCAATACGAATAGTGCAACTGTTGCTACTGCTAATGTAAATACAGATAGTAGTGCTGCATCAACTCAAGTAAGTAATAGTGATGCAGCAGTTACGAGTGCTTCTGCTGATACTAATGCACAAAGTGATAATGTTGCAAGTGAACAACAAACTATCACTAGTGCTCAGCCTGCTACAGCCACTACCAGTCAAGCACGAGCAGATTGGTACTCTAGCTATTCAACTGGCTGGCAATCAAGTCGGAATTATGATGGTACCTATGATTGGACTTATCGTAAGGCTGATGGTACGCGAGCAGAAGATGAATGGCTATTGATTAACGGTTCCTGGTACTATTTTGATGCTAGTGGGGAAATGGTAAACAATGGCTGGCACTATGCTCCATGGTATGGACAAGGAAATTCGTATTATTTTGATGCCAATGGTCATTATGCAACAAATAGCTGGCATTCATATGATAATGGAAAGAATGCATACCCGAGATATGACTGGTCATATTCTAAGGCTGATGGTACGCGAGCAGAAAGTGAATGGTTATGGATCAATGGATCATGGTACTATTTTGATGCTAGTGGGGAAATGGTAAACAATGGCTGGCACTATGCTCCATGGTATGGACAAGGAAATTCGTATTATTTTGATGTCAATGGACACTATGCAACAAATAGCTGGCATTCATATGATAATGGAAAGAATGCATACCCGAGATATGACTGGTCATATTCTAAGGCTGATGGTACGCGAGCAGAAGATGAATGGTTGTGGATTAATGGTGCTTGGTATTATTTTGATGCTAGTGGGGAAATGGTAGCTAATGGCTGGCATTATGCTCCGTGGAATGGTGAATACAGGGAATATTACTTTGATGTTAATGGTCATTGTCTATAATTAAATCTAATTTAGAAGGTTGTCTGAACTGACAGCCTTTTTGTTATACAAGAGATTAAGGGGATAACAGAAAAGAGGAATCAACACTAATTGTTGACTCCTCTTTTTGTGAAAGAATGCTATTTCCACTATTTTAATTATTCATTATGACTTACCGTAACACCACTTGGCAATGCACCTGACCAGTCTTTGTATTGAACTTGGGAACTTCCCTTGGTAGTGTAACGATCCATCCCATCGCTATCAACATTGTGGGTAACCCCTTCAGAGTCAGTCCAAGTTGCAACATCACCTAAGCCAAGTTGAACTGATTTTTGTTCCTTAACGCTGCTTGATGAACTAGCAACTTTAGCTGAAGCAGTAACTTGCTGGCTAGCACCATTGTTAGTTGTATTTACAGACGCAGTGGTCGTTACGTTCTTAGCGGAACTTGTGCTACTACTTGAAGATGCAACGTTTGTATTTGCTGAGTGGTTAGTAGCAGCTGCAGTTTTAGCACTGGTTGAAGCTGACTTTTCACTCTTCTTATGGCTTTGTTTAACTACTTGTGAGCTTGATGCTTCGTGGGTCTTATGTGATGTTGTTGTAGAACTACCTACAGCACAACCGCCTAGACCTAGCGCAAGTAAAATAACAAGTGAACTATTTAAAACTTTCTTACTCATCTTCATAGTAATAGCACTCCCTCCGACAACGTTAATTTTAACGTTGTTGTTTCCTTTCAATATCTATATTGTAACATAGTTGAAATATTAATGTAAATATTCAGCAATTAAAACGGTGGGTTTTGCAACTTATGTAACAAAATGCAATAAAAGAGTAATAAAGGAGAGTTAATTAATGTTACTTGGACTTTTGTTGATTTAAGGCCTGAAACACATTCCTTTTTTGTTGGAATTAATCACAAAAGAGAACTTAGTATATAATATAGTTATCAGATGAAGAATATCGACATGCAAAATGTTCTCAGTTAGTTGCTTAAACTGTACTGGTATTTGTAGGGTACTTAATAAGCGCTCTTTTTTATGATGATATCTTTTAGACTGCCTATTCTGATTTATAGTGTTGTATAAATACCATACTGATACCTAAAAGGAGTGCTTACTATGGTTGTTACTATGGTTGCACCAATATCTAAAGAAAAAATCGGTTCAACAATTCGTTTAGATCCAGAACTCCGTAAAGAATTAATCAAGGGGCTAGATAGCATTAATATGACTCTTAATAGTTACTTCACTCTGGCTGCTAAACAATTTGTCATTCAAGGTAAGGTTCCATTTGAAATTAAAACTGCGTCTAAAGTAGAACACGTAACTTTTAACGAAGAGACTAGAAAAGTGATTGTACGAGCCTTTGCAGAAGAAGGCCTTCTTCCTAATACTGCTGAAATTTTTGATAATATTGATGATGCAATGAAGGAGCTTTTCCATGACTAGTAAAAACTGGAGAGTCAGTTTTGATCGTCAGTTCAAGACTGATGTAAATTTTATAAGTTGAGCTACCTTTTTTGCTTCTAGTAGGATTTAATTGGTCCTTTTCGGTGCAACAAATAAATTATCGGTGCAAAATTGGCTGACTTTGCACCGATAACTTTTTAAGATAATAGAGGTAATCAGATATGACAGAAGAAGTTAAAGACTACCATGATAATTTTTTGAAGATTTTAGAACAAAGCTTACTTGAAGATAAGGAGATATTGGATTTCCTAAAAGATAAGTAGAAAAACTTCAAATCTTTTTTAGTATAGTACAATAAAATTACCGAATAGGTCGGTGGATTGGCACTGTTTAACTGAGATTCTTGAAGTGAGTAGACACTTGGGTTGCTAGAACCTGAACTAATTTAGTATTGATAGAGGTAACCTACATTAGACCTCGCGCGTGACTCAGCACGGAAACGAAATCAATACAGGAGAAGGGCTGTCTAACAGCTCTTTTTTGCTTATGATAGTGTGTTTAGGCTGTAAACTCAGCCATAATATTAAATTGTTAGGGTAAGTATACTGGAAGTTACCATCTTTAATATCCAATAGCTTATAATAAATACAGAATATTTAGTAAAAGCAGAGAAATCAAATGAAAAAAGCTAGTAAAACATTACTAACAAGAGCAGAAGGGTAAGAATTTGATCGAAAAGCTGCCGAGTTTGATCGGCAGAGTTTGGCTAATATCTTAGTATCATTTGCCAATGCTGACGGTGGAACAGTGGCGCTTGGAATTAAGAATAAACAGTTTGAGGGGATTGATCATTTAGATACCCATAAGATCAATGACTTTAAAACTAGTGATGGACAGACTTATTACATTAAGTTTGTTTTTACTGAGAACAACCAAAAAGTGGTATTTATCAGTTTTCATCTTGATTATTAAAGGAGGAGGTTTATATGGCTTACCAAAAGAACTTCACAACTACTTATACCATTAATGGATACGAATACACGGTAACAGCACCGGCTCTTTTTGACAGTAACACCAATGAACTGATTCCAGATAAGGAACTGGATGATCAAGCTGCCGAAATAGCTCGTCAACAATACCGTGATGAGATAGGATTACTGTCACCACAAGAATTAAAGCAATATCGTGCTAAGGTAGGACTATCTCAACGTAATTTAGCTGAATTGACTGGGTTAAGTCCAAACACAATAGCACTTTACGAGGCTGGTGCATTTCCTACCAAAGCCAATAATAGACTGTTAAAATCACTCATTGCTAATGGTAATATAGTATAGTTATCAAATGAAGAATCTTGGCATGCAAAATAGGTTCAGTTAGTTACTTAAACTGTATCGATATTTGTTGTGGCTTAATTAGCGTTCTTTTTTATTATCTGGGATGATAAAACGCCAGTATGTAGATTTTTAAAAAATGAATAATGAATGTTGATGTTATCTTAATCATAATTGTAGTATCTTTATCATTTATGCTAAAACGATAAAGATACTTGGCGGATGATAAAGATAATGGTGTAAAACTATGAAATAGTTTGACTATAAAACGCTTAATAACCTGAACTACACAAATTCTTTAGTAAACGGCAGATTGCAAGAAATAACTTGAACGAATTTAGTGACGTAGATTAAGCAAGAAGATCTCGATTGGTGTATGCCAATTAAGACATTTAAGTGGCCGTGAATTCAGATACCAATTGATTTGA
>NZ_JABUXQ010000031.1 GCF_014838735.1 Limosilactobacillus portuensis | reverse complement strand
AAAATAGTGGTGCCCATTAAGGTCCTTCTTTCTAATGGAATGTTGTGGTAACACCATTAAAGACCTTGATGGGTTTTTCTGTCTACTTAAATGTTCAACTTAAATTTTACAATCTGCCTTATTTAATAATCGTCACTTGGCTCTTAATCGGAACGGTATTTACTAAATTATCACGAACTGGGCAGGTATTCTCCATAAATTCGACAAACTTTTCTGTATTTTCTTTCGACTCATCTGTATCAAAATGAGCATCCATTTTATCTCATCGAATCCTGGACGATCACCATTAATAGTCCCGTTTAATACCAAGTAGAAGGAACGGTATGTAAAATGCTGTTTTCGATAAAACGACCCAGCAACAATTGACTCACAAGCACCAAGGGCACATAACAATGCTTCTTTAGGATCTAATCATTTTTCATACCCATTTCTTCTCCCTGTTAAGTCATACTTGATTTTGAAATCACGAACTTGTGCTTGGTAAACATTTGCTTCTCTAGTACTAGCAACACTTGCCTTATACGTTGTCATCGCTTTCCACCAGCTTTCTACTTTGTAGTTACTTGTCCAACAACTATTTTGACTCCATTACGCAGGTTATCCATAATCGGTGATTGCTGTTCAACCTGTTGCATAAACTTTGCACACTCTTCCGCAGAAGCAGTAGTCTTAACCTGATAGTTAATTCGAATTTCTTGAAGGCCATTTCGCACATCTGGATTCCCCATAAACCCACGAGGATCGAGATCCCCTTCAAGATCGATTACCATTTGATCGTATTGAAATCCTTCATCTGCAGCTAGTTGCTTTGCGGTAGCTTGCAAAGAAGCACCCAAAGTACTAAGTTCTAATTCAACTGGGTTCATCCCCGTATTAGTTCCACCAGCATTTTTAGGTTCATCAATTAAATAATGTACACCATGAGAATGAGTATCTACTTGAAGTCCCTGCTTAGTTTTCCGTGCAGTTGCGTTATAGTATTCCATTGATTACCCTCCCTTAATTTGTTACCTTCATCATAGGTTTCTTTCTCCCTTTGGAAAACGTTTTCAAAAGCTGTTGAGGAACTAAAGAATTCTTGAGAAAAGGAACAAGTGTTAATTGAACTAGCAAAAAAGATTCGTAACTGGTTAAAACCAATCACGAATCTTTTTAATACCACTCATTATTGTTTTAGAAAATAGTTGGGACTAATCCGCCATCTAGTCGCAATGCTTCACCCGAGAAGGAAGAAGAATACGGACTAGCAACAAAGGCGGTAAAGCGACCAACTTCTTCCGGACGGATTAATTATATCTTATTGCTTACTTTTTACAAGTGGAATTACTATTAAAAAATGTTTCAATTAGTTTCACTTCAATTTTTGCCCTTCAGCCTGAAGTTCTTTCAGCCATTTTTCATGCTTTTCTTCATATTTCCGGTCTCCCTTAATAAAGAAGTAAGCCACTGCCGCAAGAACCGCAATCACTGTTCCTAGCAGCAGGGTCTTCGATGTAAAGTTAGTGACCATGTAGCATGAAACCAGTAATGCCAACCCGGGAATTAAATGCTTTCCAGGTAGTTTAAACCCGTGTGTCGGGTACTGATTAGTATGTTCAAATTTAACAACGGCAAGAATCGTTGGGACATACTGAATAAACGAAGCCAAAACCGTACAGTTAACCAAAAAGAGGTAACTCTGAGTCGAAAATAGTGCTGAAAGAACCGAAGTAAGCACAATTCCAACCCACGGTGCATCATGACGATTCTTTTTTCCAACAAATTTTGGTAACATTCCATGCTCATTAGCCAGTGACGCAATTAACGACGGGGTGTTAAATGAAGCGGAAAAAGCCACTCCAAAAATACTTACTAGCATCCCAAAGATAATAATTGAATAGCCCCACTTACCAATTGCGGTCCCAAGGGCATTTGCTAATGGGGTTGAATAACCGCCTAGCTTTGTCCCAGCAAGGCCAACAGCAACCGCCATCATCAGTGCATCCAAAATCGTAACACTAACCATTACGGCGATCAGTACCCGAGGAATGTTTTTCTCAGGGTTATTCATCTGCTGAGCAGCAATTGGCAAGAAGGAGAAGCCAGTAAATAAGTAGAAAATTGGTGTGAACGCTTCTCCAAAATGGTGGAAGAACGGCATGGGTCCTTTAAGCGCTGCCTGGGGAATTATTGGCGTAAAGTTAGCCTTATGAATAAAGAACACCCCAACCACGATAAAGACAATCAGTGTCAAGATCTTGGCAGCTGCCGAAACGTTATTAACCACCTTAACAATACTTCGACCGTAGAAGTTAATCAGGGCAAAAAGAAGAATTAAACCAACTGCCCCGATACCGTAAGCAACGGGGTTCTTAAATACCGGCAAGAAACTTTTGAGAGTTGTTAATAACGCAACAATTTCTGCCGAAAGAGTGCAACATCCCAAGAACCAAGTAAAAATTCCTAATTCGTAGCCCGTGAAACGACCAAAAGCATGGTAGGAATATAGCCACGCTGCTCCAGATCCGGTAAACCGGCTCGACATATCAGCATAACACAAAGCGATTAAAGACACTGTGACAGCAGTGCAGAGAAGAACCGCCACTGCCGACAGGTTCATATAACGATAAATTACGGACGGGAGTAAAAAGGTCCCTGATCCAATAACCCCATTAATCCCTAAAAAGTAGATTGAAATAAATGAAAGCTTTTTAGGTGATTTTTGACTAGCGATAATAACCACCCCATAACTAAAAATAACTTAATTTTTATTGTAGTCGTTTTTGGGTAAAATGGTAATTTATCTTCTGCGCTTTCTAAACTCCCACTGGTATTTCTTATTAAGCTAGACTAAAATTTGCTTAAATGAGTCTTTTAAGGATACAAGGGAGGTTAGCCTAGTGATCCACAATATCCAGACTGTTTCTAACTATATTGAAGAAATTGAAAAGTTAATTAATAATAAGCACCATAACTATTATTTTCGTGGGCAAGATGACGCATTTTCCAATACCCTGCCAGCCATTTTTCGGAGCCGAAAGCTTCTCGACAACGAAGATAACCTATTCAATGACTTCTTGATGACGGATCCCCAACTTTTTGAAAAATGCCGAACTAATTTTGAACGGTTAGCCTTAATGGAACACTACCATCTCCCTACCAGATTATTAGATGTCAGTTCAAATCCCTTAATTGCCCTGTTCTTTGCGGTTAAGGGCGGACAAGGAAATGGTGAGGTTTATGTTTATAAGGATGAACCTAACCCTGATAAGCTGGCTGAAATGTTGGAACAGCGGGGATGGCAAAACTTAATTGCCGAATATAAAAGCAAAAATAAGTTAACCAGTCACAATTATTTTAAGAAAAACGCCTTTAGTAATGAAATGCAGCTTGAATCTTCTCTCGCTCGACAATCGTTAGCTGATAAAGCCGCCTTTTTTCAATCAATTAAGAATTTCTACAAACTGGATAATGATTACATTGGACAGCAGCACAAACTGTGGAGCCATAGCTATGACAGTTATTTTGATGATCAAGATTCTGATTACTTTGCGGAATTCAAGCGCGATCTACAAACTTTACCATTCCTGCGATTGTTCGAAGAAGCCAAGCGGGATACTCCAAGTTTTGCCAATAAGTTGAATCCCCTAGAGTTAATTGTCCCCAAGATCGTAACAATTAAACGGATGAGCCGGCGAATGGAAAACCAACAAGGCCTTTTTCTCTTCGTTCCCTTTATTGGTGAGGAATATGACCCGACAATTAATATTGATTATTCAGAAGTCGAACGTCGTGCCCAGTTAGCAATCGATATTCTCAGTCTCTATAATGCTGAAAATCCGGCTGAAAAAGAAAAATATATCATTCCAGCAAAGTATAAACGCTCAATTCTTGATGAGTTAGCTAAATTAGGGATTGACTACAGCTTCATCTATCCTGAAGATCACGCTAAAAAGGCAGAAATGATTAAGGCAAAGTACCTTGGCCTTAAAAAAAAGAACCTAAGCTTAGTCCGCAATGAAATTAGTTATCGTGGATAAGCTTAGGTTTTTAAATTGGCAACGTGACTGAATTGCTGATTGCTTAAAAATCAGTAATTACCTCTGTCAAATAGCATCATAAAATCCCCTAATTTTCTGGCCAAAATAGGTCATCCAAGGATTTACCTAATGCTTGACAGATTCTAATGCAAAGATCAACCGATGGATTATAATTTCCCTTTTCGATGGCAGAAATTGTTTGACGAGAGACACCCACCTGATTAGCTAACTCTTGTTGGGACAAATCCTTACCTGCTCTCGCTGCCTTCATCCTTAAATTCTTCATAATATTAATCTCACTTGTCTCGGTCACGATGAATACAATAAACCATTAAACCACCAACAGATACACAATAAATTGCTAACATCAGCAATCCAACATCTGGATCCCACACTCGTAAACTACCAGATGTTCTCATTAAATTAGTGATTGACTGGGCACCATCTAAAAGGCCATATAAGAGAAGAAGCCAACTCCAATACTTTTTTCTTTTCTGATTAATAGCAAAATACGCTGAATTCCATAAAACATAAATACTAAAGACCCATAATCCTATAAAAAGGGGCGTTAACACTAACAACTGCGGTGCTAACTGGATCTTTCTCACTGCTACTGCAAGAAGTGCATCCACAAGTATCATCGTCAAAAAACCATATTTAAATCCCTTTCCTCGAATTAATTCTTGCCGTTTATCATAATTAGCTTTTTTACCGCCAAATTTTATTGCTAAAAGAAGAAATATCAAGGCCACAATAAATATAATCAAAAGATCATCCATTACTGATTACCTTCTTTCTATTTTTTATAAAGATAAAATTATTTTGTCTTTTTGTCAAGTTTATATGACATTTTGTACAAAAAAAGATACCACCCACATTTCTGTGAATGGCATCGCTATCCATACTAGTTGAAAAACAACTATTTTTTATTAACTCGTTGTCGTAATAAATAATGTTTTATTTTACCACTAGCATTCGTTGGCAACTGTGCAACTCGAATGTAGTGCCGCGGAACCTTAAAATGAGCTAGGTGCTGGTAGCCAAAGTGAATTAGATTCTCAATATCTGGTTCACTATCAGTAACAATGAACGCAACTGGTACTGCACCCCATTTAGGATCGTTTTGACCCACAACCGCAACTTGCTTAATTCCTGGATATTGTTGATAAACCTGCTCCACTTCTTGGGGAAAAATATTTTCTCCGCCTGAAATGAACATCTCGTCTAACCGACCGTCAACATAAAGATAGCCTTCATTATCTAAGCGACCAACATCACCAGTATGATACCAACCAGCCGTCATTTTACGCTCTAATCTTCCTGGTTGGTTAAGATAACCAGAAGTCAATGCAGGTGATTTAAGGAGAATTTCGTTGTTTTCTGGTGCTAACCGTATTTGATTCATAAAAAGTGGTTGCCCGACAGAACCAAGTTTTCTTAACGCATCCTGTGCTCGCAACGCAACAATTTGTGAACAGGTCTCCGTCATTCCATAACACTGAACAACAGGAATTTGAAGACTAGCACATTGCTTTAGCGTTGCCATATCAGTTGTTCCTCCACCAAGTAACATACAACGAAAATGCTTGTTATAATGACTTTGACTATTTTTACGCTGTTCAAGTAGTTTTTGCAGCATAAATGGCACAACTGACATGATCGTTACTGGTTCGTTTACCAGAATTTTTTCAATTGTCGCTTCGGAAAACTTTTTAGCTAGACGCACGGTAATACCATAGATTAATCCCCGCATTAAAATTGAAAAGCCACTTATATGAAAAATCGGAGCTACACAGAGCCATTCATCATTTGCTCCTAAGCCCAAATTAAGTGCAGACGAAACCGCTGAATAAAAGTGATTACCAAATGTTTGTAAAACCCCTTTAGGATTCCCGGTCGTTCCAGACGTATACATAATGCTGGCAACTTGCTCGAAGTCGAACTCGGGAACTAATTGACCATCTTGTGCTGGTAATTGCAGAAAATGTTCAAAACTTATGAATCGTTTATCCATTGTGGGACGAACTAGTGAATCAGCCACTAGGCAACAAGTTAATCGGCTGTCTGCCATTTGGCGGTCCAATTCATCTTTAGCCAGTCGCCAATTTAACCAAACGATCGTCCTTCCACTCGCCAGTACCGTCATCGCTATTTCATACCCAATCAGTGTATTATCTGTCAAAATTCCTACAAATTTACCAGGCTTTAGCTGATTTAATCGCCCAATATTAGCAGCGACAACGTCTCGGAACTGGCTAAAGGTTAATTGTTTTTGTCCATCGGTAATTGCTACCTTATCGGGTTGAGTACTCGATTGTTTAAGCAACCAATTTTGCGTTTTCATCTTGTAACATCACCAGCTTAAGGAAATTTTGGAAATTGGTCAAAGTTTGGATCACGTTTTTGATTAAACGCATCGCGGCCTTCCTTTCCTTCATCAGTCGTGTAGAAAAGCATCGTAGCATCTCCACCAAGCTGCTGTAGGCCAGCTAGACCATCAGTATCAGCATTCATTGCTGCTTTGATAAAGCGCAATGCAGTTGGTGACTTTTTAAGAATTTCATTACACCAATCAAGAGTAACTGATTCAACCTGATCCAATGGTACAACCTTGTTAATCCAGTTCATTTGGTAAGCTTCCTCGGCTGAGTAAAAGTGGTTTAAGAACCAAACTTCTTTAGCTCGTTTATGACCAATTACTCGTGCTAAATAACCAGAACCATAACCAGCATCAAAGCTCCCAACTTTTGGACCAGTTTGGCCAAATTTTGCATTATCAGCAGCAATTGTCAAGTCACAAACTAATTGCAAAATATTACCACCGCCAACGGACCATCCTTTAACCATTGCAATTACCGGTTTAGGAATAATTCGAATGAGATGCTGAAGATCCAAAACATTTAAGCGAGCAATATGATCTGGACCAACATATCCACCGTTTCCACGAACTCCTTGGTCACCGCCAGAAGAGAATGCCTTGTCACCCGCTCCAGTTAGGATAATCACGCCAATTGTGCTATCATCACGACAGATCGTAAAAGCATCAATCATTTCTTGAATTGTTACTGGCGTAAAGGCATTCATTTTCTTGGGCCGATTCATGGTAATCTTTGCGATTTCCCCAGCTCGTTCAAAAATAATTTCCGAATAATCTTTAACATTTTTCCAATCTACACTTGTCATTTTAAGCTTCCTTCCAATATGAGGTGAATATTATGAATCTACTACAATACTTAGGAATTAAAATTCAAACAGTAACCGTTAACCAAGTAATTATTAGTATCAATGTCACTGATCAAATAAAGCAGCCCTTTGGCATTGTTCATGGCGGAATCAACGCCACTCTAGCCGAAACCGCTGCTTCTCTAGGGGCCAATGCTTGGCTAACTAACAATGATCGTCACCAAGTAGCAACAGGGGTCGATATTAATACTCACCACCTACGTGCCGTTAAAACAGGGGTCCTCAAGGCCGTTGCTACTCCGTTGAAATTGGGTCGAAGAATCCAGACTTGGCAAGTTCAAACCTTTAATGATGATCAAATTACTAGCAATAGCACCGTTTCCTTGCTAAATACCACTCTAGATAGCTAGTTATTCCTACCACTAATTTTATTTTATAAATGCTTTGCCAAAAAGTTCTTAATGATTTCAAACACTTGTGGTTGCAGGAATTGAGCATCCATATGACCGGCACCGTTAAGAACGTACATATCAGCAGGCACTTGATTTTCGATTAACTTATCATAGAGTTGCTCACTATCTTTTAGCGGAACCACCATATCCTTAGTTCCGTGGAGAATTAAGAATGGTACAGTTTGTTGATCAATATATGATAGTGGATTGGCTGCCCGATCGAGTTCTGGCGCGTCTTCAGGTTCTGCGCCTAATAAGTTACGGTAAACAAAATCAAAATCATCAGTAGCGCTCCCCTCCTTAGCTGTTAAGGGATCAACTACTCCATAGAATGGAACAACGACTTGAACATCACTTGAAACATCAAGATGATCACCCTTATCAAATTCTCGGTGACCATTAGTAACGCCAAGCATACTAACCATATGACCACCTGCAGATTCGCCCATTGCAACAAAGCGATCTGGGTCAGCTTGATAACGATCTGCATTAGCTCGAATGTAGCGAATAGCAGCTTTGGCATCTTCTAATTGTCCTGGAAACTGAACCTTATTACTATCACGGTATTCAACCCCCACTAAAATATAGCCATCGTGGGCAAAATCAACTAGGTTAGGTAAGTGAACATTATTATCAGTATCCATCCAGCCACCACCAGCAAACCAAAAAATTACCGGATAGCGTTTATCACTATCATTCTGAAAATGACGAATAACTGTTAATTTAAGATCCCGGGTAGTATTACCCAGCCAGCCTGGTACTTGGGCGTAAGTGACATCCGTATCCATCCATAAACCATCACGAACTGTCTTAACATCAATCGTTTTTTTCATTTCAGTCATAACTCCTTTAGCGCAAAATCTCTCAGCCGTTTTGATTGTAACAAATAATTTACTATTGATAAACTAAGGTGGCTTTCAGTAAAAGTTAAAAATAAAAAGAGTAGATTCATAATAGTAACTATCTACTAAAACTATGCATTCCTTGTTCACAAATACAGCACCTAGTATATTTTCTCTACTCAATATAGTAAAATAGTTGATTGTTAATCGTTAAAAGGAGTGTGAACATCCTTGAAAGTAAAAATTTCCCTTAATTGGTGGGGAGTAATTATTTTAGCAATCTTGATTTATGCACTATGGTGTTAAATGATTGTAGTAATATTTTTAATTTATACTGTCTAGTAGAGTAACCAGAATTGATAATTGTTTTCTTTTTACTACACGTATTTAAAAGCAGATTTTAAAAAATAACCAATTTTATTTAAACGTAACAAAAAAGCCTATAGACTTAAGATTAACTTAATCTATAGGCTTTAAATATTAATAATGCTGACTAGAGTCGCTGTTTTGTATTAACTGAAGTATTGGTACGACAGCATTCGACTCTAAACGTGTTAAGGTTTTGTGTTAATTCCATGGTCAGAAACTATGGTCAAAAGCTGATGTGACGGTAATCTAAAGCATTTTGGATTATTCTATCTAAACGATTGCCTTTCAGCTAAGTAATAAACTTTTACTTTGTCAAAGTTTATTAAGCAATTTGCTTATATCGTTAATTATTAACTGACCGTTATATATTTCTTCTTTGCTTAAAAGGAGTGTGATTCGAATTTTTTTAATGACATACTCTAGAGACTGGGTTAAATGAGCATCATTAAATCAACGAAAATTAGTTTATCAAATTATAAAGTATAAGGCAACCCCTATTTTAAAATAATCATAGCGATCTTACTTACCTCATTATTCAAAAACCGTTGCTTCTTGATAGGTATGGTATTGATACAAAAGTATCTGACACTAAAAATATTAAGTTTTTCCTTTAACTATCGCTAGTTAGTTTCTCCAATAAGTGCACTAACTATACCCACAGATCCTGCAAGAACCATAAAAGCTCTTAGTGCCGGCACATTGATCATATTCCATAACCAAATGAACAATAATAATGAAACTACCACAAATGACGCCACTATAAACCAAGAAATTCCTTTTATATCTGAGCGATGTTCTAAATACATTAAAACGATAACCACAACAATGAATGCCAAAATAAATAAAACTGCCCCAACTATGTATCTTTGTCCTCCTTCATCAAGGATTCTTTCGGCAGTATTTAATATATCCACCTTATTTACAAGCTTATCTGTAAGTCCCTCATTTTTCATTCTCATATTAAAAAAGAACAGTTTAAATAAATAAATTATAAAAGAAACCAAATATAATAATGAAACACTTATTCCAGCAACTATCTCTGGTTCCTTTATCCAGTCTTGCGAATTGTAATCATTCATTTTCTTTATCCTTAATAATATCTCTTATTACTAAATAAATACGACGCTTATGTGAAATATATGCTATCACTAAATATAATAACAATCCAATTATAACAATAACAAGAAATACTAATACACCTGAAAATATATTTGTTTTCATTATATATTCTTTTGGGACTGTTTTTACGTTAGTTAGTTTTAAGACATAAAGCTCCATCACTGTTTGAATCCATTTTAGAGTACTTTTGCCTAACCCTGATAGTAATGCTGAAAATAATAAACCAAAAATTCCGGTTGCGGCTAATTCATTCTTTTTTATTGAAACTGCATAATCAACAAGAATTCCCTTCAACTTCTTTAATGGGTAATCTTCATAACGCGCTCGCAAAGTATAATAATACTCTGCTTTTCTATTATCAGAATTCCGCGGACTAAAATATAAAATGTCATTCTTTAAGTATCTTAAAACTGAACGACATTTCTGTGATTTATTCATAAAATCACCTCCAATATATTTTAATAACAACTGACTTACTATTTAATAATTTACAAAAATTATCTTCAATATACGTCATGATTTCTATCCTAATAGATATTTTTAATACTATGTAACTTTTAACACTGTTTCCTCTAAAGAAGAAATATAGCTAGACTTATAATAACTACCCCTTAACACATTTTAACACGCAACTATCCTTGCCATATCAACAATCCCACCACTTCTACCACTCAAAAACTTCCTACCAACATCCGTCCGTGTTAAAGCAGCGCCATTTAAGCGACGAAAAAAGCCTGTAACGCCAACGATAATCGCTGGTATTACAGGCTTATGTGTTATTTGCAGTGCTCACTAAAGTCGCTTTTTTAGAGTAGTTCAACCCTTGGTGTAAAAGGATTTCATCCTAAACGTGTTAAGATTTTGTGTTAAAAGTATGGTCAGAAACTTTGTTCAAATAGCGTCGTTATGGGATTCTTAACCAATTCAAAATGGCATTACTGTTGCAATATTTTGTATTTAAATTTGATATTAGAAGATGCAATATTTAAAACCTCACCAACTAAAATAAAATCATCCTTATTAATAAAAGCAAAACTATCGCCTTTATATATTAATTGTGCTCTCTTATAACTGGTAAAGTAACTAATTAAATCAATGGGCATTTTTGTTAGCTTAAAGCTATTTGCTTTATGAGAAACATGCAAACAATTACCAATATAGTCATTGTAAATATATACACTATCATTGCCACCCTTAGACCAACTTATGGTGAACTTCTGTTTACCTCTACCAATATCAACCTTACCATCATTAACATCTAAACAAAGAGTAACTACTCCTTTATCATTAGGATTAAAAGCTAAACTATGCTTGATTTTATCTATATTTTTTACTTTTCTCACTTGTTGTTTATATTCTGTTGATACATGATTAACTTCATCAGGAAATATATAATTTAGTAGTTCATAGTAAGCTTTTATGTTTTCTGGATTAGTTGGATTACTCATATCTAACTTAATATATTTTAAATATTCAAATGGTTCTGGCAACTCTTTTGAAGCTTCAACCAGCGGAATTATATGAGAATCATGATTAACTTTGATCCTATCCACTTCGTATTTTACTCCACTGCTTTCAACCTCCATCCGTTTAAGGTACTCATTTGTGCAAACGCAAATTATATACTTTACATTTGTAGCTTCGGACATAAAACTTTTTAAATTGGACCCCGGATGGGTAGATGTCTTGTCGAAGAATACATTAACATCATAGTTTTCTATCAAAAATTGGTTTAACCATGTTGCAAAATTTTCACCATTTCCCTCACCCCAAGAGTAAGAAATAAAAATATCAGCTCGACTCTTATCAGTCATGATCCATCTCCCTTAAATTTTATATCTATTTTGAACACTAACACCCCAAAAAGGTATATAAGATACAAACTTTCTACCTGCTTTTTCGTCATAAAGCTTGATTAAATTAGCCTCTATTGCATTAGAAATAGCTTTAGAGATTAGCGAACTATCGTTACTAGTTAAGTTAAACCTTTTCCTTAATGATGCATTATTTATTTGTTCATCGTTAACATAATGCAAACAGGCATTCCAATATATCGATTCATTCTTTTCAGTTGGAGACATATCTTTGAAAAGCTTTTTACTGTGGATTGTAACCTGTGTTGCATCTGTTCCTTTCGTAAGTATTTCCAGAGCTGGTAATTCATGCTCTTCTAAAGAAGCTACAACTTTATCAATACCAGTTCCTCGAGATTCAACTATTTTAAATTTTCCCAACAAGTCAGCCAGTTCTGTATTTCTTGACCTTGGAGGAAAATCTAAGAACCTCATTGGATCAATCAATGGAACACCCGGATTACTAAAAATAATTCTGTTATTAAAGATTTCTACCATTGGTCTCATTCCACTAATAGTAAAGTCTTGATGAGCAATCGTATTCGCTAATAATTCCCGAACAACTAATTCCGGAAATTGTGGAATATCATTTCGAATACCACCAGTGTAGTCTTCAACATAAGGAATATGTCGCATTATATTAACAATCATATTATGGAATCCAACTATGATACCCATATTACCAATAGCATCGTATACTGCATTATCAGTCTTATAGTTACCTTCATATTTAGTAATTCTAACTGTTCTTCGCTTTAAGTGAGGGAAGCTATTCATATCCTTTGCTAAGGTATAGGCACCTAAATTAGTGATATCAAATGAATTTCCAGAACTAACAATAATATTATCTTCAATTAAACTTTGAATAATATCACTTTCATGAATAATATCCATATTTATAGTTCTTTTGTAAAAATTAATATCTAGCAAATTTTCTATGTCCGGATATGATACATTAGTTTTAGCAAATTCCATTTCAAACTTAGAAGATTCAAACGATTTCCAAATTTGTCTTTCTTTTTCCGGAAACTCATTCAACGGCTTTAGTGATGTACCAGAGCGAACATACTCAACACCCTTATACTTAATTGGCTGATTTATATGAGTCACATCAATAATCAAAACAACCAGTCTTTTTCCTTGAACATTCTTAAATTCTTTCCACTCCAGTTGAATTTTAGGATTTATATTTTCCTCAATATAAGTAATAAATGGATAGTTCGAATTTTTCATTCGCTTTTTATTACCATCTTTAGGCAAAATACGAGCTTTTGATGTATATGGATCAAATTTTGTTCCAATTATATTTTTAGTAATATCTTCGACTCCCCAGATTAAATAAGCACGCGGATTCAATGAAGCGATGGCAGCATTCCCTAATGCAGAAATATATTTACAAATTTGACCGGTATCATTCAAATTAGATTTATATTCGATTGTTTCGGATTCATTATCATTTTGAATAAGTTCTAATAAGACATCAGAAGTGAAATTCTCCATTTTATTTCTCCACATTTTCTTTTTCTCAATTTAAATATTTTTTCTCTAAACTCAATAATATCAAGGGTTCCCTTTTTTCTCAATTAAATATTTTGTAATTATATCATTAATTAAGGTAACAAGCTCACCTACTAAAAATAGCCATGCAACTAATTGCACGGCTATTTTTTTACATTGATAAGTAGCGATCCATCAATCCGCTGTATCCAGTGTTAAACGTTTTTACATAATAGCGCATATAAACTGCCAATGAATTACCTAACCGATTGCAAGCATAGCTATAATCTCCGAGCCTTGCCAATCTAGTACCGCAAGTGGTCCTTAGTGTGTAACAACTCAATGGCAGATCTCCATTATTAACCCCAATCCGGCGACAAAGTTCCTTTAACATATCGTTCATTGACCGTTGAGTGACTGGATAACCCAATCTAGCTAGCCGGTAGTCCGTCAAATTCAAAAATAGTAAGTCACTAGTGGTTTGCAGACCTTTTTCTTTAATAAACTCCGCTTGCTTCTGTTTAAAAATTTGCAACTGGTCATAAAGCCGCTGAGTTATTGGCGGGGTGAGACGACTTTCACCTTTGCGACGGGCTTTAAGGTGACCGTTTAACCCCTTAGTCAATTCCGAATAAGAATCGTTAATCCGAAACACCCAGTGACCTTCGTCTTGGGTCAGATTAGTCAGCTTCAATGCTTGAACTTCTTGTGGTCGCATTCCGGTTTCTGCCTCAACCCATAATGCCATTCTCACTACCCATCTTTGAATCGAAATTTGATTCAAATCATCTTGAATCGCTTTTCTAAATGCCTGAAACTCTTGATCTGTCATGGCATATTTTTCTTTAGTAATGGACTGTTTGTCCTTTCTAAAGAAATAGTCAATTGGTCGCTTGGGAACAGGTAACTTTACAATGACATCACCTTCCAGCGTTAGAAAGTAGGTCCGTAATTGCTGCAATAACTTACTAGCAGTGGAATGGGTAGTAATACTAGCATGGTGTTCTCTGGCATAGGTGGTGATGAACTCTCTGATCGTATCTTCATCACAGTTTCTGACCTTCACTCCACCTAGATAACAATGCACCATTTTTCCGTGTACCGCCAGGTCTTAATTGAAGCTGGACTCCAGCGTTCCATCTTGATTTGCTTTGTAATCCATTCCGACAAAGCCTGTGGTAGATACATACTGCCCGTATTGAAATCATGACCAGTTTTAATCTGATCAATCAGATCCGCCTCAATTTTCCTAGCTTTCGATTTCGTTTCCGCATAGTGGACAGGAGCCGAAATCAATTTCCCATGCACACTGGTCTGTGGTCGAATCCAATATTGCCCACAATGCTTACTATTCTTATTAGTAACTAGTCGTATCGTCAAACTTCATCACTCCTAGAACCCATTAATAAAATATTAACGCGCCCGCCAGGTAGTAACCTGTTGAAATCCTGCCGTTTTCATCCAATTAACCACTTCATCAACTACAAAGTAGCGTCTGGATTTCGGATCCAGTTGATGATAAGGCATACCTAATCGGATCAGAGTATAGATGTATCCGTTACTGCAACCAATGATGTTCGCTAATGTCTTTAGATTAACAATTTCGTCTTTTACCATTATTCCCTTTCCTTCCTTAACCGCTTAATTTCACTTCTTAACTTCTCAATTTCATCGATGACTTTCACATAGGTCACCCTCGGGAAATAGATTCCCACTAGTTGATATTCGTCATCATAAACATTCACTGATGTTTTTATTGTGTCGCTGTAGTCATGCAATGCGTTAAACCTTTGCAGAAATTTAGACTTTTCAACGTTAACCGTCTTATCTTCTGTCTCATCAATCAATAACATTAATACTCATCCTTTCGGTTTTCTGACTGTTTCTATGTTAAAATTATGATGTAAATTTTTTATTTAATTGGTGAACTCAAATGGAGTAAATACCGCACTGCTCTGTGGATAATTCTTTTTGAATTCATCATAGCCATAGTGCCATGTTTTTAGAATTGTAATTTCTCCTGTTTTTCGATCAACACTACCAAGTCGATCTGGAGTTACATTCAATTCATTAAACATGGTCTTTATTTTTTCTTGAGTTAATTTATCATTCCTAACGCAAATGACTTTCTGATAATTCTTGCCATTGAAGTGTTTGCGTTTCATTACGAAGCCCAGCATTTCTAGCTGTTCTGTGAAGGCTCGGTATGAAGCTCCTGGTTGCTTCATCTTATCCTTATAGATGTTGAATAGGCGATTAGCCTGAATCCCAACCAGGTCATAGAGCGAAGTAATTCCTTCATTTTCCAGAAACAACTCTAATGAATCATTCAATGCTGCTAGCTTAGTAGCTGCTGAGTATTTATAAAATTTCCTGTCTCTCTTTATCACTCATTTTCAACAGCTTAGATGCTTCCTGCATAATAATGTAGAACAGTGCCTGCCAGATTTTTGGATTATTAACGAAATCAGAAACGTTGACTATTCGTACATGTTCATCCTTGATGGGATCTTCCTTTAGTGACTTGGGTGAATTAATTACAAACATTCTAGCTGCAGTACCTTCTTGGGTTACTTGTGGCATCGCATTAGTTGCAATCACAATCAGTGACGGTAAAGTTACCGGGTGATCTGTCTCATACTTAGCTGAAGCATTTTGAGCCATACCCGAGATCACGCCATTAATTATTGTCCCGGCATTAGCAGTAATGATATTCCGCTTTTCATTAGCTTGAAAATCATCAAACCACAGCATTACCTTACCGTTTTTAACGTCATTCAATGCTATATAACGGCCGTTGGTAAAAGCCTGGTTTACATTCTGGGTATTGGATCTGATATTAGAGCCACTTTGCCCTTCGTCATTGAAGAGTTTCTCCAATAAAACTGCTAAGGTACTCTTACCGGCACCGCTTTTGCCCTTGAGCACAATGAACACTCTGAGTTCCTCCATAATGCCTGTATGTTGGAGCGGAATTAATCCCAGCATAGCTTTCAGTTGTTTCAAGACCTTGGGTGCAAGATGTTTCAGAAAATAATTCAGTTGATAATATTCACTAGAATTAACAATGGACGGGTCATAATCCACATTAACATGGTGATTAAGCTGGTATCGAAATGGTGAATCTGTACTAATCTTCCCATTTTTATTAAGAAGGATAGCCTGATGATCCGACTGGAAACCATCACCTAGCTGATCCTGGTACTTTTCGTCCTTCAACAATGTCAAAACATTATTCTTAGTATTCTCAAAACGCTGTTTTTGTTGCTTGGTGAAGTATTTTTTCAACAGATGGTTAACTGCAGATTCCTTAGTGGAGTAGTTTCCCCGTTCATCCTTAACCAATAACTCACCATCAACTACTAGGGTATTCGGGTCATTGTAGATGTAGTCCGCAGTGTCTAATTGATCTAAATACTTATTTTTCCAAAGTTTGGTTAAATATTTCATTAGCTGGTTAGTATTACCATGGTGCAGACTGGCCCATATCTGAACGGTCAAAGCCAATATATTATACTGGTAGATTTGTTCCACGTTGGTTTGTCTAATCTTACGAACCTCGTATTTCATCCAATCCTCAATTGATTGGCCTTCACCAATTGAATCAATTACACTTGGCAAGTAGTTATTGGTAACGCTGGCACCAGTGTTTTCCAGATAATCATCAATATCTTTGACTTCAATTGCCTTAATCGCCTGGTCCAAAACATTAATTCGATCCTTTATCTTACAGTCTGAAATGAAGACCTGATTTCTCAGCACCTCGTTAGTGAAACGGTTAGCAAAACTCTCACTTTGTTTGTTGTTTTCTACATCAATTGCAAAGCAATAGTAATACTTTCTACCTATTAGATATTGAGCATCATAGACACCAGCTTCATCTAGGAGCTGTTTAATGTTACTCAGCTTTTCGGCTTGATCAACTGGATCAATACCATCAATACCTTCTTTAAACAAGTAATTGTTCAGCATCTTTATGGACCTCCTTTCTTTTGCTTGAGCTAGTTCGACAACATTTTGATCAATATCTTCTGATTTCAGTTTTCTCAAGCCCTTGCCAGTTTTTGAGTGGTAAACTGAACTCACATCAAAGCTCTGATTTCGGCATTTATAGTCATCATTATCATTAATTAAGATGTATTCCTGGGGACTCTTGATAATCGCATGCTGCCACTTTTTCATTGAAAAAGTTAAATCATCAATTTCTGCTTGATAATGAGTCTTGAATTCTTGATACTGATTTTCAAAATTCTTAGATACGCGCATGATGAAACCGTCGTTTAAACAGTTAACAATATTTGATAGACCCCAGTAATTCAACACATCAAACATGAAGTTCATAGAACTGTATACAGCCAAGAGCCGATTAACATACCGTCCTTGACCAGAATCATTAGTGGAACAGTACAAATTGAGCTTCAGTTTAATTTCATTTCGCTCATTAACTAGTTCAGTATTATTCTGGTAATTAGGCATCGCTTCAATTTGCTGTTTGCGATCAAACAATTTCTTGTAGTAAGAATTCAGTAGCCCTAATTTATACGCAAATGTCGGTAGCATAGAGTGGACATCGATCTGGACCACATCATCAATAATTGTTTTGGTGGCTGAATAGATGCCGTTATTTGTGAAGTTAAAACTAGTCTTAACCATATGTTCAAAGGCACTAGTTACAATTAGTTCATCATTCTTCTGCTCCAGCAATAGCTTATTGCCGCTAAACGCTTTGTTTAGATGCAACCGTTCGGCTTCAATTAGGTAAAATGGAGTTGTGGAGAAAGTCATAATTCCGGTGTCATCAATTAGCATTTTCACTCAGCTTCATCCATAGATCTATTTCATTGTCACAGATATGCTTGCATGCTAATTGGGGTAGCTTTTCAAAATATTTCTCAATGTTATCCCTAATTTTAGAAATCTTCTCTCCTGCAGATGGATCATATTCCACAACTTGCTTAATGTTTTTTTCTTCTTTTCTAGTGAGCATTCTGATGCCTAGTTGTTTAAATCGACACCGTATAGCTCTCTTAACATTTCGATCACTAAGTTCCGGGTGAGCATTAACCATATCAGAAAACCTAGAATATCTGGCATAACGAATATCCGAATACACAGGTGCATACATTCTTTCTGCCGCAAGCTTAATTATTCCGCCATAACCAGAATGTATTTTGGCACAATTTGTAAAATCCATTATCGGGTAAACAATTTGCTTCCCTGCTTCTACTATTCCATAGCCACCAGTATACTCACCATATTCTTGACGGAAGAAAATGTTCATATAATAAGGTGGGTTCTTTAAAACATTCATAAAAATTACCTCTTTCTTCTTATAAATACTAATTAACGACATTAATAACCTGTGGGACTTAGGTCCATCTCTGGGTTTAGCATTGATCATTGCTTTTCACTTTCTTCATATTTTCTGAGCGAAATTCTCTCACTTATGTTTTAGGCAGATTGTAAAATTTAAGTTGAACATTTAAGTAGACAGAAAAACCCATCAAGGTCTTTAATGGTGTTACCACAACATTCCATTAGAAAGAAGGACCTTAATGGGCACCACTATTTTAT
>NZ_JABUXQ010000030.1 GCF_014838735.1 Limosilactobacillus portuensis | reverse complement strand
TCAGTACTTTAACAACGTCAGAACGACCTTAAAAACAAAAGGTATGACTCCGGTTGAGTACCGAAATCATACCTTAGCAGCTTAATATTTCAATTTTGTCTAACTTTTGTCTTGCACTTCATTTTTACAGTGTGAAGTCACGAGAGTTTTCTTTATCTAGCTGGATAGATAAATTTAACAAGATTATGATGCTTATTAGTTTTGTTGATTATCACTTAATTTCATTTAATCATCTCCTAGTCGACATTTAAATTGACACTACCAAGTTGGTGATCGAAATTGACGGCCCAATGTCCTTCCTTGAGATGTGGTGGTAAAACGAACGTTCCGGAAGAAACCAGTTGACCTTCTTTGAATTGCTTGCCTTGTTCTTCAAGCTTCTTGACAAGCCATTGAAGGGATTTGAGCGGGTTACCAAGAACTTCTTTCGAATCACCCTCATCAAGTTTCTGATCATCAAGGAAGAGTTCAGCATGGACTGTTGCAACATCAGCGACATCCTTGAAAACTTTTGTTGAAGGAACCTCTTTTCCATAAACAACTAATCCACCAACAGCACAATCTGACATGACGTTGTATTTACCAAGACTCGGGAACCAATCCTTAAACCGAGAATCCGGTACTTCTAGTGCACCAGCGACTGTTGTCTTGTTTAAGAGATCTTCTAATGAATCATTACTCGTTAAGTCTGTAGTTGCACGAAAGGCTAATTCAACTTCGACTAATGGTTCCATCAAGTCATTTAAATTGACGTTCGCTGGTGCAGGAAGAAAACGACGATTAACCTGTTGACCATATAAGGGTGAATCCGCGTCAAACATATCTTGGGTTTGTTTGCTTGTAAGCGACACTTTATATCCACCAACAGGGACACCCTTAAGTTGCATTACTTCGTCTTGAACAGCGTATGCAGTATCGTCATCTTCTACAACACCTGTCCAGTCTTTTTCTTCTAATGGCTTGCCAGTTAGTGTCGCATCGTAAAGGGCCATTGCAAATTCTTTTTGGTTAGCGTTTAATGTTGTCATAATTGATTCCTCCAATTTTAGTTATTTATGATTATCATCACCATCAAAAATGCCAACACTGATGAGAATCATTATTCTTAATTATTCCTCGAATGTCACTAATGTCGCTAATGTCACTATCTTTCATGATCCTCACCTCACTTAAAATAAATTTCAAAGTAAACAAAAACCCTTCAAGCATATTTGAATATGCTTGAAGGGCGACGTTGCCGCGGTACCGCCTTCATTTATGGAAAGAGTCCACATCTTGAACCAGACAAATTCATCTGGAGCCAGGATAATGGTCGGCAGCCAGGCAACCTTACTTAGTTCAGGAGCCAATTCACAGGGGATTTAACATTGATTAACGTTGCTTAGTTCACACCAGCCACTAAGTCTCTGAACCAGTTAATCAGGTTACTTCCTGTTCGGTATCTTTAACGTGTTTACATTTGATGCTTCGTATTCTACTCATTAAATTTTAATCTGTCAACCATAAATTTTAATTTTTTATTATTTTGATAATCCCTTATATGAAGAAATTAAATTTATAAACCATTTGAAAATGCATGAAGTACAATTAGGGGGTTCACAAGTCGAATTTTGTATTGTAAACTACACAACAATTACAAAATGATGAGAAAGAGGAGTGGTAACGATGTTTAAATTTTCAAAAAGAGTTCCTGCTGACGGGACCGATGCTGTTGGTGCAATCTTAAAAGCGGCGGCTGATCCTAAAATCATTTCATTTGCGGGTGGATTACCGGCTCCTGAATTATTCCCAGTTGAAGGGATGAAGAAGGCCACCGATAAGGTTTATGCAGAACATGGTCAACAAGCACTTCAATATGGTGCGGCTAAAGGGGTAACCGAACTGCGTGAATTGATTCTTAAGCGAGTAAAGGAAAAGGAAAATGTTGATGCTAAACTAGAGAATGTCATGGTAACAACAGGTTCTGAACAAGCAATTGACTTAGTCGGGAAGGCATTTGTAAATCCTGGAGATACGGTTCTTGTGGAAGAGCCAACTTACCTTTGTGCTCTCGATGTTTTTCGTTCATATGGCGCTAATTTTGTTAGTGTGCCGATGGATGAGGACGGAATGAAGATGGACGCTCTGGAAGAAGCGCTTAAGGCTCATCCAGAAACAGCGTTGGTTTATACAGTACCAAACTTCCAAAACCCAACTGGACAAACAATGCCAGCGGAACGACGAAAGAAGTTTGCGGAATTAGCAGCGAAATACGATGTTCCAGTTCTTGAAGATAATCCATATGGTGATATTCGCTTTGCAGGAGAACACGTTCCTTCTGTTAAGTCATTTGATCATGCGGGGAAAGTCTTTTACATGAGCGCATTCTCAAAGATTCTTGCTCCGGGATTCCGCCTTGGTTGGTTAGTAGCGGATCCAAAAGTGATTGAAAAATTAACTGTGTTAAAGCAATCCGCTGATCTCCATACGGATAATCTTGTTCAGTATGTAGTTACTGAATTCTTTAAGGAAAATGATGTTGATGCCCATGTTAAGGAAATTAGTGACCTTTATGGCAAACGGAAGCAACTGATGATTGACGGAATTAAGAAATACTTCCCGAAGGATGTTAAGTACACTGATCCAGAAGGTGGAATGTTCCTCTGGGTCGAGGTACCTGGTGTCACTGATACCGTTGAACTCTTTAAACAATGTCTTGAACACAATGTTGCCTTTGTCCCTGGTGACCCGTTCTTTGCTGGCAAGCCACAACCAGGAACATTCCGGTTGAATTACTCTAACATGCAGGAAGACCAGATTGAAGTCGGATTAAAGCGGCTTGGTGAAGCACTTTCACAGGCTCTTGAAGCATAATTACTAAATAGTTCTTAAAGGACGCACGATGATGATGCCCTTTAAGAACTATTTGTGTTTAAAACCCTATCTTTCTTTGTTTGGCAGATAATTGTAAAATATAAGATAATTAGACAAACGGAAGAAATGTTAGAAAGGGTTAAAATTATGCGTAAACCATTTATCGTAGCAAACTGGAAGATGCACAAAAACGTCAAGGAGTCAGTTGATTTTGTTAACCAGATCAAATCAAAGCTTCCTGATCCTAATAAGATGGAGGTTGGCATTGCAGCACAAGCTTTTGCCTTGCCAAGCATGGTTGAAGCAGCAGGAAATTCAGGGCTGAGAATTATTGCCCAAAATGCTGCTGCGGAATATTCTGGCCCATATACAGGTGAAGTAAGTCTTCGTGGCTTAGCGGATGCTGGAGTCTCATATGTCATGTTAGGTCATATTGAGCGCCGCCGGTTATTTGGTGAAACAAATGCTAGTGTGCACAAGAAAGTTCAAGCAGCCCTTCAACGTGGCGTTACCCCAATTATCTGTACAGATGAAACAATGGTCCAGCAGGTGGTTAATGATGAAATTCACTATGTTTTCCACCAACTGATGACCGTTTTGCATGGTGTCTCGTTAGATCAGATCAAGCAGGTTGTGATCTCTTACGAACCAAGTTGGGCAGTTGGGGCAGGACAACACGCCAATCCCACCTTGGCCGAGGAGGGTTGCCGGCTAATTCGCCAGACAATTGCTGAATATTATAGCTATGAAATTGCGGATAAGATTCGGATCCTTTATGGGGGAAGTGTTAATCCTAATAACATTAAGGACATTATTGATAAACCCGATATTGATGGCGCGTTAATTGGTCGGGCGAGTTTAGACCTAGATAATTTCTTAAAAATGATTTCCAACGCTCAGTTAACACTAAAGGAAGAATAATAAAAAGTTCCTAGTATTCAATTTACGAATACTAGGAACTTTTAAGCTAGGTTAAACTCTTAGCTTACTTGTTTATCGTCATCCTTCTTCAATTCTTCACGAGTCTTCACATCATTAACGTGTAATTCAAACTTCACTAATTTCAATCCGGTCATCTTATCTAGAGCACTATCAATTTCTTTACAGACTGCTTCAAAAATTTCTGGTGCGCTTTTATCGTATTCAATCGTGGCATCCATTTTAATTGCAACTTGTTTTTCGCCTACATCAGCATTGATCCCCTTAGTCATATTATTACCGGACGAAACTTTATCCGCAAATTCAGAGAACATGTTGCCATCAAGTGAAATGATTCCTGGAACTCGAGTAGCTGTGATCCCGGCAATTTTCTCAATTACACTGTCGTCAAAAGTTAGGTGTTGATCAACGTTAGTTTTAGTGGTTTGGTTTGTGTTTGTAGTTGTCATGATTAATTCCTCCTTAGAAATTATTCGGCAAGTTTAGCACTTAATTTATTAACAATTCCCTTAAAAGAGAATCCGATGAGGTCTAAAACAAGACCGATTATGGCGAAGATAGCGGTAGTTAAAAGAATACCAATCGCTGTCCAGAATCCCCAAACGGTCCAACTAATGCTGAGAACTAATCCAATAATCGCACCAATGAGAGCAAGTTTCATTGTTATCCCTCCTTGTTAGACGACTGTGACTGATTTCTTGTGGCTATAAGGTTCGAGGCGAACTCGTAATTTACGAAGTCCAATAGCAAAGTTTGTTTGTAAATTGTTTTCGATTGCATCAGTTAAAGAATTCTTCAGTAGTTCTGGATCAGATTGTCCAGAAAGCATTCCAGTAACGGTAACGTCTGCTTCTTGACGATTCTTGAGCATTTTAACTGTTGTTGTGGGGTTGTAGAGACCAAAACTTGAGAGGTTAAGTCGAATACTATTTTCCACTGCCGTTTTATCAACTGAGATATGACGAGCACCATCACGAGCAATTATTAATTGTTTACTCGTTGTTGGTCGGAAAATAGAACTTCCGATTACAATTATCGCCATTAGAATGATATAGCTTGCTAAACCAATAATTGTGTATTGTCCGGGTCGGGTTAATAGCCATTGGCTGATTCCTAGTGTCCAGGGTTCGTGACGGAAGATCCAGAGAAGGATGACAATCCCACCGATTAATCCCTGAATTAGCATTGCTAATGTGATCCACCATTTTTTCCAATTAGCCATTAAAGAATCACTCCTTTCTATAGCTGCAGGCTGCTGTTTTAATGTCTTAACTTTAACATGGATGAAAAGGCTTTACAGTAGATTGCTAATGGACATAAGGCTTTCTTATACGGGTGATCATTAATTCTTCACAGGTGTTTACAAATGGGGTATAAATTGGCAAAAAAGACCATTTTTGATTAATAATCTGCTATGATTAGAGTGATTTAATTCTAATTGGGGATGATAAAATGCAAATTCGGAAAGCAACACAAAAGGACCTAGACACTATTTTGGAAATCCTTCGTGATGGGCGCAATCAATTGGCTGAACGTGGGGTTGATCAATGGCAGGGTGACTATCCAAACGCTCAGCACATTCAGGAAGATATTGATAATGGCTACTCATATCTCGTTAAATCTGATGATGGGATGACTGTTGGGGCAGTCGCAATCGTCAATTCACCAGATCACGTTTATGATCATATTAATGGTGAATGGTTAATTAATACGACAAACTATGTTACTATTCATCGGGTAGCCATTCACTCAAGTCATGCGGGGAAAGGTTACGCATCAAAGCTATTTATTAGCGTGATTGATTACCTAGAAAAGCATCGTCCTGATGTGGAGTCAATTCGTCTTAGTACGAACGAAAATAATTTGGTAATGCAACACATTGCCGAAAAAAATGGCTTCCAAAAGGTAGGGACGATGCCAGGAGCATACCGTCCTGAAGAACTTTCTTACGTGTATGAGTTATTAACAAACACTCATGCGTTAGCTAGCTAAAATGAAGGAGACTAGTGCGAAATTATTTTCGCACTAGTCTCCTTCATTTTATTTATTAATTTGTTGAGCGTAATTCCGAGCGTTGTACAGTTCGTAAACAATAATGGTTTCAATTAGAGTGATAATGCAGATTAAAAGAAATGTATATACCTCAGGAAGAATGAAGAGGAGGATCAGTAAAATCCATGAAAACCAACTCCACTGGGTTTCAATCTTAACTACTCGTTGAACCCGTTTAGTTGGGGTAATTCTTCCTGAACGCTGAAAAATATCACGAATTTGGGCAAACCACTTAACTTCAAAGAAACTTTCAATCATAAAAATAATGATCAAAGTCATTAGGTAAATATGTGCCATGTTTTTTTAAACTCCTTTAAGCATGATGCAAGGTTAAGTTTAGCTGTTTCATAGTTAATAAGCAAACATCACACTATTTTGCAAGCCTTGTATTAACCCACCGGGAAACGGCAATCGATAATGCGACCCCTAAGGCAAGAGGGATAAAAGCTGTAAAGTTCAAATGGCAGACTTCAAACAACATGAACATCGCCATAAGAGGTGCTTGTTGAGAAGCGGTCAAAAAATAGGCTGCGCCGAGTACAGCACATTGGGTAATTGTTACTCCCGGCATAATTTGGACATAGATCATCCCTAAGAAAACACCAATAACAGCGCCAAGAGAAATTGAAGGAGTCAGGATTCCTCCATAAGCCCCGCTCTTAATACTAAGAAGGGTCACAACTGCTTTAGCAATGAAACCAAAAAGAAGGGCTAAAATAACGTTTTTATTGATGGCAGTAGTGCTCATTGCTAATTGAGCCAGTCCACGACCATTTCCCATTATTTGTGGGTAGAAAGCAGCAACAATCCCAGTGATAATTCCCATTAGTGGTAGCTGATAGAGAACTTTTTTGGTAACGGCTCGGTGAGCACTTGCCTTCTTAACGCCCAACTTGAAGTAAGCACCCATGATTCCAAGAAGGGGTGCCAAGATGATTACAATTGGAAGGATTCGTAATGAAGGGAAATTTTTGGAGCCAACTAAGTAGTAAGGCTTATACCCCTTAACAATTGATCCAATTAAAGTTGCGATTACCGACATTGTTAAACTAACAGCGACTACTCGGGCGTTAACTTTCTTGTAAAGCAGCTCAATAGCAAAGACGGCACCTGTGATTGGCGCGATATATACCCCTGAGAAACCAGCACCAGCGGCACATGCAATTAACATCTTTTGATCTTCTGGATCAAGCTTTAGGTAACGGTTGTTAGCAAAGTGCCGTTCCCATTTTTGAGCAATTGCAGCACCAGCTTCCCGTGGAGCTAATTCACGGCCAATGGAATTCCCTGTTCCCACGTAAAAGATCTGTGTAACAACATGGATTAGTGTTTTGACTAGCGGCATTGTCTTACCAGTAATCGCTTTACTGATGCCGACTGGGCGGTAATCTTTTTGAAGAAAATACCAGATAATTGCAGCGATTGCGGAACCAACAAAAACCGAAATAAATCGGTGCCCCGGACCA
This sequence comes from Limosilactobacillus portuensis, assembly GCF_014838735.1. Taxonomy (GTDB): domain Bacteria; phylum Bacillota; class Bacilli; order Lactobacillales; family Lactobacillaceae; genus Limosilactobacillus; species Limosilactobacillus portuensis. The sequence continues at coordinate 11,944 of NZ_JABUXQ010000030.1, read as the reverse complement.
ACAAAAATATCAACCGGAATTCGATTGCTCTCTTCAAAGTTAAGAAAGTATTTTTCTGATAAATCAAGAAGAATACTTAATAGTAAAGAACTAGTCCCCACGATCACCCCAAGTACAACCGTAGCAATGACTAAAGGAACATTTTTTGAAATCGACTTCATTCTTCTCTCTCCCATGAATATTTATACCTTGTTAGTTTATAACACCAGAAAGCAGAAATAAAGTCTCTCAAGAGAATCAAGTAATTTAGGTGTATGATAAAGGAAAAAGATCTAGGTGAGTTGAAATGGACAAACAACCGACTAAAAAAGATGCAATTATGTTAATTATTGTTGCCCTCGCTGTGGTAACTATTCAGGGAATTTGTGCGCAGTTAGGTAAGTAGGTGGCAAAATGACGGTTAGTAGGAAGCAGTCACTAACTGATTGGCAGCGAGTCCAATTAGCTCAGCTTGAATATCATAACTGGCACTTAGGAGAAGATGTCTTATTGCCAGATGGCCGATTAATTGGTGAAGTGGTTAAGCTGATTTGGACGGCTGATGGATTTCGAGCGACAGTAATTCGTTCAGCTGCTGATCCCCAAATAATAGTTCTTTTTCGTGGATCGTCTGGCGTTCGGAAGGGCGATCCAACAACATGGACTAACGAATGGCTTCGGGTTAACCTCCCGATTGGTAATGCAATTATTAACCAGGTTCCTGATGTTCCTCAGGAGTTGTGGACGGCAAGTAAAGAGAATTTAATCATCTGCTAGCTGTTTACCCACAAATGACCTTTTCTCTTTATGGACACTCGTTAGGATCAATTAACGCCCAATTTGCTTTAGCTAATTGTCACTATCCTGAGCGAATTGGTCGGGCGTATCTTTATGAAGGACCTAATCTTTACTGGTTACTAGATGAACGTCAACGGCAAACAACGACTCTCCTTCGCTGTCAGATATTTAACTATATTGATCCGCTTGATGTGGTTGCATTGGGATATATTGATATGGAACATACAATTGGATTGCTTCGGGTAGTTGATTCGATGATGACCAGCCCAATTAATCAGCATATGTGGGGTGGGTATCAATTTGATAAACAACAAAACTTACTACTAGAGAATAATTTGTGGCAAAACAGACGGGCGCAAATTGATCAACGACTGATTAATGCAGTTCAGAAATTAAACCAAAATAATGATGAATGGGAGCGTTAAAAGATGAATTTACCATTTATGGATAATGCCACGATTAATTTTTTCAGTGGTAAATTAACTTTGGCTGAGGTTGATGCTTTATTTCGAACAATGCCATATGAATTAGATTATATTAATGCAGATGACGAATATGTTTGGTATTCACCAAATAGCTGGCGTGATGATCAGCGTCTTCATCAGCGACTTGACCATAATGTCCTTGATTGTCACCCCCCAACGAGTTGTTCCAATGGTTAAGCAGGTCTTAAAAATGTTGAAGACTGAGGAAAAGGATATGGTTGAATCACCACAGATAATGGACGGTCAACGAACCTTAATTCGCTATTATGCGATCCGTAAGCCCAATGGTCATTATTTAGGAGCATTACAAGTGACAGAAAATGTTGAACATATTTGTCGGCTTTGTGAGCAACATACCTTTGAACATGGGATTGTAGAGGGACAAGTTGTTGATGGTGTTTCATCGGCGTCGATTAATGAAAATAAATAAAGCATTTGTAAATTTCATAAGGCTTTATCACGCTAATTGAAATTTACAAATGCTTTTTCGTAGTAAGGGCTCTCAATTTTACGATCAAATACTAATTATTTATCAATGCCTTAATTTCTTCGACGGTTTCCGTAATATTTTCACTATTTAAAACCAGTGAAATCATTGATAAGCCAGCAACACCAGTTTTTAAAACCTCTGGAATATTTTTTAGAGAAAGACCACCAATTGCAACTAGGGGATGGTTACTCAGTTTATTTAATTCTTCAAGTTTAGTAAGACCCAAGACGGGATCTGCATCGATCTTTGACGTGGTTTCAAAGACGGGACCACAACCTAGATAGTCAATAGCAGATAAATGATTTGCTTTTTCTACTTCAGTAGCCGTGTTGTATGAGTAGCCAATAATTAACTTACCAGCTGCTTCTTTAATTACCTGCTCAATTTGTTCATCATCCTGGCCAACATGAACACCATCAGCACCGACACGCAATGCCATTTGAACATCATCATCAATTAAAACGGGAATTGAGTAGCGTTTTCCCATTTCGACTAGTCGCCTTGCCATGATTAATCGTGCATCGGCAGTCATGGTTGAATTATCTTTTTCTCGATATTGAAATGCGGTAATTCCAGCTTGCATTGCTTCTTCTACTTTAGCGAGGAATTCATAGGAATCATGGTGGGTGTCTTGAGTTCCGCCGACAAGGTATACTTGTAACATTTTTGGATTAAAGTTCATTATTATCGCTCCTTATTTTTGCCCAATGATTTAGTGGACCATGACCGTGACCAACGTTAATGCCTTGCTTAATCGTTGCTTCAACATAGGCCTTTCCAATTTTGAGGGCGTCTTCCATTGATTTGCCCTTAGCGAGTTCAGCAGTGATACAGGAAGAAATAGTATCACCGGTACCATGAGTATTCTGAGTTTGCTTTCGCTTGGCAGTCATCCAAAACGAGTGCCCATTCTCTAATAATACAAAGTCATTTGCTTCACCATCATTTGAAAAATGACCTCCCTTAACCAGGACATTCTTCGCTCCCATTGATTGAAGACGATGTCCAGCAGCTTCAATTTCAGCTTCTGTTGTGATCTTCATTTGAGCTAATTCTTCAGCTTCTGGAAGGTTAGGGGTAATCAAATCGGCGAGTGGCAATAGTTGTTCACGAACCACACTAATCGCATCCTCACTTAAAAGTTTAGCACCACCTTTAGCAATCATCACGGGATCTACCGTTAGTGGACCGAAATTATATTGCTTGAGGTTGTTGACAACGGTTTTGACACGAAGGGAATCCGCCAGCATTCCTGTTTTGCAGGCGCGGATATTAAAATCAGCAGCTAGGGAGAAAAACTGTTCATCAATTAATTTTGGTGGCATTGCTAGGGCATCCTGAACGCCAAGGGTATTTTGCGCTGTTACCGCGACAACAACCATTGTGGCAAAGACACCGCGCATTTGCATGGTTTTGAAATCAGCAGAGATTCCGGCACCACCTCCAGAATCAGTACCAGCAATTGTTAAAGCTTGAGGAAAATCATTTGTCATTTTTATTAGTAACTCCTTTATTTTTTACAATACTGAGAGAACTTCGCTGGATTTAATTGACGCTAGTTCATCCCGGAATTTGACTTGCCATTGGCCAAAGCCACTTGACTCTCTAGCAGCTTTGACTCCCGTGGCAGTAAAAACTGTAGTTGCAGTGCAGGCAGCTGTATAATAATCCTTGCTTACACCGAGATAAGCAGCAATAACACTAGAAAGAATATCACCGCTCCCTACATTAGTTACAAAATAACTAGTGGAAAGCTGATTAATAAAAGTATTATCGCCGTCTGTAATAGTATCTGTTTTACCAGTCAGGACGACAATACAGTGATATTTATTAGCGACCGTTTTAGCAATCTCGTGAAGATCCGCTTGTCCACTGCCACTGTCAATTCCGCGTGAATGCCAATTAATATTCGCTAATGCGGCAATTTCACCAGCATTTCCCCGAATAACAGTAAAGTGGTGGTCTTGTAATAGTTGTTTTGCAAAAGCTAACCGGTAATGACTAGCACCGATCGCAACCGGATCAAGCACCATTGGCTTTTGATTTTGGTTATTTTTGAGGATAGTTGTAATCTCGTTAGCCTGTTCTTCGTGAATGGTTCCTAGGTTAATCGTAATCGCATCGGCTAATTTCACCATTTCTGCTGCTTCTTGAGGTGCGGTAGACATGATTGGTGAAGCACCAATCGCACTCACCCCATCAGCAACCTTATCTGGAGTTACCATGTTAGGGATTGTCAGCACAACCGGGTTTTGATGACGAACTTGCTCTAATAGTTTTAGCTGTAATTTAGTCAAAATCTCACGTCCTAAAAAATGGAGCTACTAGTTAAGTGTTAACTAACAGCTCCATTATTTTTTATATATTGAGTTAGCATTTTCCTTCGCAAGTACTAGCTTAACAGGTTCAAGGGTCCGTATATCTTAATACATCTCAGTCTGGCAAACAGACACCCCTAATGCTGTTTATTAACATACCATTATAATAACATAGAAACCGCTTTTAAGCATTAAGGTAGTCAATTAAACTTGGTAATAGTTGTTCTGCTTCTTGACGCCCAGTTTCGTATAGTTTCCGGATCTTTTTAACGTTACTTTCTACTCGACCAACCTTAACGGGATGTTGGGGTGCAATATTAAAGATTTGTCCGGTCCTTCTAAGATGTTCAATCTGTGCTACTTGTTGGTTATAAACCTCTGGACGAAGGATCCCAGCTTCAGCAAACTGAGGATAGTCTTTGAAATAACGTCGGTATAATTGGCAAACTGGTCGACTTGACGGTTTCTTTCGGTAGCTAACATCGCGAGTACGGATCACAACAATTTTATTGTAGCCTTGTTCTTGGGCGACATCAAAAGGGATTGAATCAGCAATTCCGCCATCGAGACAAAGACCATCAGGAGTCGGGGCAGGATCCATCATAAATGGCATTGAGCAAGAGGCAATTAATACTTGAGTCAATTTCTCACCCGTTAAGTCCGTAAAGAGTGCTTTTTTACCATCCTGAAGTCTAGTAGCAACAGCTGTGAAATGTGAGGTTGATCTGATATAGGCTCGTTCATCAAAGTTATGCCATGAAAGACCATGATCCTCGAATAGGTAGTTCATGTTGATCACTTGTCGTTTGAAAAGGCGCGTCATAGCAATATAGTTGCGATCATGACGATGGTTAATGTTGATGTTTGCTGCTCGACCATATTGCTTTGCTACAAAGTTGACACCATTTAATGATCCAGCAGAAACGCCAATCACACTACTAAATTCAATGTGATTAGCGAGTAATGTGTCACAGACGCCAGCAGTATACTGTCCTCTAAAAGCGCCACCCTCAAGAACTAGCGCTGCGTTATATAGCATTGATTTCACTCCTTAGAATGTTGATAATTTATTGTAAGTCGTTTACCCTATCAATTTCAATCTTTTAAGAATTTTCAGCTTGGTCAGCAAATTCTTGAAGAAATTTTTCCATTACGGGAGTAACGACGGTGTTTTTCCGCCATGCAAGAACGTGGCCGGTGTCTTTATGTGGGGAAAAGGGGATAAATGTCAATTCGGGATCATGAAATGAATTAACAATCCCTTGAATTCCCAACATATAATAATCTCCGGCTTTCAGCAGTTCATAGGCATTGCTTGGTAAGTTATTTGTTGCCATAATATTTAACTTTGTTTGATCTAACTTTAAAACATCACTAATTTCATCACGAACAATATTCCGGGTTGGAATAATTAGTGGTAGTTTATACAGATCGCTTTTGGTGATCGAATGTTTTGCTGCTAGTTGATCAGATTTCTTGGTAATCAATCCCCACTGCTCATGAACTGGTAAAACAATAAAGTTATACTTGGCAGCCTCCACTGGTTCAATCAACACAGCAAAATCTTCTAAACCGGAATCCAAGCGTTGACGAAGCAAATCACCATTACCATCGTAAAGGTTAAAGCTTACCTTTGGATATTTTTTCTGAAAGTCACTAATAATCTTCATCACGAATTTTGAAACCTTTGAAACAACACAGCCAATATTAAGAACACCAGTTAATTCTTCCTTGGTGTTTTGAAGTTCCTGTTTTGTTTGGCTAAGCAAGGAAAGGATCGTAGACGCACGTTGTTGGAAGAGAATTCCTTCACTAGTAAGTTCCATTCGGCGCTGCTTACGGTCAAATAAAGTTACCCCGAGTTCTTTTTCGAGTTCAATCATTTGTCGGGAAAGAGTTGGCTGAGTAACATGAAGTTGTTGTGCAGCATGGGTAATATTATTCGTTTGTGCTACAGTTAAGAAGTATTTAATTACTCTTGTATCCATAATAGGGGTTCCTCGATTCAAATAGTGAATAGATAACACTATTTTAAGCTAAAATTTGAATAACGTAAATCGATTAGTTTTTGCGAAAGGAAGATAAACATGGTACGAAATGTCTTAATTCTTTACTATTCACAGTTTGGTAACACTGCTAAATTAGCTAGCGCAATTCATCGGCAGACAGGAGCTGATATTCTTCGTCTCCAAGTTCCCAGAGGATATTTCCCTGATGATATGGAGGAAACAGATCAAATTTTTAAAGCTGATAATCAGAATGGTCGACTTCCCCAAATTATCACTGAATTACCAGCATTGGATTATTACGATACCATTCTGGTTGGCGGACCAGTTTGGGACGGTAAGGTTGCCTCCCCAATTATTAGCCTTTTAAGAATGATGAAAGATTATCAGGGGAAGGTAGTGCCATTTAGTACCGGTTGGAGTGATACGGGTAATTATCAAGCTGATTTTGTTGCCCAAGCTGGTAAGCTAAAGATTACTGATGGCTACCACGTTTTAACTCATGCAACCCCTAAATACAGTCCAAGTTCGTTAGCGTCATGGCTTCGAAAATTATAATTCAACTTTTGAATGATTAGACACTTATAATAAGCATTATACATAGTGGCGTTTTTCTTATAAGCTAAGAGTAACCAAGAAATTGAATTTTAACTTATCAAGGAGGATGTTTTTATGACGAAGAATGAAGAAGCTGTAAAAAATGATATGTTTGGCTTTGGCGACAAGAATATCGCTTTTGCAAAATACTTTATTGGAACAAGCTATCTTAATGGCTTAGTTTCTCCTGATGACAATATCGATATTAATGTCTCCAACGTTAACTTTGAACCCGGCTGCCGGAATACTGCCACATCCACCACGATGGTTTCCAAATTCTCCTGGTAACTGCCGGTGAAGGCTGGTACCAAGAAGAAGGCAAGCCCGCTCAACTGCTCAAGCCAGGTGACGTGGTTGCCATTCACGAAGGCGTTAAGCATTGGCATGGCGCTACTAAGGACTCCTGGTTCTCCCACATTGCAATTACCAAGGGGACTAGTGAATGGCTAGAAAAAGTTGATGATGGCTACTATGAGCAACTGGCCGACTAGGGAATATTAATATAAATTTTGAGTTTAAAATTATAATTCACAACAAAAACATGGGCTAACAGAACTAGAGATTGTTTTTCTCATTTTTGCTAGCCCATATTTTATTAAATATTAGTTAATACTATTCTACCGATTCCGAAGCAATAATCAGCATCTTACCATCCAATTGCCATTCATCAATAGTTGCTGGCATTAGAAGATGAACACCTTTCTTTAATGGATATGTCTTACCATCAGCGGTTAGAGTCCCTTCACCGTCAATAACTGACATTAAGGTATATGGCCCATGTTCATGCTTTCTTGTTAATTTACCATTTACATCCCACTTATAAACACTAAAGAATGGTGAATCAGGTTGGGTAATTAAAGTCGTTACTTCAGAATTGCCAATTTTTTCAGAGGTAATATGTAGTTCAGGTTCTTTGAATGGAACAGTAGTAACATCAATTGATTGCTTCAAGTGTAGATCACGTTTCTTACCAGTCTTTTTGTCGACCCGATCGTAGTCGTAAATTCGGTAAGTAGTATCTGAACTTTGTTGGGTTTCAAGAACGACAATTCCCTTATTAAGGGCGTGGATAGTACCTGATGGAACGTAAACAAAGTCACCAGTCTTAACAGGCTTTTTATCGAAAAGCTTTTGCCATTCATGGTTGTTAATCATTTCTTTGAGCTCTTCACGAGTTTTAGCTGTATGGCCATAAGTTAGGTAAGCACCTTCATCAGCGTGAATAACGTACCAACATTCAGTTTTCCCTAATTCATGCTCGTGTTCTTCAGCATACGCATTATCTGGGTGAACCTGGACCGATAAGCTGGCTTCAGCATCGAGAATCTTAGTTAATAGTGGAAAGACCTTTGATTTGGGATTGCCAAATACTTCTGGATGCTGTGCGTAAACATCTGGAAGGAGTTGTCCTTTGAATTCACCATTTTCAATTACGTTAGGGCCGTGGGGGTGCCCAGAAATTGCCCAGCACTCACCAATTGTCCCGTCTGGAATATCGTAATTAAAATCTTCAGCTAACCGACGACCGCCCCAAATTTTTTCATGGAAGACTGGCTTTAAGAATAATGGTTCTGTCATAACAATCACTTTCCTTTTTATGTTTAGTATAAAAATAATCAACACTTTTTATTACGTCTAATAAAGCGCTTTCTAAAAACAATTTTAACAGTTATAATAAATAAAAACTATTCTTTCATTCAGAGAAAACGCTTTAACTAGACATGTTATAATGTAATTAATAAAAATGGTGGTGAAAAAGATGACAGAAGGTACATATGAACAAGTAATTACCGAACTTGATCGATTAGAAATTAAGTATGGAATGGTTGACCATCCAGCTGCTGAAACAACTGAGCAAGCTGATAAATATATTGAAGGGCATGAGGGTGTCCGGACAAAGACAATGTTTCTGAAGGGAAAGAAGAAGCATTTTTACCTGGTAATTATGGATGATCAGAAACCAATGGACTTTAAGGAGTTTCAAGAGTTGACGGGTGCTAAGCGAGTATCAATGGCGCGTCCAGATGATTTACAAGAACAACTAGGCTCCCATGCTGGAGTGGTTTCACCATTTGGCTTAATGAATAATGAGGAACATAATATCAAAGTATATTTTGATCAGGATATGTTAGCGGAAGATCCAATTTTAACATTCCACCCTAATGTAAATACTCATACCATTTTTATTCAAACTACTGATTTGATGAAATTTATCAAAGAACAAGGGTATGACCCAGAAATTATTGATCTATAAATTCTTGCTTACATAAATCTAAAAAGCAGGCGTCATGATTCGAATTTACCGAATTACGGCGCCTGTTTTCTGATAAGTAAGTCTTGATAATTTAAGCTAAATCTCCTGGTTAGCCATTTTATAGATTTGTACCATATCGTCATAATAGAGAACTTTCGCTGATCCCTTGTGCCCACCAGTAGCATTAGAGCATGATTGTGCCATTTCCATAATTTGTGTTTCGCTAGGGTGGATTCCTAACTCGGCAAAATTAGCTGGCATCCCAATTGAATGGTAAAACTCAACCATTTCGTCAATTCCTGCTAAAGCGATCTCTTCATCAGTACCTTGTTCTTGAACCCTCATCACGTTCTTTGCGAATTTAACAAAACGGGCTAAGTCATCTTTATAAACATATCGCGCCCAGCTTGGCCAAATTGCGGCGAGACCGGCACCATGAGTTACGTTAAACATTCCGCTGACTTCGTGTTCAAGCATATGGGTTGCAAAGTCACCACCATCATTCCCGCAACCAGTTAAATTGTTATGGGAAAGCGAACCAGCCCACATTACTTCTGCACGGGCATCGTAATTTTGCGGATCATGATGCAATAATAGTGCGTTCTCCTTAACAGTTCGTAATAGTCCTTCCGCAATCGCATCTGTTAATTCCATATTTCCGCCGTTAGTGAAATAACGTTCCATTGTATGCATCATGATGTCAGTTGCCCCGCATTCTGTTTGAAAATCGGGAAGATTAAGTGTCAATTCCGGATTCATAATTGCAAACTTTGGTCGAGCTAAGTCATCATCATAGGCGCGTTTCTCTTCATTCTTTTCGTTTGTAATTACCGCACCCATACTTGTTTCACTACCAGCCGCCGCGATTGTTAACACTGAGGCAACCGGCAAACATGCCTTCGCTTTGCGCTGATGTTCAAAGAGTTCCCAAACATTATTTTCTGGTTCGGCTAGGCCATAAGCAATTGCCTTGGCGGTATCGATAACAGACCCGCCACCAATAGCGAGAAGAAAATCAATCTTTTCACGTTTGCCAAGGTCAATTCCTTCGTAAACTTTGCCTAGCTGTGGGTTCGGGACAACGCCGCTTAATAAGTGATAGTTAATATTTTCATTTTTTAATGAACTGGTAATCTCTTCTAATAACCTGTTCTTAACAATCCGATCGCTTCCATAAACAATTAAGATGTTATGGCCGTTGTATTTTTTAACGTATTTCCCAGTATCTTTTTGAGTTTCCTTGCCAAAAAGAACTTCAGTAGGTGAATAAAAGTCAAAGTTGTGAATCATATTATTACCTTCCTTGTATTTCAGAGTATGACTAAAGTTTACAAGGGAAGGCGGGTTGTTCATATAAAAATTCTGCCCTATATTATAAGTATAAGGACAGGATTGGCAATTTTTTTATAGTATTGGGAAGGAACATAATAAGATGCAAAAAATACCATTTATTCAAGATACAAATGATGTTGAACATATTGCTGGTATTACGAGTGCTTTTCCATATACAATGCACCGTCGTGATTTAACCACCGATGTTATCCCGTGGCACTGGCATGAAGAAGTAGAGTTTAACTATGCTTACCAAGGGTCGATTGAAATTCAAACTTTTGATCACACTTACATAATCAAGCAGGGAGAAGCCTATTTTATTAATACAAACGTGATGGATAAAAAGCAAAAAGCTGCCGGTTCTTCAAAGACAGTTGAACACGCCCACCTTTTCCATCCGATTCTACTTGGCGGATATTTCAATAGTGCTTTCTATACCAAATACCTAAACCCTGTTTTAAAAAATCGTTCAGTTGAAGTTTTAGTGATTCGAGAAGCTAACCCGACCGGCAAAAAATTCATCACTTTTCTCCACCAGTTAACAGAATTAGCAGACCAGTCTGATAAGGAATTTGAAATTCGCAATCTCCTTTCACAAGCTTGGTTAACACTGATTGCTGAAATTAAGTTTCAAGAACAACATCAGCAATTAACGGTTAGCCCACGTGAACGCAGCAAAAATATTTTAGCGTACTTGCACAAACACTATGCGGAAAAGGTAACAATTAATGATATTGCGACTGCGGTCAATGTTAGTCCCAAAGAATGTATTCGGTCATTTAAGAAAAATATTCACCAAACGCCGATTGAATACTTATTAAATTACCGGGTTGAGCAGGCGAAGAAATTATTACGTCAATCGGAGCTTTCAATCACTGATGTTGCCTTGCAAACGGGATTTAGTACGAGTGCCTATTTTAGTAAAATATTCAAGGAACGGGTAGGACTAACACCGCGAGAATACCGTCAATCTCAGAATACGACTGTTAGCGATTAAGCTTGCTCGATTAGCAATTAGGTTGGGATTTAAACTAATGTTATTGACATATCGAAAAATGACGATATAATAAAATCATGAAATTAAATGAAAAACTATTTAAAGCGTTGGCAAATAAGACGCGTCTTGAGATCTTGCAGTGGTTGAAAGATCCTGAGAATGAAATTCGTGTACCAACATGTTTACCAATTAGAGAAGAAATCAAGAACTATGGCGGTGTTTGTGTTGGTGATTTAGTTAATCAGTCTGGATTAGCTCAATCAACAATTTCATCTTACCTGAACATGCTTGAGGAGGTAGAACTTGTAATTTCAGAGCGACATGGTAAGTGGACATACTACCGTCGAAATGAGCAAGCAGTTCAAGAGCTGGGGGATCTGATTAAAGAAGAATTATAGTGATTCTTCTTTTATTTTTTGAACAACATATCGTTAAATAGCAATATGTAAATTAGAAGTATTACAGTGGAGGAAGAAGAATGTTAGTCAATCAATTAATTGCAATTGGCGTACTGTCGCTAATTATATTTACCCTAACTGGTGGGAGCACGCCAAAGAGAAAGTAATTTTAAGGCAGATTGCAAGAAATAACTTGAACGAATTTAGTGACGTAGATTAAGCAAGAAGATCTCGATTGGTGTATGCCAATTAAGACATTTAAGTGGCCGTGAATTCAGATACCAATTGAT
>NZ_JABUXQ010000002.1 GCF_014838735.1 Limosilactobacillus portuensis | reverse complement strand
CTTTGTGAAGTTGACAGATATTCATGGACAATCTGTGCCTTCAATTCTGATTTATATTTGACCATAGAAAAGGTGCCCCACAATCATTAGATTTCTTGTCTAACAATTGTAGGGCACTTCAGCTTTTAGGGGTGCTTTTTTATAATTCTTTTTTGTATATTCCATAAATATTAGACAGTCATTTGAGAGTGTCTATTAATTGATTCCTCCTTGAAATTAACAATAAAGTTTAAAACGTATTGTTAAAAACACTAACAAAAGTAAAAATGGCTTGTCAAACGTTTATCGGGGAATAAGAAAGCGGATTAGCTTTTGAAATGAAGCCAATCCGCGGAATTTAAAATTTAATTTTGTTTGTCATTTAGCTTACTGTGCCAGTAGCCATAAGTGAAGTAGATAATAATCCCCAGTGTGAACCAAATTCCAGCACCAATGTAGGTCTCAAGTTGCAATTGGGTCATCATTGCTAGACAAAGCAGTCCAGAGAGAATCGGAATAACTGGGTAGAGAGGAACCTTGAACCCACCACGGTTACCAATATCCTTTCGGTGACGAAGAGGGATAATTCCAAATGAAACCAATGTAAAGGCAAATAAGGTCCCAATGTTAACTAAACTAGTTAATTGATCAAGTGAAACTAAGCCACCCATAGTAGCGATAATCACGGCAACAATCCAGAGAGCAACTTGTGGAGAGTGACTCTTCTTGTCCAACTTTCCTAAGAATGCTGGCAATAATCCGTCACGGCCAATCGCGTAAATTAACCGTGAACTTGAGTAAATCATGGCGACCATCATGGTAAACATTCCAACTAGTGCCCCAATTGAAAGCAGTTCTGCCAACCAGTCTTGGTGAACTAGCTGAAGCGCGTATGATACAGGGTTAGCAACGTCTAGCCGGGTATACTTCACCATTCCTGTAAGGACAACTGCAACCCCCATGTAGAGCAAGGTAACGATTCCTAAAGTACCGATGATTCCAAGAGGCATGTTGCGCTTTGGATTCTTTACTTCAGCGGCTGAACTAGAAACACAGTCAAAACCTAAGTAAGCAAAGAAACCGATCGTTGCCCCATGAATAACCCCGCTCATGTGGTAAGGCAAGAATGGATGGTAATTCTTCGGCTTGATGAAGAACAGTCCAGCAATAATAAAAATTAAAATAATAGCAACTTTAATCACTACCGCAATGTTGTTAACCCGGACGGAAGATTGTAAACCACGAGATAACATTACGGTGATTAAGAGGACAATGACGACCGCAACGATATTGATATATGTACCGTGTGCGGGATCAAACGGCCCTGATAAGGCGTGAGGGATCTTTAGCCCAAAACTTTCGATAAATGAATTAAAGTAGGCTGCCCACCCCGTTGAGACTGATGCTACGGCAAGCATGTATTCCAGGATCAACGCCCATCCAAGGAGCCAACCAAAGAATTCGCCGAACACCACGTTACCATAAGAATAAGCACTACCGGCAACGGGTAATGCTGAAGCGAATTCGGCATAACACATTGCGGCAAATGCACAAACGATTGCGGAAAGTAAGAAGGAGAGAGAAACCCCCGGTCCAGCTTGCTTAGCAGCAATAGTACCAGGAAGAATGAAGATCCCGGTACCAATAACGGTTCCGATTCCGATAGCCATCAGATCGCGAGCGTTCATCGTTTTAACGAAGAGTTTATCAGCTCCGAGATAACGATCGAGACTTTCTTTTCGGAAAATGTTTAAGCCCATCTTTAACCCACCTTTGCTATAATAAATTTAGCGGCAGGGAGCAATTCCTGTCGCGGATACTAAATATAATACATTTGATTAATATTAAAAGTCAATTAGAAACATTAGATTATTTTAAAGGGAGTCAATAACTATGGCAATTGAAATTACTAGTGGTGCTGTTGTTTACCGAAAGAATAATGGTGAAATTGAATACTTACTGTTAGAAAGTCAGAATAAGGGCCATTTTTGGGGATTCCCTAAAGGTCACGTTGAAGGGAACGAAACCTTAGAAGAAACTGCTAAACGAGAAATCAAAGAAGAAACACAGTTAGTATTGCCAATCGACACTAGTTTTCACGTATATACTGAATATGACTTGCCAAATGGTAACCGGAAGCAGATGACGCTGTATACTGCTGACTTAACGCAGAGCGAAGATATTCATTTACAAGCAGAAGAAATCAAAAACTGTGGTTGGTTTAACTATGCTGATGCTCGAGAACGGTTAACTTATGACAACCTTAAGCAATTGCTCGATCAGGTTAACGACCACTTAACAAAGTAATATGAATTCTGGAAAGGTATTTGTAATTGTCGGTGCAGCTGGTTCGGGGAAAACAACGGTTGCTAAGTATCTTCATGATCGTTACAAAATGGAGCGGATCATTACCCATACAACGCGGGCATCACGCCCTAATGAACTGGATGGGGTCGATTACCATTTTGAGACGCCGGCGTCAATGAATAGACTTCATTTGCTGGAATCCGTCGAATATGATCACCATCTTTACGGCTCTTCATTAGAAAGTTTGATTACAGGATGGCAAACAGGACACGATGATGTGATTGTGCTGGATACCAAGGGAGCGTTCACTTATTACCAGAAGCTTGGTGATCGCGCGATAATTATCTTTCTGACGGTGAGTCATATTGCCTCGCTAGCTCACCGGATGGTTAAACGGGGAGATGAATTACGGGCAGTCCATTCAAGGCTGAAGAGCCCTGAGTATCACCGTGACCTTCATTTACCGGATGAGCTTAAAGGAATTGCAAATGTGGTTGTTAATGATTCCTGGTCGCAAACAACTACTCAAATTGACCGAATAGTAAGACAAATCAGTTCAGAAAATGACTAATTTATGGTAGAATATTTTTCTCATTGGGGAGGTGGCATTAGATGAGTGACCTTGTAGAGCAAGCTCGTAAGGTATTAAAGGATAATGGTTCACGGTGGACTAAGCAGCGTCAGCAAATGATTGAGATTCTAGCCGAACATCCGGATCATTACATTGATTTTACGGATGTCGATCAACGCTTGCGGAAGGATAATCCGGGACTTAGTCATGGTACCGTATATCGGAACCTCAAGGATTTTGAAAGCTTGGGGATTGTTGAAACTAGGCAAGCTGGTGAACGGATGCAGGTTAAGGTTTGCTGTGATTCCAATCATCACCATCATTTTATTTGTGATGTTTGTGGCAGGGTGCAAGAGATTCAAATGCCACCAATTGATTATGCCTTTTTTGCCAAGCAGTTGCCGGGGGCTAAAATTAATGGCCATACGTTTGAGTTGCATGGTATTTGCGCTAATTGTCGGGCAAGAAAGGAAAAGACAAAATAATTTCAACTTTCCTTAATATTTATGGAGGAAAAAAGCGAGTATGATAGGTTGTAGAAAAGGAGCATTTATTTATGGCAAATAAAATCCCACCTTTCGTAACTCCCTTTGCGTTGTTTTCAATTGTATTAGCACTGGGGGCTACTAACGTTGTGGTTAACCACGCAACGCATACATCTGAAGGTGCACGAGTGAGTTCTACCTCGTCAGTTAGTCGGCGAATGGACTCTGATGACAGTAGCTCAGTTAGCCGTTCATCTTCACAACAGGATGAAAGCGAACAGCAATCTTCCAGTACTCGTAGTAATAACAATTCAACTACTCAGGAAAATCAAAATAATACTGGGAACGATACTGAACGCTCATCCTCGACTACTACCCAGAATAAGCAAAATAACGGTGGTAATACTTCAACTGGCAACGAAAGCCAGACAGGTCAATCAAATAGTGGTCAAAATACTAATACTCAGGCCACAACTGATAATCAATAAGCGGGGTGAACCTAACTAATGTTTAGTTTTCTCGATATGATTAATTCATCGTTAAGTTACTTTAACCTGGACGTTAAATTGAAGAACCGGATTTATATTGTTCTAGCGACTCTAGGTGATATTTACTTGGTATACGTAACCTTCCGCTTATTTGTTAATCAAGCCTGGTTGCGTGGGTTCTTGTACTGTTTAGCGATGATTGCAATCACGTACTTTATTTACGTTAACTTTGTTTTCTACTTTTTAGGCAAGACGTCGCAATTTGACTTTTTGTCACCACGAATTGCCAAAATTACGGGGCAGAAGTTTGCGGACAATAGTCAATCGCAGATGAGACGGAGAGCTGCTGGCCGGTACTCAACAGGACTTGCTAACCAGTCAAATGGTCTTTTTGATGGGGCGGATACGATCCCCGCAACTGTTGAGATTGATCATTCAGAACAAGAAAATCTCCAAAAAGTGGTTGATCGGCTTTTAACGGAAAAGATTTTTGTTAATGATTTTAACGGGATGAGTGAACGGGAGATTATTCGCCAGTACCAAGAGACCCATAAACCAGTTCAAGCATTGAATGTGGAATCAATTCCGCCATTTTTTGAATTAGTTCATGATCCGATTCGTCATCGCCTTGAAATTTACATGGGGATGAATCAAATGGAGCGGCGACCAGTTGGCCATATTTCTAAGATTGGGTTGACCGATGTTCGGGAGGCCCACCAGAAATACCGAATTTATTTAGCTAATTTGGTCGTGGTTGATGGACCAAATAAGATTCCTGGTCGAAGCGGCACCACAATCATGACAACTGCTGATTATGGTCTGAAGGCTCAGGTTGCATATCGTCAACGAACTTCAAATTAAAGAACTACAATTAAACAAAATATTGTATAGTAAAACTATTGTCCTAATCTAATAAGACAATAGTTTATTTTTGTCTCATTTTAGCTCAGATGTGCCAAATTAACTCTGTTGTCTATTTTTGACACGGTTTACAATATTCATTGCAAAATTGGCGAAAAGGAGGGGAAAGTTGTGCGAGTCACGAGAACCGTGCGTGATTTTCAAAATGCATTGTTGACGTTGCTTGAAGAGTATTCCTTTGAGCACCTAACCGTTGACCAGATTTGTCAAGAAGCGTTATTACACCGGAGTAGTTTTTACCGTTATTTCCGTGATAAATATGACCTCCTTGAACAAACTCTGGGAACACAAATAAACCGGCTGGTTGATAGTAGTGATTCCGAGGATGATTTAATTAAGCAATTAATTTATTACGTCAATGATCATAAGAACGTTTTTCGGCACTTAGCATCTGAAAGTGCTCATAGTTCGCTATATGCTGAAATGATGCATATCTTAAGCCAGATCATGTTGGAACGACGGCGTGAAAAGAGCAATGATTCCGTTATTCAATTATTACAGCAAACCGATGATCCGGAGATGCTGGCTTATGTTTTGAGTGGCGCACTGATCGGCACGTTTTATTGGTGGCAGGAGAAAAATTATGATGTTTCAATTGAACATGTGATTGAGTTTGCCAAACGAACGATGCAGTCGTTATCAATTGGTCGTCAATTGGAACAAAAACAGTGAAATTATTAATAAAAATATTTAGGGGATAAGAGGAGAATAGAAATGTGGAATGCGATTAAAGCAGAATTTAAGAATATCCTGCACAATCGACTATTATTAATTTCCACTACTGTTATTTGTATCATCCCATTCCTTTACAGTATCTTTTTCCTGAAGTCTGTTTGGGATCCATACGGGAGTACAGAAAACTTACCAGTAGCGGTTGTCAATAAGGATGTTCCAGTTGAATATCGTGGACAAACGATGGATATTGGACACCGGATGGTCAAAGAATTAAAGAAGAATAAGCAATTAAAGTGGGAAATCGTTTCACCAGAAAAGGCGCATTATGGTTTAACCCACCGGAAATATTACACAGTAGTGACAATTCCAAAGGACTTCTCGAAAAATGCCACAACTGTATTGGATAAGCATCCTAAACAAATGCAGTTGAAGTATGAGACTAATGGTTCCCTTAACTACATTGGTGAAGTAATTAGTCAACTCGGGATGACCAAGCTGAACGAAAAAATTCGGGCGCAAGTTACCCGGGCATATGCTACGGCAATGTTTAAGGCCTTGCACACCGTTGGTAAAGGAATGAGCACTGCTGCTAACGGGGCAAAGCAACTAAGCACTGGAATGGTTACCCTTCAAAGCGGAATGAACCAGTATGTTGCTGGGGTTTTCCAAGTAAACAACGGTGTTCAAACATTGCGGGTAAGCGTCGCCCCATTAGCTGCCGGTGCCCAACAATTGGCATCTGGTAGTCAAACACTTGCTAACGGTATTCGCCAATACACTGGTGGCGTTGGTCAGCTTGCTGCTGGATTAGGTTAACTGAACGCTAATTCTGGTGCGCTGAACTCTGGTGCAAGTCAACTGCAAAGTGGTTTGAGTCAGTTGAGTGGCAACTCTGGTCAGTTACGAAGTGGATCTGGTCAATTAGCTACTGGTGCAAGTCAGCTAAATAGTACTGTTAATAGTCAGTTGGGAAATATTGACTTTAACGGTATTATGGGCGCAATGAATCAGGCACAGGACCTTCAAAAGGGATTAACTCAGTTACAAACTGGTTTAACGACTGCTAAGGCTGCTTTAGCTGGTGTCCAAGAAAGTGCGGGTAAGCTTCAACAGGCTTCAGGTGCTTTAGCTGGTGTCAGTCAGGTTAAGGGACAATTAACCAGTGCTGCAAGTGGTGCGGGTAGTGTTGCCAAAAGTGATGCTGAGATCGCTGGTAAATTACAAGAACTTGCAGGCTCAACCAGTGATAATAATATTAAGAGCCAATTAGGTGCATCAGCTGCGCAAGCTGGAGCAAATGCGAAAACTGCTGGGGATAGTGCTAAAACTATTGCCAGTGTGGGTGAGACATTAACTAGTTTAAATAGCTTGGGGAGTTCTTTAAGTGATATGCAATCGCAACTTGGTCAGCTTTCTCAAATGTCAACAATCCTTGATAATGCTGATGGCACAATCAAGCAAGCTAATACATTACTTAATACTTTAAATGGTTATAAGGGTACTTTATCGTCAATGCCAGATGCCGTTAATAAGTTAAAAGAAGCTACTGGCCAAATCTCCTCTGGTGCCAACACGTTGAATGCCGGTGTCAACCAATACACTAACGGAGTAGATACTGCTGCCGCTGGTGCCGGAACGTTAACTTCTGGGATTGGTCAATACACCGCTGGAGTTGCGCAAGCAGGTGCTGGTGTTGGTCAATTAACGGCTAACTCTGGTCAATTGAATGCTGGTGCTGGTCAACTTGCTGGTGCTCTTGGTCAACTGAATGGGCAGGTTCCTGCATTGACTGCTGGGGTTAACCAATTGGCTGCTGGTACTCAGCAATTAGTTGATAATTCACCTGCACTTGTCCAAGGAATTATCAAACTGAATGTTGGTGCTACTAAGCTCTCAACTGCTCTTGGCAAGGGTGCGAAGACAATTAATGGTATTAAGACTTCACCACGGACTGCTAAGATGATTGCTGAACCTTCAGTTGAAAAGCACTCTAACTACAGTTACGTACCAAACTATGGCCACGCACTGGCACCTTATGTTCTGTCAGTTGCCCTCTATGTTGGTATGCTGGTCTTCAACTTTGTTTACCCAATTCGTCGGGTTGCAGATCCAGATGCTTCTGCAACTGCTTGGTGGTTCAGTAAGGTTGTCGTTGGTGCGGTAGCCGCAATTGCCATGGCCGTTGTTGAATGTGGAATCATGATGATGTGTGGCTTAACAGTCGATCATGTTCCGTCATTCTTTGCAACAACAATTCTCTTCGGGCTCGCTTCAATGGCCGTCGTAATGTTCTTATCGATGACCTTTGATAACCCTGGACGGTTTGTTGCCATGGTTCTTCTGATGTTACAACTTGGTGGTTCCGGTGGGACATTCCCAATGGAAGTTACCATGAAGTTCTACAATGTTATTCACTGGTACCTACCAATGACCTACTCAATTCTTGGCCTTCGTGATTCAATTAGTGGTGGTCTTGGTACTCACTACACATTGTTCTGTAACCTGGTCCTTCTCGGAATCGCGGTTGTCTTCAACTTGTTACTCTTGTTAACGATGAAGGGAATTGCATCACACGATTTCCGTGCGCCAACTGTCGAAAGCTTAAAAGCTAACGAACACGGTCCAATGGGTAAGGGCGATGGCTTTACATCAAACGGTCAAGATAATAAATAGAATTTAATTATGATTAATAAGAGCTGGAAAAGCATTAACTTTTCCGGCTCTTTTAATAATTTATTATTTAATCGCTTACAACATTAAAGTTCGTGTTTTACTTATTGTTTAATTAAAAAGCCTGTGTTATTTTTTTAAACGCCGAACTAATATATATTATTTAAAAATAATGTTCGGAAATAATAACAAAGGAAGTATCAAGAATGGCAAAGACGAGAAACCGGTATGGAGTCGCAATTGCGGGGGTAATGCTCCACTTAATGATTGGTGGGGTATATGCTTGGAGTGTATTTACCAAGCCAATTTCTGCCTATACTGGTTGGAAGGAAACATCAGTATCATTTGCGTTTAGTTTGGCAATCTTCTTTTTAGGAATGTCAGCTGCATTTATGGGACGGCTAGTTGAAAAGTTTGGTCCAACCGTTACTGGAACAATCTCAAGTATTTGTTACGGAAGCGGAATTGCACTAACCGGACTAGCAATCCAATCACATCACTTATGGTTGCTTTACTTGGCCTATGGTGTGATTGGCGGATTAGGGTTAGGTTCTGGCTATGTTACACCAGTATCAACGATTGTTCGCTGGTTCCCTGACAAGCGGGGGTTAGCTACCGGGTTAGCGATTATGGGATTCGGTTTTGCGGCAATGCTTACTGGCCCAGTTGCTCAACACCTGATGGCACTTGTTGGGATTGCGAATACCTTTTATGTTTTAGGAGCATTTTACTTTGTTGTAATGATTGTGGCTGCTCAATTTATTAAAAAGCCGCGTCCTCATGAATTACCGCAAGCAATCGCTGAAAATGCTCAACGGGTAAGTTTAACCAACCAAGAATTAACCGCTAACCAAGCATTAAAGACCCGGACTTTCGCATTCTTATGGTTCATGTTCTTTATCAATATTACAACTGGAATTGGACTTGTTTCAGCTGCATCACCAATGGCTCAGAACATGACGACAATGACTGCCAGTGCCGCTGCGGTAATGGTCGGGATCATTGGTTTATTCAACGGCTTTGGTCGTCTTGCCTGGGCAACATTATCTGACTTTATCGGTCGGCCACTTACGTATAGTTTGATCTTTGTGTTAGATATTTTAATGCTCTTCGTTCTTCTTTTCTTTAAGACACCATTTATCTTTGCGTTAGCACTCTGCTTGTTAATGTCTTGCTACGGTGCTGGATTCTCAGTAATTCCAGCCTACCTCGGCGATGTCTTTGGGACAAAGGAATTAGGTGCAATTCATGGCTACATCTTAACTGCCTGGGCTGCCGCGGGGATGGTTGGACCAATCCTTCTTTCCTACACTCACCAAGTACTCCACAATTATTATGTAACTTTGATTGTCTTTGTTATTATTGATGCCTTAGCAATGATTGTCTCCGTTTGGATTCAGCGTGATTTTGTTACTCGTCGGGAAACTAAGGCTGCTTAACTTAAAAATAACTTTCTAAATAAGAGCTGAAGACTAATTTGTCTCCAGCTTTTTAGTTTACTCATCAATTTAGTATAATAAGAATTGTAAGCGATTTTTTGCACACAAATACTTACAGATATATAAAGGATGGGATTACAAATGAAGCTAATTATGTTTGGCGTAGACGATAAAGAAGTACCTTACGCTAAGGAGTGGGCTGCTAAAACCGGCAATGAGGTTAAATTAGTTAAGGAACAACTAACCGCTTCAACAATTGATTTAGTAGATGGCTTTGATGGAATTTCGGTTCTCCAAACCAGTAAGATTGACGATCCAGCGATCTATACTAAGTTAAAGCAATTTGGGATTAAACAACTATCAACCCGGACAGCAGGATTTGACATGTTCGATCTTGAGTTAGCAAAGAAAAATGGCTTGAAGATCACGAATGTTTCTATCTACTCTCCACGGGCAATTGCGGAAATGGGACTGACTCACGCAATGTACCTTTTGCGCCAGATTGGCGAATTTAAGGAACGGATGGTAAACGACGCTGACTTCCGCTGGAGTAAGGATCTTGTTAGCAATGAAATCTATAACCAAACCGTTGCAGTTATCGGTCTCGGTCACATTGGCGGAGCAACCGCGCAGATCTATAAAGCGCTGGGGGCACGGGTAATTGCGGTTACGCGGGAAACAAGTGTTGTTTATGCACCGTATGTTGATGCCTTTGTTGATCTAGAAACTGCGTTAAAGGAAGCTGACATTATTACCCTCCACGTTCCGTTGACTTCTAGTACAGAAAACATGTTTGCTGCTCCACAGTTTAAGCAAATGAAGAATAATGCAATCTTGATTAATATGGCACGGGGGAAAGTTGTTAATACGAATGACCTGATTGCGGCATTAAAGGATCACAAAATTGCTGGAGCGGGACTTGATACCCTTGGTGATGAAACAATCTACTTTAGTAAAAAAGTTTCGCCAGCGGACGTTCCGGCTGACTTCAAGGAGTTAGTGGAAATGCCAAACGTGGTAGTGACGCCACACGTAGCCTTCATGACGACTACTGCTGTTCGTAACATGGTTCAAGTTAGTTTGAATGATATTGCAGCGATTGTTGAAGGAAAAAATGTTAAGAATGAAGTTCGTTTTTAATTCATAATTAAAAAGCGGGCAGACGTTAAAAGACGTGAAGATGCTGGTAGATTAGTATCTTCACGTCTTTTGTTAATTTAAGGAAAAGATAATTAATATTAATACTTTCATAAGCAGACTAGTAAAGTATCGCTAATGGAATCGCTTATTGTTATGATCAAATCATCAAAGAAAGTTACTAGCACACAGTCACTCGAATAGAGAAAGGAGCAGACTATGACTAGCAAAAAGAGTATCAAGAACAAGGTTGTCGGTAAGCTGAAACAGGTTGAAGGAAAAATAACTAAGGATAAGGTTCGTGAGGCAGAAGGTAAAGCACAAGAAACTCACGGTAAGGCGCAAGCAAAAGCAGATGAGTTGAAGAAGAAAGCAGCTAAGAAAAAAGAAGAATTAGGTGAATAAAAGGAGGGGATGTAAATGTTACATTGGATTTGGGTATTAATCGTTGGTGGTGTCATTGGATTAATTGCCGGAGCGATTACTCGTCGTGGTGGTTCAATGGGAGTCATCAGTAATATCATTGCCGGACTAGTAGGTTCATCACTAGGTGAAGCAGTCCTCGGTGCTTGGGGACCACAAGTTGCCGGAATGGCAATCGTCCCTTCGATTATCGGTGCAGTAATTCTGGTATTAATCGTTTCCTGGATTATGGCGATGATTAATCGTCGGGCGGCATAGTGTACTCTTCATATAAGAAAATAAATATTCTCCAGAATGATTACTTTTCATTTTGGAGAATATTTGTATGTTATCGTGGTTATTTAGAGTGATAAAAGGCTATTTTAAAAAGTTAGGATCGAGATACTCAGGGTTAGGATAGTGATAAAATCCTTGGCCGTCATCTTTCCCGGAGTGACCAGCATCAATCATTTCTTTCATTTTTTGCATTGTTAATTTAGAAACTGGATCATCATGAGTCTTCAAGTATTCGAGACCAACGTAATAAGGGGTTCGTAATCCAATAATATCCATCGTTGCCATTGGCCCCATCTTAGCCCCAGTTGAAATGATCCAATCCTTATCAATGGTGCTAGCATCTGCAATACCGGTAGCCCAAAGCTTAAGAGCTGCGATCTCAAATGGGACAAGTAGTGAGTTTAGGACATAACCCGGTTGTTCCTTCTTGAGAATAATTGGAACCATGCCAATTGCTCGAGCAAATTTAGTAAGTGTTTCAATTGTGTCAGGAGCTGTTTGAGGAGTTCCCATTATTTCCGCAGTATTGAATAGCCAGATACGGTTAGCAAAATGGAGGTTAACAAATTTTGCAGGACGGTCGACATCTTTGACCATCATGCTAGGAGTTAGCGTTGAGGAATTACTAGCAAAGATTGTTTTATCAGGAGCAACTTTTGACAATTGTTGGTAAAAAGCTTGTTTAATTTCAAGCTTTTCCGGAATTGCCTCAATCACTAAGTCAGCATTTTGAACAGCATTTGCAAGGTTTGTAGAAAAGTTAAGATTCTTTAAGCCAGCAGCAAATTTTTCTTCAGTTAATCCAGTATCGGCTTGATAATCTGGAAATAATGAATCAACACGTTTTTTAGATCGTGTAATAGATTCATCACTAATATCATATAAGGTAACATGAAAATTTTTGAGAGCAGTTTGGTAGGCAATCTGGCTTCCTAAAACCCCTCCACCGGCAACTACTACGTTTTGTATCGTCATCAAAATCACCCTTTCTTTAATGAACAATTTTAGTTTAGCAAGGGCTTTCATAATATTAAATGAGCTCTATGGCTAAAACGATAAAAGGAGTGATAAAATATAAATTGGTAACTGGTTGAACCAATTTGGGGAGGCACGCAAATATGGAGATTAAGCCAATCTATGCTCAAACTAAAGTAGAACTTTTTATTAATCAGGTTGAGAGCTGGATATTTTCAGGTCAGTTAAAACCGGGTGAATCTCTTCCGAGTGAACGAGATTTAGCAACTAAGATGAATATCAGTCGTTCGGTAGTAAATAGCGGGCTAAATTATTTGGCAGATTTAAAGCTAGTCACTATAATTCCGCAAAAGGGAAGCGTTGTGAATGATTATTTTAAAAATGGCGATTTGCGAACTTTAAATGAGCTGCTAAATTATACTAATGGAAATTACGATCCTAATCTATTAAAGGCAATGTATGCCGCACGAAAGTTAGTTGAAGGGGAAATAATCCGAATCGTTAGTAATAAACTCACTAAATCTCAAGCGGCATTTCTCCATAATTTGGTTGATGATTTTACAAGTTCCAATCAACGCTTAGGGGAATTTTTATATTTGTTTTTCCATCAGTTGGCGATTGATTCAGGTAATATAGTATATCCATTGTTAATTAGTAGTTTTCATCAAGTATATGTGGTGTTGGGGAACTGGAATAGTCAACAACAGGGCAAAGCAAAGATTACTCGCTTAAACCATCAATTAGTTGATCAGATTTCGGCACATCAAACGAAAGAAGCTCTTAAGTTGCATAATGAGCTTGTTGAATGGAGCCTAAAAGATTTGTTACGATAAAAAACTCGGTAGAAGAAGCTCAATTTTTGCCTCTTCTACCGAGTTTTAATTATTTAATAACGTATTTTTGATACTTGTCGTAATCCTTTTGCGAGAGTTCAACGGTTAGAACTGTCCCACTATTTTGATATTCAGTATTCAAGATATTGGTGTTTTCATTAAGGTATGAAACAACATTCCCATCCGCAAACGGAATCAGCATTTTGGCTTCAACATAGTCTTGGAACAGGTGCTTCCGAATGGTTGAAACGAGAAGATCGAGTGATTCATCATCCTTAGCAGAAATTACGATTTGATCGTCGCCCTCAAGCACTGGATATTCCATGTCGGTCTTATCAGCCTTGTTAAAGACATACAGCATTGGGATGTTTTCAATTCCAATCTGCTTGAGTGTCTTTTGGGTAGTTTTCATCATGTCTTCGTAATGTGGATCTGAAGCATCAATTACCTGAATTAACAGGTCAGCATTAGCTGCTTCTGCTAACGTTGACTTGAATGATTCAACCAGGTGGGTTGGCAACTTGCTGACAAAACCAACCGTATCGCTAAGTAAGAATCGCTTTTGATCCGGCAATGTCAATTGACGAACACTAGTATCCAAAGTAGCGAATAGCATGTCCTTTTCAAAAACAGTCTTGTCTTCACCAGCACCATATTTTTCAACGAGGCCATTCATGATTGTAGATTTACCAGCGTTAGTATAACCAACGAGGGCGGCTGTTGGAATGGCACTCTTGTCCCGTTGCTTCCGTTTAACTTCTTCAGAACGATCAATTACCCGGAGTTCCTTTCGCAGGTGGCTGATTGAATTCTGAATTGTCCGGCGGTTCATTTCCAGCTTGGTTTCACCGGATCCCCGGTTAGTGAAGCCGCTACCGCCACCGGTCTGCTGATCAAGTCGTTGGTTAGCACTCGTCTGTAACCGTGGCAACCGGTATTGTAATTCTGCAATTTGAACCTGGAGTTTGGCTTCCTTAGACTGTGCCCGTTCAGCGAAGATTTCAAGAATCAATGCAGTTCGGTCAAGAACACGACAGCCAAGTTCGTCCTCAAGGTTTCGCAACTGACTAGGAGTTAACTCATCATTAGTGATCACGGTTGAAATATTTTCAGCTAAAACTGCTTCTTTAATTTCATCAACCTTACCACTCCCAAAGTAAGTAGCTGGATTAGGCCGGTCAATTGACTGATCAATCCGGTCGATTACTTTCATGTGATTTGCCTGGGCTAATTCAGCAAGTTCGGTCATGGAATAATCAAAGTCTTCTTGTTCGATATTTAACCCAGTGATTAATACTGGCTCTTCAGTTTGTATGTTATCCATTGAAAGGTAGTGTTCCCCCTTTTAGTTCAATTATTTTTATTTATCAGGAATGTGGAGCTGGTTATAAAAGTCCACATGAGTATCAGTATCAGTTAGTGTCATTTTCATAATGCTGCCGTTTCGTGGCGAAACGTTTTGGTCGACCCCTTCAAGGTAGCGGTCAGCGATTGAGCGGATCGCAGCACCGTGTGAAACGACAACCGCAACAGAGTTATCTGGCAGGCTACGCAACCGATCAAAGCCCTTATCCATTCGTTGCCAAAAACGTTCGGCATCTTCAGCGTCCCCATATTGATCCGCCTTTGCAATTCGATCCTTAAGTTCGTCTGTTCCCCAGCCGGCAGCCATTTGTGAGAATGTATGGTAGCCATATTTACCGCCAACAATATCAACAACGGCACCGCCATTTGCTCCTTCAAAAAAGCCAAAGAAGATTTCGCGAAATGCTGGTTCTTGAATCGGCTCCTTAAGGTCAGTATTTGGGTCAGCAGCAAGGAGCAACCGTGCGGTATTCACTGCCCGTGAAAGGTCACTGCTGAAAATGTAATCAAATTTAACTTTCGATAGTGCTCTTCCTACACGCTTAGCATCTTCAATCCCCTTTTCGGTCAGGGGAGCGTCAGACCAGCCCTGCATCCGATTATAGCGGTTAAGGTAGGTTTGACCATGACGAACAAAGTAGACAGTAATTGCCAACTTGATCAGCTCCTTTATTACGTAATAACAATTATCTACTATTTTACCATGCTTTAATGGTAAGTGGGAACTGTGGTGGCTTAATGTTAGAGCATGTTATTCCGCTTAAGGATCTTTCGCCGAATATGGCGGATGAGGGCAAGGATGGCAATAACTAGCAAAGCGCCAGCAGCAAAAATCAAGATAATTAGCGAGAAGTGCTCCTTAACGAAGGGAATACTGCCAAAGTAGTAACCGACGACACTGGCGAGGAGAACCCATATTATAACACCAAGGAGGTTTCCAATCATAAACCGACGAAAGTCAAAGTGCATTGTTCCAGCAATTAACGGCACGAATGTCCGGATCAGCGGAACAAAACGACCAAACGCAACGGTTTTAATCCCGTGCTTTTCTAGTAGCTGATGAGCTTTAACCATTCCGGGACCATTAACTCGTTTTGAAAGCCATTGCCAGCGCGAAAGGGAGCGACCAATAAAGTAATTGACCGTATCACCAATAAAAGCCGCCAAAAAGAAAACGGGAATTACAATTTCCATTTTCAGAACAGGGTGGAATGCAATAAACGAGGCGGTAAGGAAAATCAGTGATTCTCCCGGGAGCCACGGAAAGATGACCAGTCCGGTTTCCATAAAAATGATTGTAAACAATAGAACGTAACTCCAGGGTCCCAACCATTCAAACATTGGAATGATCACTTCAGCAATGTGAGTCAAGATATAAAATGAGTTGGCCAATCGACGAGGCTCCTTTCTGAATCGAGTTATTATACTATTTTACCGTTATTCTGGACTTAAAAGTTAGGGTAGCAGTAATATTTAAAGATAATTTAGCATTCACGATAGCAGGGCGATATTGTTTCGGTCACCGCTTCATCAATGATATAATAGTAAGACGATTTCACGAATGGAGGTAGAAAGAGTGACCGAACAGTCAGTACAAGAATTTGAACAGCAGCATTTAGATCACGTTATTGATGAGATCAAACAGGCTAAGGAAAAGGCCGAAGAAAAGATCCATACCGCTCGACATGATATTAAGGGAATTAATAAACAGATTGATGATATTCACCTAAACACGACGACCTATTCAGGGATGATGGATA
Organism: Limosilactobacillus portuensis; assembly: GCF_014838735.1. GTDB lineage: Bacteria > Bacillota > Bacilli > Lactobacillales > Lactobacillaceae > Limosilactobacillus > Limosilactobacillus portuensis. The sequence continues at coordinate 117,180 of NZ_JABUXQ010000002.1, read as the reverse complement.
CGGCAATGTCATTTCGTGCCCAACAGCAGATGCTGGATGAACGACAAAATAGCTGGCAACACGCTGCGGATCGCCTTTCAACCTTGAAACGCTTAGAAAAGAAACCTTACTTTGCCCGAATTGATTTCCAAGAAAAGGGGGCCGAAAAACCCGAAACCGTTTATATTGGCTTAGCATCATTTAGTGATCAGCCAGATCATTTTCTGGTATACGATTGGCGGGCACCGATTTCTTCGATCTACTATGAGGGAAAGCTAGGAAAGGTTAGTTACGAGACTCCAGTTGGAACTCAGGAAGTTAACATGACCCTCAAACGTCAATTTCAGATTGATGATGGGACAATTGTAACGATTTTTGACACTGACGAGCAGGTCGGTGATCAAATGCTTTTGGAAGCTTTGGGGACTCATTCCAGCACTAAGATGAAGAGTATCGTTACAACGATTCAGCGAACCCAAAATGAAATTATTCGGGACACGAAAGATGAGCTTCTCTTCGTTCAGGGAGCTGCGGGTTCCGGTAAAACAGCTGCGGTTCTTCAACGGGTTGCATGGCTTTTATATCGCTACCGGGGAAACCTGAGCTCGTCGCAAGTGGTTCTCTTCTCGCCTAATCAATTATTTAATGACTACATTGACCAGGTGCTCCCGGAGTTAGGGGAACATAACATGGTCCAGATGACTTATTACCAATTTGCTAATCGGCGGGTTCCGCGATTACACGTAGAAACGCTCGCTCAACGGTTTGCCAGCAGCCAGGATCCGACAACCAAGAAGGCGGTTCAACTAACAACGAGTTTAGCTTACTTTAAGGCAACCGGGCGTTATGCTAAGCACCTAGGAAAGGCCAATATGCGTTTTCGCAATCTGATGTTCCGCGGAAAAGTCTTCATTAGCAAAGAGAAAATTAAAGAAATTTACTACTCATTCAATAGTAACTACAATCTTGGCAACCGGCTTGATGGAACTAAGGAAGCATTAATTAAGTACCTCAATCACCGAATTAGTGTTGAAATGCGCAGTAAGTGGGCTGAAGAAGCCGTACAAAACCTGAGCAAGGAACAAATTGATGACTTGATGGACAACCAGCCACGAGAATTTGCGGATGAAAATCAACAGTTCAAGTTTCTCGCCCGCCAGATTGTAATGAAGGCGCTCACACCAGTAAAACGGGCGATTGATCATAATTTATGGCTAAACATTAACGCCCAATTTATCCACCTCCTCCGAGCAACCCCTAAGCTCATGGACCTGAATAAATTTGGCATTAGCACTGCTGAATGGGAAGCGTACGTTGAAAAAACAAAGGATGATCTCCGTCAAGGAAACATTAGCGCCAACGGGATTACCATTTATCTCTACCTCTACGATTTAATGACCGGGAAGAAAGGCCAACGGGATATTCGATATGTCTTCATTGACGAAGTTCAGGATTATGATGCCTATCAGTTAGCATACTTAAAGTTCCGGTTCCCTAATGCTCGGTTTACTCTTCTTGGTGATTTGAATCAGGCAATCTTTACCCATGAAAATAGCCGTTCACTCTTACGCCAATTGGGAACAATGTTTGATCCGGAAAAAACAAAGGTTGTTCAACTAACTAAATCTTACCGGTCAACTAAACAAATCACGGATTTTACGAAGCACTTCTTAACGAATGGCGAGGCGATTGAGGCCTTTGATCGGAATGGCGATTTACCAACCGTGATTGAAGCTGATAATTATTCTGCCGGTGTTGATAGTGTCGTTGAAACGCTAAAGAAGTACCAGCAGGAGCATGATGCAGTGGCGATTATCGGCAAGACGCTTGATGATTGTGAAAAGCTTTATGACGAATTAAAACGGCGGAATGTCAAGACAACGCTTATTCGGACAGAAAACCAGCGCTTAGTTGATGGGGTTATTATTGTGCCATCTTTCTTAGCTAAGGGACTAGAATTTGATGCAGTGCTTGCTTGGAACACTAACGAGCAAGAATACCCTGATGACAGTGAACGCCAGTTGCTGTATACGATTGCTTCTCGGGCAATGCACGCGTTAACGATGATTTCCGTAGGTAAGGTTACGCCGTTGCTTAAAGATGTACCAGATGAACTTTATTCATTTGTGAAGCGCGATAAGAATAATTAATTAAAGCAAAGACCTAAGTCTCCGTTTGGCGGGAACTTAGGTCTTTGTCTTAAAGATAGTTTAATCTTGCACTCTTAGCTTTGACTTACGGAAATTAAACTGCATGATCACGTTAGCTATAATAATCAGTAGACCACCAATAACTAACCGTAGTGAAAGCTGGTCGTAGCCGAGAAAAACGGAAATGACGGTTGCAAAGAATGATTCGCTCATCAGAATCAAACTTGCAGAAGTGGCATCAGTGTACTTTTGCGCCCTAATCTGGATTCCCCGAGCGACAAAGGTAATTACCACAGCGATGATTGCTAGTGGAAGAAGTGCTTGGAGCCAATGAATGTGGGTAAGGGATGCTCGTTCTGTTGTTAGTGCTAATGGGGTACCACAAATTACTTGGACAACTCCGATCAATGTAATGATAATCCACGGACTAGATGCCCGACTAGCATATTTACCGAAAATGATAATTTGCAATGCCCAGAAGAAGGCGGAGAAGAAAGTGATTAGGTCGCCTGACCGAAGAGACCAGGAACTTCCGGTAATACCTGTTAGAATTGCCATTCCAGCAAGCGACAGCGGGATCGCAAAAATGATCTTGAGTTGTGGCCGTTCGTGCCAAAAAATCCATAAAATTAGTGGCGTCAAGATAACGTAAGTCACGGTGATAAAGGAACTCTTGGCCGGTGTTGTGAAACGAAGACCGAGCGTTCTTAGATAATAACCGCAAAAGTTAACCAGGCCAACGATTAACCCTACTTTGATGTCAAACCGGGTAGCTTGTTTTAGCTGGCGGTGAAAGAGGATGATTCCGCCAGCCACGCACATAGCACCACGAACCGCATTGATGGTTCCTGATTGCATTCCGGCATTAACCACCATTTTATTGAAAATATAGGTGCTCCCCCAAAGAATGGTTACAAAAACGAGAAGGAGGTTAGCGGCTGTTTTGGAAAGCTTCATCGGCGTACTCCTTTCAGCTTCCAAGAAGTTCTTGGTTAAAAGATAATTGCAGAGTACCAATTGTTGATGCTAAATGCAATTAATTAGTCCGTTTTAAGAACGGGAGACGGTGAAGATCAGTTTGCATAATCGCATTTGCGAGAAGTAAGATTGCTCCACCAATGATCAGCGAATGGGTTAATGAATCATAACCCAAAATTACTGACAGAACACTGGCAAAGAACGATTCAAGCATCAGAAGCAAGCCAGCTGATGTAGCATCGGTATATTTTTGGGCGGTAATTTGCATTCCCTGAGCAATGAAAGTAACGAGAATGGCAAGCAGAGCAACAGGAATTAACGCTTGGAGCCAGTGGATGTGAGAGAAAGTTTGGGCCTCAGTTGCAAAGGAAACACCCCATCCGGCAGCGCCCTGGATTAATCCGATCATAAAGATAATCACCCAAGGACTTGAAGCTTTCGAGGCAATTTTGCCAAAGAAGATTAACTGGAGGGCCCAGAAGATTGAAGAAATAAGGGTCAAAAGGTCACCATAATTTAAGGCTAATCCAGTAGCTGTAACATTAGTTAAAATGCCCATCCCGATTAACGCTAGCGGAATAACAAAGTAGGTTTTCCGTCGTGGCCGTTCGTGCCAAAGAATCCATAAGAGAAGTGGTGACAGAGCAACATACATGGTAGTGATAAAGGCGTTTTTGGCTGGCGTGGTAAAACGGAGACCGTCAGTTTGTAAGTAATAGGCGACAAAGTTAGTAATCCCCATTAATAGACCTGCCTTGAAATCAAACCAAGTCATTTGCCGGATACTTTTATTAAAGACAATCAGGCAGCCAACCACACACATCGTCCCCCGGACAGCATTAATCATTCCTGACTGCATTCCAGCATTGATTGCCATTCGGACGAAGATATAGCTTGCGCCCCAGAGAATGGCTACGGTTAGCAAGAGTAAATTAGTCTTACGTTTTGACATTAAGATTCCTCCCCAAAATATTTACTATCCTAGTATATGATATTTTGTTGCAAATACAACAAAGAATGTGAGTGGTTGTTATTTTTGGTAGCTGGTTAAGAACTGCGCAGTAGCTGATTGACTTCTTTCACCAACAGGTTGGTAGCAAGAAGACTAATCAGCCTTGCGAGGGTTCACAGACGAAAATAAGTTTTCTGGTTCACTCCTTCGCCAGGAACTATCTTCAGTTCTAGGTAACATAGTCAAGAACTGCTCGCACTCTAATTTAAACGTGTTCGCCAGGAACTTGCTAGAGCTAACAACCTCCCTCCCAGATGCTTTCAGCATTCAGTCGGGAGAAATTGTTAGCTTTCCGCAAGTTCTCTGCTGGCTCACACTCTATTAAACGTGCTTCGCCCGAGTTCCCTAGAGCTAGCAACCTCTCTCCTAGGCGCAAGACGCCTTCGTCGAGAGAAATTGCTAGCTTTCCGGGAACTCTTTGGGGCGAAGGCACTCTACTTTATTCTTAATTTTTTTTGAAATAAGTTTTTAAAGGTTGCTCACTCTAAATTGTTGTAATATTGTAGGTATTGATATTTTTTAATGGAGGAACGATTATGAAGACAGCGTTGCAGAAGCTCTGGCACGGCTTGAATACCAAGCTTGGCTTTTTTCTGCTAGTAGTACTCCTGTTTGCAATTAAAAGTTACTGGGCATATAGTACTGAGTTTAACTTGGGTGTTAAGGGGAGCGTTCAGCATTTCCTCTTGGCATTTAATACCATTCCGGGTGCCTTAGTTTTTCTGGGAATTGCGTTATATTTTAGGGGACGGTTATCGTACTGGTTAATGCTGATTATTAATGCATTACTCTCAACCTGGCTGTTCGCTAATATCCTGTACTACCGTGAATTTTCCGATTTTATTACATTTAATATTATTAAGGGGTCAGGAGCAGCCTCTAATAACTTAGGGACGAGTATTCTCGGAATTATTCGTCCAGAGGATTTCTTGGTCTACGCTGATGTGATTATTCTTGCATTAGTACTCCTGTTCCATGTTATTCGGATTGATATGCGGTACTTTAAGATTCGCTATGCGATGACAATTACCGCGTTAGGTTTTGTCTTGTTTGGTGTTAACTTGGGGATGGCCGAATCAAACCGTTCGCAATTGTTAACCCGGACATTTGATAATAACTACATCGTTAAGTACCTCGGGTTACAAGCTTACACTATTTATGATGGGGTAAAGACAACTCACAACAGTGTGGTTAAGGCTAAAGCAAATAAGGAACAGCTAAAGCCAGTGCAAAAGTTCTTAAAGAAGAACTATGCTGGTCCAAATGTTGAGTATGAAGGGACGATGCGGGGAAAGAATATCTTCGTTATCCACTTGGAAAGTTTGCAGCAATTTATGATTGACTATAAGCAAAATGGTCAAGAAGTAATGCCAAACTTAAACAAGCTATACCACTCATCTAATACTTTAGCGTTTGATAACTTCTTCCACCAGGTTGGTCAAGGGAAGACTGCCGATGCCGAAATGATGCTAGAAAATTCCCTTTATGGGTTGCCAGAAGGTTCAGCAATGGTTACTGATGGGACGAATAACACGTTCCAGTCAGCACCTGCTCTATTGCACCAAAAGCTGGGTTACACGACAGCTTCGTTCCACGGGGATGTGCCAAGTTTCTGGAACCGTGACAATGCTTATAAGTCATTTGGTTACCAGTACTTCTTTAGTAAGAGCTACTACCCAAAGGTTAAGGATCAAGAATTGGGTTATGGGTTGAAGGATAAGATCTTCATGAAGGAATCAATGCACTACATAGAGCAGTTGCCGCAACCATTCTATGCTAAGTTGATTACCGTTACTAACCACTACCCATACATTATCGATAAGAAGAATACTTCAATTGATGCCTGGAAGACTGGGGATGACACGGTTGATCACTATATTCAAACCGCCCATTACCTTGATCAATCAATTGGTGAATTCTTAGATTACCTTGATAAGTCTGGCTTACGGCAAAATAGTGTCATTATTTTATATGGTGACCACTACGGAATTTCAAATAACCACCGGCCAGCAATCGCTCAGATTTTAGGTAAAAAGAAGGTTACCAACTACGACTTGGCAATGTTCCAAAAGGTTCCATTCATGATCAATGCTCCTGGCCTTAAGGGTGGAATTGATCATACTTATGGTGGTGAAATTGATGTTCTGCCAACCATCGAGGACTTGTTAGGAATCAGTTCAGACAAGTATATTCAATTCGGACAAGATCTTCTTTCTAAGGATCGCAATCAAATTGTGCCGTTCCGGAATGGCGACTGGGTAACGCCAAAATATACGAAATATAATGGTGATTACTATCACACTGCTACTGGAAAGCAGATTAAGAACCCAACGGCAAAGGAACAGAAGCAGTTTGACAAGATTCAAAAGTACGTCACAACTGAGTTAGGCTTAGCCGATAAGGTAATGAATGGTGACCTGATTCGCTTCTATAATCTTCCAGGATTCAAGAAGGTCAACAAGAAGGACTACACTTACAATATGAAGAAGAGTCTGAAGAACCTGAAGAAGGATCAGAAGAAACACAAGACAAGTGTGAAGGCAGAGAATAATAATCAGAGTACTTATGATGATTACTCGACTGACGCACCGGAATTAAAGGATCAGAATCCTAGTTTCCCAGATTAAGGTGTATATAAACCTGTCAGCAATAAACTGACAGGTTTTTTATTTGATTGAAATATAAAATAAGATAAGCAAATATAAACGAGTATGTTATAGCCGATCAATTGATTCCGGTTCCTCGTCGTGGTTTTGTCCAATTATCATTACCATTCTTTGCTGAATTTGTTGATAAATATAATCAAGAACACTTTCTGATCTAGTCATACTAAATATGGTATGATTATTGTTAATCGCTTACATTATATTAATGAAGGAATCAGTAACTATGAATGAATGGATGAATTATGAGCAATTTGATCGACAGGAGTGGCACAGCTTCTTTCCAACTGATACGGTTCGTTTGAGCCAGGATAATCTTGATGAGATTAAATCGCTTAATGACCGAATTTCAATTGAAGATGTCCAGGATGTCTATTTGCCACTAATTAAGCTGCTTCAGTTGCGCTTTCAAAATCATCTGGAATGGCAGATGCAAAAGGCTAATTTTCTCCACCAGAAAAGTGAACGGGTCCCGTATATTATCGGGATTGCGGGATCAGTTGCGGTTGGTAAGAGTACGATTGCCCGGCTTTTAAGTATTTTGCTAAATAAGCTTCTCCCAGATAAGCGGGTTGAATTAATGACCACGGATGGTTTCCTTTATCCAAATGCCGAATTGAAACGGCGGGGGATCCTGGATCGGAAAGGGTTCCCTGAATCGTATGATATGGAGAAACTGCTGCGCTTTATGAATGATATCGAGGCTGGTAAGGCAGTAGTAAAGGCACCGACATACTCACATCAAGTGTATGATGTAATGCCAGACCAGCCGTTAGTTATTCGGCAACCAGATATTTTAATCGTGGAAGGAATTAATACTCTTCAACTACCATCTAGTCAGCAAATTTATGTTAGTGACTATTTCGATACTGCAATTTATGTTGACGCTGATGCTGAGCAGATTGAAAAGTGGTACCTGCAACGGTTTGGGATGTTGTTAGATACGGCACTTACCGATCCGGATAATTATTACTATTCATATTCTCAGGGACCACGAGAAGAAGCGTTTAAGATGGCGAAGAATGTTTGGCAAACAGTTGATTTACCGAACCTCACTGACTATATTTTGCCAACCCGTAATCGAGCAAATATCATTCTTCATAAGACCGCTAATCACGTGGTTGATCGAATCTACTTAAAACGTGGTTAAAAGTTGACTCTTGATGTATTACTTTTTAAACGGTGCATCAAGAGTTGTCTAGTTTAAAAAACGAACTAATAATGATCATTGACCATTAAACGTTTAGCTTGTAAACTTAGTTGTTAAGAAATAAGAAATTCAGAAAAGGGAAGTGGCAACGTGGCAAAATTAAACTTGGATGCTTTTGATAAGATTATCGTGCTTGATTTTGGTAGTCAGTATAATCAATTGATTACCCGACGCTTGCGTGACTTTGGGGTATATTCTGAACTCCTTTCACACAAGATTACGGCTGATGAAATCAAGAAGATTAACCCGAAGGGTATTATTTTCTCTGGTGGTCCAAACAGTGTCTACGACAAGGATGCCTTTAAGGTTGATCCTGAAATCTTTAAGTTAGGTATTCCAATTTTAGGGATTTGTTATGGGATGCAATTAATGTCATACGATCTTGGCGGTAAGGTTGAGAAGGCCGATAATTCCGAATATGGTCGTGCTGATATTGAAGTCTTAAAAGATGACGCGGTATTGTTCAAGGGCTTGCCAAAGAAGCAATATGTTTGGATGAGTCACGGTGACTTAGTAACCAAGGCACCTGAAGGCTTTGAAGTTACCGCAACCAGCAAGAATTGCCCAATTTCCGCAATCGCTGATAACAAGCGGAAATTCTACGGGATCCAATTCCACGCTGAAGTACGGAACTCCGAATATGGGTTAGACATTCTTCGGCGGTTTGCCTTTGACGTTTGTGGTGCCAAGGACAACTGGACAATGGATGACTTTATCGATCTGCAAATTGACCATATCCGTCAAGAGGTTGGTGACAAGAAGGTTATCCTGGGCCTTTCCGGTGGGGTTGATTCTAGTGTTACTGCCGTACTGATCCACAAGGCAATTGGTGACCAATTAACTTGTATCTTTGTTGACCACGGTCTGTTACGGAAGAACGAAGCCGATCAAGTAATGAAAGCCTTGAATAAGGATCTTGGGGTAAACATTATCAAGGTTGACGCTGCTGACCGCTTCCTCGGTAAGTTAGAGGGCGTTACTGATCCCGAAACAAAGCGGAAGATTATTGGTAAGGAATTTATCGAAGTCTTCAACGAAGAAGCAAAGAAGATTCCTGACGCTGACTTCCTCGCTCAAGGGACCCTTTACACCGATGTGATCGAATCTGGGACTGACACTGCCCAAACAATCAAGTCACACCATAATGTTGGGGGCTTGCCAAAGAAGCTCGGCTTTAAGCTGATCGAACCATTACGAAAGCTCTTTAAGGATGAAACCCGTGAATTGGGTGAAAAGCTTGGGATCCCGCACGAATTAGTTTGGCGGCAACCGTTCCCAGGTCCAGGTCTTGGTATCCGGGTTATCGGTGAAATTACTCCAGAAAAGCTGGAAATTGTCCGTGAATCGGACGCAATCTTGCGTGAAGAGATTAAGAAGGCCGGACTTGATGAAAAGATCTGGCAATACTTCACCGTCTTACCAGGAATTCGTTCAGTTGGTGTCATGGGTGATGGCCGGACATATGATTACGCCGTTGCCATTCGTGCCGTAACATCAATTGACGGGATGACTGCTGACTTTGCGAAGATTCCATGGGATGTCTTACAAAAGATTTCCGTGCGGATCGTTAATGAAGTAGATCACGTTAACCGGATCCTTTACGATGTCACGAGTAAGCCACCTTCGACTATTGAGTATGAATAGTATTGTAATGTAACTTAGTGTTGGAATGGCGATATAACGGCATTTTGGCAGTGTTAAAACTTGACCAACTCACTTAAATCTATATGTTTGTTTGCCAAAGTGTTTGCCATATAAAGAAAGCATCCAGTGTCAAAACTGGGTGCTTTTTGAAGTTAGGGGGAGAATATATGAGTTTAGAAGTAACAATAGATGATAACGAAAAACTAATTGACAAATTATTTGAGGATAATTCTGTATTTTCAAAGCAAAAATTAACACCGAGTGATGTAGCAATTATTTCTTTGTACTATTCTTCATTATCAAATGCCAAGGCAATAAAAATTCTCACAGATAATGGTTTAACTAATGTGACCGATACATTATTAAGGACATTTATTGAACAATCGGTTTATTTGACATATATATTTCAAAAAAATACTGAGGCCAGGGCTGAGTTATTATTCTTTTATGAAAAAATGAATTCACATATTAAGGCATTAAGCATAGTAAAAAGACTAACTGATAAAAAATTAGCCAAAAATATGCAGCGACAAATAGATAATCAAATAAAAAATGATCCTTCAGAGGCATCTAACCTTGAAGAATCAACAAAATAATTTAGAAAGAGATACGATACACTATTTCCTCAAAATATTCCTAATAGGAATAAGATCAAACAACATTGGTATAATGCTGAACCGGATTACAAAAATACAAGTTTTAATCAACTATGTAAAAATCTTAGAATTAAGGATCTTTATTTAGGCATGTATGCCCCTTATTCCGATAATACTCATGGTGTAAACGGAATCGCTAACTTTAAAGTAAAGCCTCATAATAATGAGTTTAATATGATAATCGAAATGTATGACAAAAGCTCTGAATTAGAGATGTTGGAATCGGAACTTAATATGATGTTTATAAGAATGGCTTCTTATTATAAAATTGATGGTGCTAATAGTTGGGCAAAAACCATTGAAACAAAAATCAATTGTAATATATTACTAAAAAGAAATTATCGAGTTCAACAGTTACTTAAGAAAAAGTGAATTTGTAAATAGGAGAACAGGCATGCAAATAGAAACTAAGATAATGGAACAAGTTAAAAATGTTTTACGTCAATTTGGTACAAAATATATAGCAGAGAGTGGGACATTAAAACGAAGTACCGTAATTAGTGATCTTGATAAATATGATCATGATTTAATGACAGCGTTACTTTCAAATCAGTTAATTCATGATGAATATACGGAAATAATTGCTAATACTGAGGTCTTTAAACTTAATCAATTTATTAATATGTTTGAGTACAAAGAATTCTGGGAAGACAGCTTTACTAGGTATGCCAATAGAATAGGCCTCACAAGTGATAATAAGTTTATTTCTGATTCTTCAGATGTTGTGCTAGATTTTCCATATAAAGATACTGTACTAAAAGCTGGAATGGACAAAGAGGATGTTGATGCAAAAGTGGGGGGGGCAGATGAACCCTTCCTAAATGAAACTTTAGCGCATGCAGAAATTAGTGAACTGTTTGAGCCTAAAGTTTTTGTCAATGCCAAACGATATGATAAAGATGGCAAACATGAGGCGACTTCCTTTAATGATCAAGACAATCTAGTTATCAAGGGAAATAACTTGATTGCCTTACATAGTCTTACTAAGAGATATTCTGGGAAAGTTAAGCTTATTTATTTGGATCCACCCTACAATACCGGTAATGACAGTTTTAAGTATAATGATAGTTTCAATCATTCAACGTGGCTGACATTTATGAAAAATAGACTGGAGATCGCCAAAAAATTACTTTCTCCGGATGGCTTAATTTGGGTGCAAACAGATGATGGAGAAATAAACTATCTTGGGATACTTATGGATTCAATATTTGGGCGTGATAATTACATCAATACAATTACAGTGAAAACTAAGATTTCTGGTGTATCAGGTAGCTCAGAAGGCAAAAGCCTAAGAGATGCTACGGAATTTATTCAGCTATATGCTAAAGATAAAGGTTCTATAACATTAAATCCTGTATACGAAACGACTCCTGTTGTCCAATATGTTCACCAATATAAAGATGCAGGCAAAAGTTGGAAATATACGCAAGTTCTGGAGGAACTTGGATCTGCTGAAATCATTGAGGAAAATGATAAATATACTTACAAATACTACCCGAATGCCAAAATGACATCAATAAAACAATTTGCACAGCAACGATCGATTACAGAAGACGAAGTTTACCAGCGATATCCAGAAAAGATATTTCGTACTACCAACGCTCAATCTTCTGTTCGTAAACGCGTAAAGGAAGACTTACAGAACATTCATAATGGGGTCGTAAGCATTACATATACCCCAATTAAAGGTAAAAATGCTAATCACCTGACTGAGGTTTTTTATACTGGCCAAGGTAAGGATATGTTTATGTTTCTTGCTGAGCGATTATCAAATGTTGATGGTAATCTAATGTATCAACAAAAACTATCCACACTTTGGGATAACATTCAATATAACAATCTTAAAAAAGAGGGAGCTGTTGATTTCCCTGCTGGTAAAAAGCCGGAAAAATTATTGTCTAATATTATTGCGCTTTCTTCCAATCCTGGTGATATTGTTATGGATTTCTTTGGCGGAAGTGGCTCAACTGCTGCTGTAGCCATGAAAATGAAAAGAAGTTTTGTCACTATTGAACAAATCTCGTCTCAGATTCAATTAATTCAGAAGAGATTACAGAATGTTGTCTACGGGGACAAAAATGGTGTTTCAAAAGAGGTGAAATGGCAGGGTGGCGGTTCCTTTGTTTACGCCGAACTAATGGAAAAGAACCAGGGATACCTGAAAGACTTACAGAAAGCAACCACTCTAGACGAATTAGACGCTGTTTTTCAACGAATGAAAAGTGGGGCCGACCTTGATTTCCGGGTTGACCTAGCTAAATTTGAAAACGATCCTGAGAGCAAGCAACTATCATTTGAAGATCAAAAGAAGTTATTAATTAAGCTACTGGACAAGAACCAGCTTTACTATAACGAAGCTAATATTGATGATGCTGATGTCCGAGATCTTATTTCTGACAGTGATTACCAATTCAATAAGAGCTTCTATGGGAAGGAGTCAGAGTAATGGCTTGTAAGAAAGAAATTCCGCAAGAGAAAATCGACCTCAAGTTGTTAAACTGGCTTAATGACACGTCACTCTTTAGCCAAGATCACGGTATGCAGAGACTGCCACTATATATTAGTCAAAACCTTAAACATAGTCTTCGTGACTACCAATTCTCGGCCATTCATAACCTAGATGCTGTTGAGAAATTAGATAAGAAAGATGATTCTTATAACCAGTTAATGTTTTATATGGCTACTGGATCCGGTAAAACTGATATTATGGCAGCCATTATTCTGTATATGTATCAAGCACATAATTACCAATGTTTCTTATTCACTACCAGTACCACTGCTGTCGTTAACAAGACTATTGATAATTTAACGAATATAGCTTCTCCAAAGTACCTGTATCAAGATCCGCTTGTTATTAATGGGCAAAGGGTAAGTATTAAGGTTGTATCGGAGTTCCCCATTTCTCTTGAAAAAAACACAATCTATTTGAAATTTTCTGGTATTCACCAGCTTTCAAATGATATCAATTCTCCCCGTGAAAACGGCATAACTGAAGAATCATTGAAAAAGCACAAGCTCGTGATCCTTGCTGACGAAGCCCACCACTTTAATGTCGGTACTCGGAGTAAGAAAGAAGATATCACTAACAGAAGCTGGGAAGCGTTGCTAGATAAAATTAGAGGCCTGAACCCTGATAACCAGCAGCTTGAATTTACCGCAACTATTGATCTCCACAATCCTGATATTTACCATAAATACCAAAACAAGATCATTGCACAATATGACTTGAGTAAATTCATTAACGATGGCTATTCTAAGCGAGTTTATCGGCTTCAAGCTAACAATAGTGATGAAGATAAAATGTTAAATGCCGTTTTGCTATCTCAATACCGAAAGCGAATTGCGCAAAATATGGGTATCCCTGACTTTAAGCCAGTAATTCTTTTCAAATCCAATACTATCAAAGTATCCAAGGACGTTAATGAGCGCTTCTTAACGATGATTGATAATTTAACAGCCGAGTCATTACAAAACTTTGTTCAATCCCAAAATCGTTCAACCCGAAGTGAAGCTCTTAGTTTAGCGTACAAATACTGGCTAAATCAGAACTTTGGAGAAACCGTCGCAGAATTAAAGCGTGATTTCCAAGAATTTACAACGATTAACGCTAACGATTCAGGGAAAAAGGATATTCTTGATAATGGGAGTGTTGCTCAAAAATTAAACACTCTCGAAAGTCCAACAAACCCGATTAGATCAGTTTTTGCCGTTGCTAAATTAAGTGAGGGTTGGGATGTTCTAAATCTTTATGATATTGTCCGTATCGGCGAAAAGAATATTAAGCCAAATGATACCAATGCAGAAGCACAATTAATCGGTCGTGGAGCCAGATATAATCCTTTTATCTATAAGGGTAAGAAATCATATACTCGACGGTTCGATGATCGAAAGCCTGAGATTCAATTATTGGAGCGTCTTTACTATCACACCATTAATAACCCTCAGTACCTGGAAAATCTTCGTAAATCATTGGATGCTATTAACTTACCTGTTAATGAGGACACCAAGTATAAAATTTATACAGCAAATGTTAAGAGCTCATTCAAACGAACAGATGCATATAAGCACGGGAATGTTTACTACAACAAAGTAGAGGTAGTACCAGCAGAACACTACAATTCAATTCTGAAGTACGGCTTTGATCCAGAAACGACAGAGCCTATTGATATGATTAGTACAACTACTGAGCGTAAATTCGATACCGGAGCAGATAAGGATAATCGTTCATTATTTCCAATAGTAAATGCTGCTGTATTTAGTAATCCAGCAGATAAAGCTTTAATTAGGACTGCCATATCATTTAATCCATTCTTCCGATTTGAATCCCTAAAACAACAATGCCCAACTATAACAAGTGTAAGAGAATTCCTTACAAGCGACAGCTGGCTAGGACATGCAGTTGTTAGGGTGCGAGTTGCTAATGAACATCAATTAACTCCTCATGAACGACTAACTGCTGTTGAAAGGTATTTACTTCGCGTTCAGAATGCTTTAGTAAATAACTTCCAGCGCTCTAAAGGTACTAACCAATTTGAGAAGGTCGCTGTTAACGAAGTGGTCAGAGACTATGAGAAACGTGTGGGTGATAACTTTAACGATCCTAAGACAGCTAAAATCGGCCCTTATGAGATGAAAGGTAGAGATTGGTACGCTTACGATTACGCGATTGTGGATCAACTTGAGATGCACTTTATTAATCGAATTGGAGCAGAAATTCCAAATTTCCGAAAGAAGTACGATCAAATTTATCTGTTACGCATTGATGAGCGAAATACTGACTTTAAGCTTCATGACTTTGGTGAGAGTGTTTACCGTTATGAAGGATATATGCCAGACTTTATCATGTACCTTAAAAACGAAAATTATGTTTACCAAATTTATATGGAGCCAAAAGGAACTGCGTTTGTTGAAAAGGACAGATGGAAAGAGGAACTCTTGGAAAGAATCGATCCTAAGAACATAATAATCCTAGAAGATAACGATGATGTAAAACTATTTGGTGTCAAATTCTACGTTGAAGATAAGGGGAAGCAAGACCTTCATTACATGTTTCCAGAATTAAGGGAGAAAGGATTATTGACTGATAATTAAATGTTTTCTAAAGAACTTCCATTTTAAATGATGGGGGTTCTTTTTAATTAAAAGCCAAATCTTTGTAAAAAGTGATAGCAGTGAGCTAATTAATTTACAGACTGTTTCATATTATTTATGGAGTTTGTTATATAATTATTGGTAGTATTTAAGGAGACCGTGTCCCAAATGAATGAAGACAAAAGAATTGAATATAAAAGTGAATTAACTAATAAACTAAAACGTGAAATTGTTAGTTTTTTAAATACTAAGGGTGGAACAATTTTTCTTGGTATAGATGATCAGACTAGAAAACCTTTAGAGGTATCTGATGAGCAAAAGCATCAATGGGAAGAAAAAATAAACCGCTGGTATACAAATGCATTTTATCCAACTCCTTTTAGTCTAATAGATATTTATCCTAATGAGGATATATTTACTATTAAAGTTAAAGCAGGACGACATAAACCATATGCAATCGCAAGCGAAGGATTTACTCCTAAAGGTGTTTATATTAGGTACGGTAGTTCTGCTGTAAGAGCTACTAATGAACAAATTAAGAGGATGCTTCAACAAAATATTGGGAACGATGAATTTGATTCAGAAATGTCTCCTAATCAGGACTTGTCTTTTAGAAGCCTCCAAGGACGAGCTAACTATAAAGATGTTGAATTTAATGTTAAAGCACTTCATATGTTAAAAGAGTCTGACGTTTACAATAATGCTGCATTTTTGGTTAGTGATCAGAATCCAACGATTACTAAGGTAGCAATTTATCAAGGCTTGAATGTGATGGAATTTAGGGATAAGCGTGAAATTAGTGGTTCTTTAACACATCAAATTGACGAATTATTGCACTATATTCAGCTTAATAACCATACTAAAATTAAAATTGATGGTGCCCCACAACGTCATGAAACTAAAGACTATCCAGACACAGCAATTAGAGAAGCAATTGTTAATGCTTTTGCGCATAGAGACTATTTGTTGCATTCTAATATCAAGATTGAAATCTTTGATAATCGGATGGAGATACTTTCACCAGGTGGTATACCTGATGGATTAACTTTGGATGAAGTTAAAGATGGAATGACAGCTGTTCGCAATCCTCAACTTGTTCATATTCTTGATAAGTTGAAGTACATTGAAAATTATGGAACTGGGATTCGGAGAATGTATGAAGCTTATCAAGATACGAATCAGTCTCCAGATTTTGAGGTCAGACCTAATTCGTTTAAGGTCATTTTGCCTAATGTTAATTATAATAATGACACTAAGAATGTAATTGATTCTAAAGTTAAAGATTCGACATTCATTTTAGGCCTTAATGAAGAATCAGTGTTATATATTCTAAGCAAAAATGGCAGACAAACACGAAAAGAGATTCAGCAAGTGTTACGGACAACACCATATCATGTAAGGAAACTACTATCAGGTCTTATAAAAAAAGGAAAAGTAAGGAAAGTTGGTAGTTCTGTTAACACACAGTACGAAAAGCGTTAAAAAGCGTTAAAAAGCGTTAAAAAGCGTTAAAAAGCGTTAAAAAGCGTTAAAAAGCGTTAAAAAGCGTCAAAATAAATCTCATCACAGCGATAACAAATAATAAGGTAAATTCAGCATGCATAACTTAATTTTTCTTACAGATTTAGCAAGACCCGATTTGGATCCTTACGTCCGCCTGAATGAAGCCCAGCTTTTTCATGCCTTAGAACCGCAACCGGGATTATTTATTGCGGAAAGTCCGAAGGTGATTGAACGAGCTTTACGGGCAGGGTATCAACCAGCCTCTCTTTTGGTTGAAGAAAAGGCGCTAGACCGAGACTTGGTCGACTTGGATCACGAAATGGCGGCTAACCAAACAACTGGCTTAGGACAAACGCCAATTTATGTGGTCAGTAGCGCGTTGCTCAGCCAGTTATCCGGGTACAATCTCTTGCGTGGAGCACTGGCGGCAATGCATCGGGTGAAGCGTCCGGACTTAGCCAGCTTTTTGGCAACAATGCCGAAAGATCATCCACGGATTGCGGTTCTCGAAAGTGTAGTCAATCCAACTAATATTGGGGCGATTTTTCGTTCGGCAGCAGCTCTTGGAATAGATGGCGTAGTCGTGACGAGTGATTCTGCCAACCCGTTTTATCGCCGGGCTTCACGGGTATCAATGGGAACGGTTTTTCAAGTGCCGTGGACCTATGTTGACGCGAAACTCTGGCGAGCGGAAGGAATTAGCTTGCTTCATCGGCTGGGTTACAAAAGCGCAGCGATGGCATTACGTCACAACACCGTTAATATCGACGATCCGCAACTGGCTCAAGTGGATAAGCTTGCCATTATTCTTGGTTCAGAAGGTCCGGGGTTAAGAGAAAAAACAATTGCGCAGAGCGATTTTACAATTAAGATCCCAATGGCACCGGGCGTGGATTCCTTAAATGTAGCCGCTGCCTCGGCCCTAGCCTTTTGGGAGCTAGGCAATCGGGAAGGAAAATAGTGCTCAATGCCCAGTAAACGGTATTGGGCATTTTTTATTAACCTTGAAGATATAAACAGATATAAAACTTGAGTCAAGATATAAACAGATATAAAATGAATGTAAAGATATAAACAGATATAAAGGAGGGCTGGCTTTGAAAAATCCATTTAACCCAAGTTTTGGTTCTCAACCAACTGTTTTACTAGATCGAAATGAGATATTGAATAGGTTAGTAACGGATATTAAGGATGTTGATACTCCTTACAGAACTACCCTGATTTACGGAACTCGTGGAGTGGGGAAAACAGTTTTTATGAATAATGTTGGTAAACTAATTTCCCAAGATCCACAATGGCTAACGATTCATTTGATAATTGGCGATAATATGGTTGGACGACTTACCGAGCTGCTATACCAGCAAACCACGACCAAGATTCAAAAACTATTTAATAAAATTTCGGGATTTAACGTCTCTCTTGGTGGAATTAGTGTTAAATATACTTCCGCAGCAGATACTCAACTATCTAATTATCAATACTTATTGAAACAAATGCTAATAATCCTAAAGAAGCACCACCAACACGTCTTGGTAATGATTGATGAAGCCCAAGATGTTCCGGGGATGGTTGAATTAGCTTCAATCTATCAAGTGATGATTAGTGAAGAAATGCCGATTTCTATCATTATGACTGGCTTGCCTAAAAATGTTCAAGAACTTCAAAACAACCATGTTTTAACGTTCCTGTTACGAAGTGGACGGATTGAGTTATCACCGTTGAGTTTTTATGATATTCGAGCACAATATTTACGTGAATTCAAAAAACGGGATAAGGATATTTCACCTGAAGTGATTCGTCAAATGGCGTTACTCGCTGATGGTTATGCGTATGCATTTCAGCTTCTTGGTTACTTATTATGGCAGGTGCCAGATCAGCACATTACTCAGCAAACAATTGATGATATTTTACCAGAATATCAGGCTCAGCTAAGTCGGAATGCGTATAGTAAGATGTTTGAAGAACTTTCTTCCGTGGACCAACAGTTTGTGATTACAATGGCACTGGCAAAAGAATATCCGATCTCAACAACTTATCTCGGTAATCAGTTAAAGAAGAAACCTGGGTATATTGGGATGTATCGACGGCGGTTAATTGATAGTCAGATCATCATGCCTGCTGGATACGGAAAAGTTAAATTTAGTCTTCCACTATTTCGTAAATTTGTAATTGATGATGGACAATATTTAATTGGTATTAGCGAGCTATAAAACTAAGGGATGAAACAATGACATACGACTTTAAGAAAGAACAACCGGAACTTTATCGTCCAGGAAAACGACCAGCAGTAATAAAGGTTCCGTCAATGAATTACCTTGCAGTTCAAGGGAAAGGTGATCCAAATGCTGAAGATGGTGAATACAGTCAAGCTCTTCAGCTCCTCTATGGAATTGCCTACACAATTAAGATGAGTAAAAAGGGTGATTATCGAATCCCCGGCTACTTTGACTTTGTTGTTCCGCCACTGGAAGGAATGTGGTGGCAGCCGGGAATTAAGGGCGTTGACTACCAGCATAAGGAGCAATTTAACTTCATTTCGTTGATCCGGATGCCGGACTTTGTTACTCCTGCGATCTTTGATTGGGCGGTTAAGACGGCTACTGAAAAGAAGCAGGCCGACTTTTCTAAGGTTGAGTTGCGCTCCGTTGATGAAGGCTTATGCGTTCAAGCACTACACGTTGGCGCATATGATGACGAACCAGCTACCGTTGAAAAACTGCATGAGTTTATTACTAACAACGACCTTCAGCTAGATATTAATGATCACCGTCACCACCATGAGATTTACCTGTCTGATCCGCGACGCACTAAACCGGCTAACCTAAAAACCGTTCTTCGCTTGCCAGTGAGAAAACAATAGTAATCGAATGCTTTTGGTGTATGATAATTAATAAAATTTGCAGGACGGGGATGATTAAATGGCATTAAATTTAAACGATGCAATTCAAGCGTGTTGGAAACGGATCGATGAGGGGCAAGTAGCAACCTATATCCCCGCTTTAGCAAAGGTCGATTCTTACCAGTTAGGGGTGTGCCTCTATGATGTCGATAGTGGAAAGAAAAACTGTGCTGGTGCTGCCAATGTTCGCTTTGCGATTGAGAGTGTCTCTAAAGTAATTACTCTCCTTTATGCGATTGAACGATTAGGGCTCGCCACAGTAGAAGAGCAGGTAGGCACCCGGCAGACTGGCTTTGCCTTTGACACGATTTTGAACATGGAGATCACTAAGGAAACTAAGCCGCTAAACCCGTTTGTTAATAGTGGTGCGATCTTGGTTTCATCACTGATTGAAGAGGAGGATCACCGTTCACCGTTTGACCAGATTCTTGATTTTACTCGAGAAATTTGTCATGATCCGCAAGTTACTCTAAATGAAGAAATCTATCAATCTGAATTACGGACAGGAGATATGAATCGCTCGCTTGCATATTACTTAAAGGCCAAAGAAACCCTGGCAAATGATGTGACCACTAGTCTTGAGACCTACTTTAAACAGTGTTCGATGATGGTTACCTGTGAAAGCTTGGCTAATTTAGGCGCAGTTCTTGCCAATGACGGAATTGCTCCCTGGAGTGGCGAACGTTTAATTTCAAGTGATGCCGCGACCTATGCTAAATCGGTAATGATGACAACGGGATTATATAATGAATCAGGAACCTATTCGGTTAAGATTGGAATTCCAACTAAGAGTGGTGTCGGTGGGGGTCTAGTTGCCAGTGCACCAAAGTATGGGATCGGAATTTTTAGTCCAGCACTTGACCCGGCTGGTAATAGCGTTGCTGGACTAGCACTGTTGGAAATGATTAGTCGGGAGTTAAAACTTGATATTTTTAATTATTAAGAAAGACTTCATTTACGGCCTCGTCGTTACATTTTCACTGCCGAGTAGTTATTTTATCAAATTTCAATTAATGGATTGATTCCGATATTCAACCGGAGTCAATCTTTTTTAATTTTCGATTTTGTAGAAATTTACGTTAACATCGCTGATACTAAATTATTTTATTTTTCATTTAAACCTTTTGATATATAGTATAGATAACGATAATTAAAAATTAGTTCATGGTATAATCTATATGTAGATAGATGGCTTCTATTTGACTTTTATCACTAAATAACCTGTCGTTGAAAAATCATGTTAACCAAGGTCAGTTAGCGTCTTGAACAGTTAGTTGTAAGATCGTAATCTTAATTTTAAACTGAGTTAAGTATGATAAGTGGAATTGCAGTATAGTTAGAAAATAGATATTAAAACGCGAATAAATAGAGGGAAGGAAGATATTATGGGGAGAAACAACCAGCGAAGAAAAACAAATATCGAACAACGAAACTTCAAATTATATAAGCATAAGAAGCAATGGATGACCGCGTGTGCAACCTTCTTACTGACTTTTGGCGCAACCGCGGTAATGAACGTTAGCGCAAGTGCTAATACCGATAATATTAATAACGGGAATAGTACGCCTAAAAATGCTGAAGTAGTTAAAGCGGCTTTAACGAATGAGGAGCAGTCTAACAATGCTCAGCCAGTTAATGAAATGCCCGCTGACTCTAAGAAACAGACTGCCACCGCTTCAACAGCCGATCAGTCAACAGCTAAGCAAACGACAGCCGTAAAGGATCGTCAAGAACAAACTGTCGCTACCCAGCCAACTGAATCAGTAAATTCCTCTAAGGATACTAATCACTCCGCAACAGTTGCCACCTCTCCTGTTTCCTCCGCAACTCACCCAACAAGTTCTGCTGACACTACTCAGAGTAACGGTGAACAGTCAGAGTCAACGGTTGCTACATCACAGACTACCTCTGGTAAGACGGCAGAAACAAACCAGGCTGATAATAAAAATGCTGAGACGACTACACCTAAATCTGGTAGTACTGCTTCTCAGAAAGCTAAACCTGTCACTCCTCATGCTGCTTCAACTGAAAACATTGCACCGATTCCTTATACTCTCGATGGCGAAGAACCTCCCTATGTAATTGCGGGGACTAACTTAACCGACCTTGCTTCAAAGTTTATTTCAAATGCGGATGTTTTAGCTGAAAACGGAGCAACTTTTTCTTGGGTGGGGGATGTGCCAACTCCAACTCAAGAAGATGCATCTGCTGGTTCAACAATAAGCGGGACCATTAAAGTGACGTATGCAGATGGTACAAGTGTTGAGGTGCCGATTGAATCTATGGTTGAACCACAATCTCAACTTCAGCCAAATACTTTTTACTATGTAAATAAGGTTGGTGATACTCCAGACTTTAATACGGCTGATGCGAATGGCAATGATTTATCTACGATTCTTTACAATCAAAATGTAGGTAATTCCAGTGCCTTTTCTTACAATGTGGTGGGGACAGTTGATACGAATGAGATTGGTATTCATTGGGCTAACGTTCAAGTTACAGATAACAATACCTTTAATAGTGCTAAGTCAGATTCTCCAAAAGTGATTGGTGGTCCTTACGTTGTTCAGATTCCTTACGTAGTTCAAGGATTAAAGCTCCGTGATGATATTCCAGTCGATGCTAGTGGCAATCCGATAATTAATGCTCAGCTGGCAACAATGCCGGAATCGACGACTGCTACACCGACAACGCCGCGGCTTGCTTTTGATCCTACTGGTAATGCTAATGGTGTGCCCAATACAGGTCTATGGGGACAGTACTTCTACCAAGACTATGCTTTAGCTTACGCATTAGGGATCAAAATATCAGCAAGCAATTGGACTGCCCCAACTGATTTAGTAAATACTAAGACCAATCAGTTCACGATGACTTTTTAGTAATCTGCCTAATGCTACCCAGCAAGAAGTTGCAGTAAATTACGTTGCTAGTCCTAAAGCTGATGGTATATATATCTATAATGCAGCAAAGAGAAATTACATGACTGCAAACGGGCTTAACAAAAATAAAATTGGCGAGCTGCTTGCTGATGGCTATCTGAATGATAAAGTTTGGGTAACGTTAGCCGATGGCACTAAGGTTTATGCTTCTAAACTTAGCTTTATTGACAACAGTCAAGGATTTTTTGTTAATGGTACAAGAACAGGTAAGTACAACATTAATTTCAATGCTAGCTTTGCTCAAACTAGTCCTAATGGTCAACCACTGATTTTTTCGAATAGTAACTTCGATGCAGCAAGCACAGAATTTAATAACGACTTAAATAATTGGTATCAAAAGACTAACAACTCAGCTGTCGCTAATTATTCGGCAGGAACGCCTGCAACATGGGGTAGTGTTTCAGCTACGGGGATCGCTTTAGCACCATCAATGAAAGCAAAAGAAGAACCTTACGACCAAGAACTGACCAATGGCCCATTTACTTTTGATAATAATGCACTTGGAGAATTGGTTAGAAATCCAAGTGCTCCTAAAGAAGTACATGCCATGCTGCCTACTTGGCCGGTCAATATGCAGCCTAACCCAATTCTGGACAATAACACAACGTGGCCAGAGGGTACTAAATTTGATTGGCTAGGAAATGATGGCAGTACAAAATTAACTTTTGATAAGGCTGGTGAAAGCAAGACTGGGGATGTAACGATTACACTTCCTGGTGGTTCATCATACACGGTTAAAGACATCACAGTCATTTCTAAAGCAAATGTGATGGCAAAGAGTGAAACTGTTGACTATGGTACCACTCTGACAGCAGCTGATTTAGTAACTAATAAGGATGTTTTCCCAGAAGGTACTACTTATCAATTTGTGGATGGTTCAGAACCAACCTGGGGCAAAGCTGGCTCATATAATAATGTTAAAATCACGGCTACTTACAAGGATACTAGTGGAGCGTCAGTTACTACTCCTGTTGCTGACTGTGCAGTTGCAATTAATGATGCACGAAGCATTACGGTATTAGCTGGTAGTGATTCTCCTTCAGTTGATAGTATTTTGAGCTTGCCAAGTAATTGGGAAGAACATACTGCATCTTGGACTACCCCGATTAACACTAGTTCAACTAATCAAGGTGTCATTACCGTTCACTATAATGCCAGTGGCCTTGATCAGATTATTAAAGTTTACGTTTCAGTAATTCCAAAGCAGACAGCTGTTGACGGACAAAACTTCTTCACTAACGGCAATCTTTATAATGGTCAAACTGGCAGTATTGCCAACGGAACAACTACTAGTACGGTCTTAACATCAAACGGTACTAAGGAAGTTTCTTATAGTGCTTACAATAAGAGCGGCAATCCAGGTCAGCAAACCACTTTCACCCAAGGCACCGACAGTTATCAGCCAAACTATATTATTTCCGGCTTGCAAACAAATGCTGATGGCTTAGTGAGTGGCCCGCAAACTGCTACCATTCGCGTTACTGTTCCTGCCAATACTGTTGGTGCTAAGTATGATGCAGATGGTAATTATTATTACTACGAACTGAATGCCAACGTTAATGTTGCGCAAAAAGTGACATTTGAATTTGTAGACCAATACAACAATAATGCGGTTGTCGGGCAAACTTATTCACAAGAATTTATTCCTGGTGCTCAAACTCACCTCAACTTTAATATGACCATTCCAACTGATCCAGAAGGTTATGGTTATGAATTAGCAACTGGTACGTCAATTCCATCGCAATATACTTTACCTGCCTTTACGCAAACTCCAGCTGTTGTCCAAGTGCCAATCCATCAAAAGATGCACTTTACAATTGTCTACCACGATGATGATTCTAATGTGGATCTTTTTGAGAAAACATTGAAAGATCCGGGTAATGGTGCATATACTCGGTTTGGCGCAGACCTAAATCATGGTAACTTCTCAAATGGTGTTTCAGTAAATAATTACTATTCAGTTGGTTATACAAGCAGTATTGATGATAAAAATATAACTATATCTAGCGATCCAAATAGTGATAGCGACATCGTATTCGCTACTAGTTATTGGCATAGCTTTAAGGATAATAAAGATTCTAGTCAATGGTTAACTCCAAATTATAAGTGGCAAACGAAGGATCCTGTACAACAAGCTTTAACTGGTGCAACGTTCACCGTTCACTTGAGACACAAAATTCAAACTACTCAAGAGCAACAAACGCGGACTGCGACAGTTAACTATGTCAAAGCTAAAGTTAATGCTGATGGTACCTACACCCAAGATGGTAATGTTACACAATCAGCAGTTCTTGATGTCTACTACAGCCGTAATAAATATGAAGATCAGGTTACTAAGAAAATAACTTATTCTCCATGGCTCTGGGATACTAAACAAGGTCAAAATGGTTATCATGTAGTATCTGGCAAGTGGACAAGCCTGCCAACAAGTTGGGGGAGCCGTTGTGGCTGATGTGCCAACTGTAGATGGTTATACTGCTGCTGTAATTACTGATAAATCTGATAAACCGGCAAATGAGTTTGTTTACCCAGCTTGGAATACTGCTGGTGCAGATGGTAATACAGATCCAGCTCAAGCTTCACAAGCATACACTAAAGACGCTACTGCATATGAAGCTCAGCCTGTTCATACTGTTTTGTACATTCCAATTCAATCTGAGGCTAGAACAATAACCGCTAAATTTATCATCGCTGGTGGTGACAAAGATGGTCAAGATTTTGCCCCAGCTTCTCAAGTACAAATCTTTTACAATCGAACTGGTAGCTTAAACATTGACGATAACACCATTACTTATGGTAATTGGCAATGGGATAACGCAGCTGGTAATTCAACCACTCCTGGATTTAAAGTGCTTTCTGGATCGTGGAGTCTTCCTACAGAATCAAATCAAAGCTGGAGTGTAAATACCCCTAGCGCTGGCTCAGATTATGTAATGGCTAATATTAATTCTGCAGGTTCCTATAGTACCGTTACTTTTGGCGCTCCAGATTATAATTCAAATACTACTTTTACTAATTCAACTGCAAATCAATGGTTTATGCGGAATGAACTAACCACGTACTATGTTCCTAAATTTTTAGTAAATAAGACAGTAACTCGTACAATTACAATTACTGAACCGGGAGAAGCAACTCGAACTTTTTCTACTGACACAGCTGTGCTAAATCGTCAAGTGAAAGTCAATAATGATGACACTGGTGTAGTCTTTGCTGGTTTTGATGGAAGTGGCTGGAATACTCAAAGTTGGACGGCAATAACCAGTTTACCAGCTCATGAAGGCTACACTATGTCCGCGACTAAAACAGTTAATGGCGTTACTACCCCAATTAAGCTAGTTAATGGTCAAGTTCCAGCTGAAACAGTAACTGACGCTACACAAGACACGACTATTAATATCACTTGGGGCGCTGTAGCTACAGCAACCTTAACTGGCAACGGTGAAAGCACATATAATGGTCAAGCAATTACTAATAATGAACTTAATGATGGCTTGAAAGTAACAGTAACCGGACCTACTGCAAGTTCAGGTACTTATACTTTGCAAAATGGGGATGTTGAATTTTCAACTGACGGCACAACTTGGTCAACCAACATGCCAATTAATGCTGGCAAGTACCAAGTTCGTTTAACCACGCAAGGTGAAAATAGCATCAAGAACCAGTTCGGCAATAACAGTATTGTCTGGACTAATGACGGAAAATCAACAATTACCAGCAATGCAACCTACACGATTAATAAGCTTGCTAGTGCGGCCACAATGGCTAATGCCCAAACTGGCAATTATGAAATGACCTACAATGGTGCAGCGCCAAGCGCAATTGATCCAGCGAAGTTCCAATTTACGGCTATTGTAAATGGACAAAACGTTGTCTTAGATGCAACTGGCTTAACAAGTAATGACTTTGATTGGGTTGATGGTACTGCCCCAGTAAACGTTGGTACTTACCAAGTTGAGTTGAATGCAGCTGGTTTAGCACAACTGCAAAAGAACAATCCAAACTTTACTTTAACTAATGCGGGCAACGGAACGTTCACCATTAATCAAGCTAATGCGTCAGCTACTTTGTCTGGTAGCGGTACACGTCCATACAATGGCAATGCTGTTACAGTTGATGAGTTGAATGTTAGCGATGATCATAACAACATTACTTTGACCTTGCATTATCCAAAAGATGGTAACGCAGATTACTCAACTACGGTTAAGTTAAACGCGGGCGACTTTACTTGGAATACACCAAATGGTCAAGCTCCGGTCAATGCAAGCAGTCAAGCTTACACAATTACGATTAATCCAGCAGCTATCCAAAAGATCATTGAAGATGCTGTTGGCACTGGTCAAAACGATGTAAGTAACGTAAAGTTTGCCAATGGTGCAATTACGGGCACTGCAAACTTTACGATTACACCATTAAATGCCGATGCTACCCTAGCTAACGTTACTAAAGGTAATTACACTAAGGTTTATGATACTCAAACTACTAACCAGATTGATCCAGCTAAGTTCCAAGTTACTGTGATGGTTGATGGTAAGAAGGTAACACTGAATACCCAATCACTTACTGGTAACAGCTATGAATGGGTTGATGCTAACGGGAATGCGTTAACTGAAAATCCAAAGAATGTTGGTACTTACTACGTTAAATTAACTGATGCAGCATTTAATGCTCTCCAAGCTCAGAATCCAAACTTTACTCTAACTAACACTGGTTTAGGTGTTTATACGATTACGCCAGCTGAAGCAACTGGAACTTTAAGTGGTTCTAATAGTAAGGTTTATGATGGTCAGGCAATCAGCGATGTTCAGCTTAACTCAAATGATGATATTAAGGTAAGTCTTAACTTCCCAGGGGTAAATGGTCAAACTTACACGTTGAAGCAAGGCGACTACACGATTAGTGGCAACGCAACGGATGCTGGTAATTACACCATCACTTTGACCAAAGCAGGGATTACTAATGTTGAAAACTACATCAAGTCGTTAGCTGGTAGTGGTCAAAATGATCAAAGCAATGTCCAATTTGCAAGTGACGCAATTAGTGGACAAGCTAGCTTTGAAATTACCCCTTCCGCTAATGTAATTAGTGTCAGTGGTACACAAACTGAAACTTACAATGGCTCTGCAATTAACGTTGTTTACAACGCTAACGGCAACAACAGTATAGTAGTTTCAATTGCTAAAGCTGATGGCAATACTACTGGTGCATTGGCAAGTTTGACGAACGTAACTCTTGATTCAGGCGACTTTATGATTGTCAATGGACCAGCTGTAAATGCTGGTAGCTATGAAGTTCAATTGACTGCTGACGGCTTAGCTAAGGTTCAACAAGCTCTTGGTAAGAATTACAGCATTAGTCTTGGCAATTCAACTGGTAAATTGGTCGTTAATAAGTACAAAGCAAGTGCTGAATTTAGTGGCGATCCAGAATACACTTATACTGGCACTCAAGTAAGTAGTGATGATTATCTAGGTCAATACTCAATTAAATTGAATGAACCAAACAATCCAACTTACAAGTTAGTTGCTGGTGATATTGAATTTAATGTTAATGGTACTTGGACAACTGAGGCTCCAGTGAATGCTGGTCAATACCAGGTTCGGTTATCGCAACAAGGCTGGAATAATATTAAGGCCATTAATATCGCCAATGTTGAGTGGTCGGCTACAGCTTCTGCAGGGACTGGTACTTACACTATTAATCAGGCCAAAGTTACTACTGAGCTAAGTGGTAACAATTCAATGGTCTACAATGGATCAGCTGTTACTACCGCTGAGTTGTATGCTAAGGGTTCAACAATTCAGGTCGTAATTAACGGCACTGGCATTGCTAACTTGCCAACTACCTTCACTTTGAGCGATGGTGACTATACTTGGTCAACTGAAGATGGTAAAGCACCTGTAAATGTTGGCAACTACACTATTAAGTTGACTGAAGCAGGGATTAACCATATTCAAGCCCAAATTAACCAAGCTGTTGGTCAAGGCAACGTTGCTCTAACTACGACTGCTGATAAGGCAGGAACTGCTAGCTTTGAAATTAAACAAGCGGTGGCTTCAAATGTCCAATTATATGGTAACGAGCAATCAACATATAATGATCAAGCAGTTGTCTTCAATCCAACCAATAGTGAAACGGCTAAGAACTTTGGCTTCCACAATGTTGAAAACTTAACGCTTCCTACTTTATCTACAAGTGACTTCACTTGGTACGATGCTCAGGGTAACGAGATTTCTGCACCAACTAATGCAGGAACTTACTACTTGAAGTTGAATGCCGCTGGTGAACAGGCATTTGCTAAGGCCAACCCTAACTATACCTTTGAAGATCAGGGTAAAAGCACAATTAGCGGACAAATTACTTATGTAGTAAACCCGGTCGAGCTTGTAATTGGGGTTGCTGGTAGTGCTTCGAAGGTATTTGATGATAAAAATGCAGCAATTACGCAAGATCAGATTAATAAGGGCGATATTAAGCTGGTCTGGGGCAATTCGGATACTGAGCCTACTGACTTAGGTAAGTTCAATTTAACGCCAGATGATCTTGAAGTAGTAGATGCTCAAGGTAACCCAGCGCTTCATGCTAATGCTGGTATTGGTGTCGATGGGAACCCTATTAAGGGCACACCTTATATTGTTCGTTTAACTGCTAGTGGTCTTGAAAAGATTAAGCAATTAACTGGTGCAAGCAACTATGTAATTAGCCAATCAACTAATAAGAGCGGTCAGTACTTCATCTATGAACATAAAGCTGAATTAACCTTAACTGGTAATCAGACCACTGTTTATGGAACCGCAATGCCATTTGATCCAGGTGCATATGAACTAGACTTTACTAATTGGTTGAATACTGATAAACCGATTCCAAATCTTACTTGGAAAGACGGTAAGCTTTTAAATAATGGCAAGGATACTGGACTTACATGGACCGCTGGTGACTTATATGTTGAAGGCTATCCAGATGGCGGCGTACCAACTAATGTCGGGACTTATCGTGTCAAGATTTCTAAGCAATTGACTGATAAACTGCGTCAGTTGTTCCCAGACTATGACTTCTCGGGCAATGTTGGTAAAACTACTACTACTGATAGCAATGGCATTCTTAGTGAAAAAGATGTGGTGGAGCCTAGTCATACGCCAGCTTCCTATGTCATTACGCCAGCGCAAACTACAGTCACGATTAATGGTGCTGAGCATATTAAATATAGTGAAAATGCAACCATTAATTACGGTGGCAATAATGGTTACTCAATTTCAATCACTGCTCCGGTTCATAATGGCAGCGTAGATAATAATGCTGAGCCAATTTACACCAATGTAACTTTGAGTGATGGCGATCTTGAATTTGTGAGTGAACCAGGTGCTGTTGGTCATTATCAGGTTAAGTTATCAGCACAAGGTTTAAAGAAGCTGCAAAACTTAACCAACGCAGGTAACTATGATTGGACTCAAGCAGCTAGTGCACGAGCAAGTTTCTATGTCGATCAGATGCCAGTGACGATTGCCGTTTCAGGTCAATCAAGTGTTGATTATGGTAGCCCAGAATGGCTGAACGTAATTGGTAAGAATCCAGCTGGCTACACTTTGACGGTTATAACTGAAAATGGCACGGCTTTAAATTACACTGCTAAAGACGGTGACTTAGTATTTAACCAAACTCCAGGCAATGTCGGTACTTACCAAGTTGAACTGTCTGCACAAGGTTTAATTAACATCGAAAATGCCCTTGGCACTAACTATGCATATCCTCAAGTAGCCGCTGATGTAACTACGAAAGGCACGCTTACAGTTAACCAAGGTGCGGTTACGGTTACCCTTAATGGTAATGATGGCAAGACTTATGACGCTAATGAGGCCCTGCCAAGTAACCTTGATTTAAGTAAATACAATGTTACTTACTCAGTTCCTGTTTACTCAGCAGACGGTAAGGTTCAAACTCTTACATTGACAGCTGACGATTTACAAATTGTTGGTAACGCTACAAATGTTGGTACTTATCAAGTTGAATTATCACCAGCAGGTCAAGCAAAACTTGAACAGTTAACTGGTAATAACGGCGCTAACTACAAGTGGACGTTTGCTACAAATGCTGACTACAAGATTACGGCGGCAACTGCTACAGCTGAACTTAGCGGCTCCAATGAAAAGACCTTTGATGGTTCAGCGGTAACTACTACAGAAATTAACAGCAATGGTCAAATTTTAGTTCACTTCACTTACCCAGGCTCTAACGCTCAAAGTACTTACACTTTGCAAGACGACGATTACACTTGGAGTACTAAAGATGGCAAGGCACCAACTGTTGTAGGTAACTACATAATTAGTTTGAATAAGGATGCTATTTTGGCTCACTTGCAAGAAGCTTTGAATAGTCAAGCAGGTAGTGGCAACGTAACGATTGCAGCTGATGACTTATCGGGACAAGCCAGCTTTGACATCACGCCAAAAGAAATTAGCAATGTCACTATTTCCGGCAGTGATCAAAGCAAGACTTATAATGGTCAAACAGCTGATCTTGATGTTAATGGCGTAACGCTTTCTGCCGATGGGACATTAACTGATACTCCATTAGTAAATCCTGGTATCACTGCTAGTGACTTTGACTGGTACGATGCAGATGGTAATAAGCTTGCTAGTGCTCCAGTTAATGTAGGTACTTATACAGCTCGTTTGAAGGCAAGTACGTTAGCTGCATTGCAAAAGGCAAATCCAAACTACACGTTTAGTTCAGTTAGTGGCGTAATCAACTACACGATTAACCCGGCTGCTGCTACTGTAACAATTGGTGGTAGTGATAGTCGCACTTACAATGGTCAGACTACTTCAATTGCTGATGTAGTAAATGAAGTAACTTGGAGTTCAACTGGTTTAATTGAAGGTCAAACTCTTAATACAGCTGGCATTACAGCTAATAGTTATGGCTGGTACACTAAGGATAGTAATGGTAACTACCATGCAATGACTGGTGATCCGGTTAACACTGGTACTTACTACTTGAGATTGACTGATAGTGCAATTAGTCAACTTCAAAAGGACAATCTAAATTACAAGTTTGCTGGTAATGCAATTGGTGGCGAGTTTACTTACACAATTAATGCTGTTGCCGGTCAAGCAACGCTTAGTGGTCAAGCTTCAAAGACTTATGACGGTCAGGCGGTAACGACTGCTGATGTAGACAGTACTAACGGCAATATCATTGTTCACTTCACCTTCCCAGGTTCTAACGCTCAAAGTACTTATACTTTGCAAGCTGGCGACTATATTTGGGAAAATGATCAAGATCCAGTGAATGTTGGTACTTATACATTGAAGTTGAGCGATAGCGGATTAGCTCATTTACAAGCAGCACTAGATAAGTATGCAGGTAATGGCAACGTAACGCTTAGCGCTAAGGATCTGTTAGGATCAGCTAAGTTTACGATTAATCAAAAGCCTCTTGATGTAACTTTGGATAACCAAGCAGGCACTTTGCCGGGCAAGGCTTATGATGGTCAAGCCGGTTCAATTAATCCAAGCGATGCTAACTTTACGGCTAGTGGCTTAGTTGCAGGTCAAACGCTTAATACTACTGGATTAACTGCCGATGACTTTGAGTGGGTTGACGAAAATGGTAAGCAAATTGCTGCGCCAACTAATGCTGGCACTTACTACGTTGACTTAAATAAGTCTGGTTTAGAAAAACTGCAGAGCAACAATCCAAACTATGCAGTTTCTGAAAGTGGCCGGTTCAAATACGTAATTAGTCCGGCTGAAGCTAACGTTACAATTACTGGTAGTCAGGAAAGTACTGAAGTTAAGATTGATAGTGCAAACTTCAAAGTTAACGTTCCAAGTGGTATTACAGTTCCAACGGGGATGACGTATCAGTTTGCTAGTGGAACTACTCCATATCAATCAGGCGTTTACTTAATCAGTTTGACGCCAGACAGCTTAACTGCTTTAGAAAAAGCAAATCCAAACTATAAGTTGAAGATTTCTTCAACTGCTGAATTCACGTTAGACGCAACCTTGAAGATTGTGTTTGAAGACACTCAAGATGGCAATAAGCAGGTTGGTAAGACGATTACGGAGACTGGTGTTGCAGGCTCGACTATTGATGATCTGGGCTTAGTTGTTCCAGAAAATTATGAGCTGGCTCCAGACCAAACGTTACCTACGAGCTATACCTTCACGAAAGCCTTGAATCAAAACTTGTACATTAAGTTAGTTCATAAGACTGCGGAGATTAATCCGCTTGACCCAGCAACTAATCCAGATCCAAAGAATCCAAATTGGTTCAAGGATAATGGGTTGGTTAAGGACGTAACGAGGACGATTAATTACGAAGGCTTGAGCACTGAACAATTGGCTCAGATTCCAGCAGATCAAAAGCAACAAACTGTTGAATTCACGAGAACGGCTAAGTACGATTTAGTTACTGGCAAGATCATTGCTAAGAGTGAAGGTGCTTGGACAGCGGTTGATGGCAAAGATACTTTTGCCGGATTTACCCCAAAGGCCTTTGCTGGATATACAGTAAGTCCTACTTCTGTACCAGACGTTACTGTTACTAGTGAATCTCCAGACATTACAATTACGATTACCTACAAGCCGGTGGTAACCCCACCTGTAACGGAAGACGCCACTGAAATTGTTCAGTTCGTTGACCAGGCAACGGGTAAGGTAGTTGATAGTCAACTTTACAAGGGTAAACTCAATCAAACGCAGTCGGTAAGTCTTAAGCTGCCAGCGGGTTACAAACTGGCAAAGGGGCAAAGTCTCCCAACACAGATTGTAATCAGCAATGGTAAAATAACGATTTATGTAGAGGCTGAGGGTTCTGATCACCCAGTAAATCCGGACCATCCAGATAATCCGGATCAGCCAGTAAATCCAGATCATCCGGTAACACCGGATCACCCAGAAAACTCTGGTCAGCCGACTACTCCAGATCAGCCTGCTCAACCAGGTAATCCAGGTGAGAATAGTACTGTTCCGGCGGCGAATGACCACGTTCCTGGCCACATTGCTAATGATCAATCGCTTTCTTCTCAGATCGCTCACCATGTCAATGGAACTACCCAGGCTCGTCAATTACCACAAACTGGTAATGGAGAAAACGAAAAGGCATCTACACTTGGATTCCTCTTCGCGGGTCTTGCAAGTATCTTTGGCTTAGCTGGGTACAGAAAGAAGAAACACTAAAATTTAGGCTAGGGTTTATATCCTTTCAAAAATAAACGCCTCCTAGTATTCGTTAATCCGAGTACTAGGAGGTGCTTTTTATATCTCAATTTTATTATTTCTAATCAATAACATGTCTATATCGTTGAATATAAGTATTTACTGTTCGAGAATAGCAACCCCCTGCTTCTGGGGAACCTTGACTAACATTCCGGCAACTACCGTAAAGATTGTTACTAAGAAGGGGAAGAAGGCCCAAGGAATAAACTGAAGCGGGTTAACTTGCAGGGTCGTTGCAATAAAGACGCCGGAAACACTCCAGGGAACAATTGCGTTGACCGCGGCCCCAGCATCATTAAGGATCCGAGTTAGATCAACCCGCTTTAGACCAAGCCGATCAAATGATGGTAAGAATGATTGTCCAGGAAGGATGATTGCCAGGTAGTGCTCACCAACCATGAGGTTAACGCCGATACAAGTGATTGCCGTTGCGAGTGATAGCCGACCAGGAGTTTTAACGATTCCGGTAAGGTGGTTAATAATCGTGCTGATAATATTGAACTTGATCAGGAGACCACCGAGGGCAAGAGCAAAGACGATCAAAGCTAGTGAAGTCAGCATACTGGCGATTCCCCCCTTGGAAAGCAGGGTATCAATGGTCTTGTTCCCGGTATGGGAGACGAACCCGGTCATAATTGTCTTGGTAATTAAGGAAATATTCGTACTTGGAGCGTGTAACCATCCAAGGACAATGGCAAAGAGTGAGCCAAAGCCGAGTGACGGAATTGCCGGAACCTGGAAAATAGCTAGAATAACCAGGAGCAGGACTGGGAGTAATGCCCATCCGGAGATCCAGAAGCCATTAGCGAGTCCATTCATCATTTGATGAACCGTATTCAGGCTGACATTTTTAGAATTCCAGCCAAGAAATGTGTAAAGGATTAAGCAGATTGCCCAGGCAGGAATATCGGTCGTTAATAACGATTGGATATGCTTGTAAATACTAATCTCACCGACACTCGCAGCGAGGTTAGTGGTCCCGGAAAGTGGGGAAATATTAGAACCGCAGAAGGCACCGGAAACGATTACCCCGGCGGTGAGGCCAGGATTAATTTGTAATGTAGCACCGATCCCGATAAAGGCAATCCCCATTGTGGAAACGGTCGTAAATGAACTTCCGCAAGCAACCCCGACTAAGGTACAGACGATAAAGACGGTTGGTAAGAAGAATTTAACCGAGATGATTTTAAAGCCGAAGTACATGATTGTGGGGATGGTTCCAGAAAAGATCCAGGTGGCAATCAGGACCCCAATTGACAGAAAAATTACTAGCGGGTCAACCCCGGCACGTAGTCCTTCACGTATTCCGTCCATTACGGTTTGCCACTTAAAGCCTCTGAGGTGACCGTAAAGTGCCAATACCATAAATGATATAAACAGTGGTGCTTGTGGTTCTTGTTTCTTAACAATAATTAGGTAACCGAGAATGCATAGAATCCCAATGAGGACGAGGATGCTTTCCCCAAAGCTAAACTGGGGTTCGGTATTGTCATTCTTTTTCTTCAATAAACTCATTATCTTTCTCCCTTTCAATCTAAAAAGCCACTAACTAGCAGACAAGCAATGCTCAACCTAGGTTAGTGGCTTTTTAAGAAAGATAAGATAATCCTAATGACCACTATTGCTAGACGACACCTAGCAATGGTACACATTAAATACAACCATGCTGAGGTGCGAACAAGCTTGTCCGCACCATTACAATGCAGACATTAAAGCTGACGAGCATAGTTATAATACTTAGTATTTAATGTGTGAGTAGTCATATTATTATTCCCCTTCGTTAAATGATGATTTTATTAAAACATTCTCATTTTAATTTGTCAATTCTTAATTTTAAATTATTGAATTAAACCGTTGTCAAAAGTCTTTTCTTTTTCTAAAGAATAGTTGTAGTGACGGT
Source organism: Limosilactobacillus portuensis (assembly GCF_014838735.1). Lineage (GTDB taxonomy): Bacteria > Bacillota > Bacilli > Lactobacillales > Lactobacillaceae > Limosilactobacillus > Limosilactobacillus portuensis. The sequence goes on along the minus strand of NZ_JABUXQ010000002.1, from coordinate 81,337 downwards.
AACTTCACATATTCTTCACAGCCTTCATGCTATACTGCGAATATTGAAATGATGAATTATATTCTCATTTTTACTAGTCAGGATACGTGGCCATACTGGAAAGAAGGGATGAATAATGGCAACTTACATTCGTCGAGCACAAGAAGCGGATTTATTTAAGGTTGAAGCTCTGATTGAAGACGCAAAACAGGTATTAAAGCTCCATGATAACCCGCAATGGCAGGATGGGCATCCTGAGTTAGCAACTCTCAAGAATGATATCCAAAATGGCAATAACTGGTTATTGATTGACGATGATCATATTGTTGGCACCGCTGTTCTTCAGTTTCAAGCCGAACAAAGTTATGATGAAATTACCGCAGGACAATGGGAGAACCCAGATGAACCATATGCAATTATTCATCGGTTAACAATTGATCGGCGAGTAAGCGACCAACATTTAGGTAAATTATTTTTAGCTAATCTTATCTCGGTAGGAATTCTCCAGGGGATTCGCAATTTCCGTTATGATACGCATTTAAAGAATATCCCAATGCAAAAGCTGGGCGAAAAGATGGGATTCGTTAAGCGGGGAGTCGTCTATATTAAAGATCAAACCGATCCGAAGCATTTAGCTTATGAACTACAGTTAAGTGATCGGTAGCCGTTAACAAGGGAATAGTAAAGGAGCTGAATAGTATGCGTAAATGGCAACAGAATTTAGTCCGTTCGGCAATGGTTCTCATTGTCCAGATGGTTGCTACTAAAGCAGTTTATCGTTTATTTAACCAGTCAGCTAGCCGTAGAAGCCGGACTAAGTAAGCAACAGAATTATAATATTTGGCCGATCTACTTCTTTCTACGCTTAGTCAAGTGGGATTACCGACATTAATTGTTTTAGTGTTGGTAATCCCACTTTTCTTTAATTTAAATTTAGTAATTGAATGCGTGCAAAGTTGATCTGGATCCACGACAAAAAAGCCCAATGTTAATGCTGATTTAAACAGTGGACTGAACTTGATCCTATATCCAATTCTGCTGGTTATCCTTTAGTAGCTAAGGAGTAATCATAGAATTGGTTATTGATGACGAGATGATAAATTGTTCGAATTAGTCGGTGAATTGCCGCGATTGCGATCTTTTTAGTTCCATACTGCCCAGCGTCCATTTTTCGTCGCTGGTAGTAATCATTAATATGGTTAGGGTGATAATGAGCTGCTGAAGCAATGTTTTGAATTGCCTTAAAGAGGATCTTCCTGGCAACCGTATTCCCCCGTTTACTAATATGATCGTTTGCGACATAGTCACCAGATTCATAATGACGTAGATCAATCCCAATGAAAGCATTTAGCGCGTTACTATTGCGAAAACGCCGAATATCACCAAGTTCACCGATTAAAGAAACAACGGTTCGGGCGCCTAATCCAGGAATGCTAAGGAGTTTATTATATTCGGGTAATTCCCTCGCCAGCGCGGTCATTTGTTCAATGATCTTGCTTTTAAGCTTGGTTTCCTCCTGAATTTGACTTACCAGATGATTAACTTGCAGATAGACAGGTGAATCATCATCAACTGCTGAATACGAGAGGCGAGCCGCTGAATAAAGGCTATGAGCAATCTGTTCAGCACGAGCTTTGGAAATGTTTTTATGGGTTCCTTTAAGGATGCTATCAACGACTTCATCAAAAGTGCATTCTCTAGTAACCCGAGTTGCTTGAGAGAATCGACTAACTACCGACCAGTACAGTTCATTATTAGTATTGCTTTTATTTAACTATAACTCTTTCTTTTGAGGTAAATTGCAATGATAATTACCAAGCTTACCGAAATAGTGACGGTAAACCAAAAGCCAAACTGAGTATTTTTCCACGGGAGTCCACCAACATTCATTCCCATGAATCCAGAAACTAATGCTGCCGTTGCAATTACTAGTCCAGCTGAGTCAAGAAATTTCATCAGATTATTTAAGCTGGAATTCATCATTTCGGTAAATAAGCCGCTAATCGAGTCAAGAAGATCACGAAAAATATGAATTGTTTTAGCAAGCCGCCGCTGTTGAATGTCTAATTCAAAACAAAGGGCCTTTTGATGAATGGTTTCTAATAGTGGATTTTTAATAAAGGCGGTAATTGTTTCTGACTGATCATTCATGGTGTGCTCAAAGAAAACTAATTTTCTGGTTAGGTTAGTTAATGATCTTAGTTCATCATTGTTGAATGATTTTTGGGCAGCAGCATCAAGGCGGTCGATTTCCGGTTTATATTTTAAGAGAGCGTTCATTAGGTTTTGCTGGCATTTTAAGAGATAGCCTGTAATGAAATCAATAATTTGTGACTTCCTTTCGGCAAGCTGTCGTTGGCAAGTTTCGTCATTATCCGTGCAAACGATTAAGGTATCCTGATTAAAAATCATAATGGCGGGAGTTAGCTGGTTTTCAATTTTTTCTGGTTCGGTAATAAAATCATAGACTACCAAAATATGTCCTTCTGGAAGAGCATTGCTGATAAGCGGGTGGTAACGTGAAACCTCTTCGGGAGATGAGCAATAATCAAACGTTAGGGGATCGAGATCAAAGGTACGACAAACTTGGCGAAGTTCTTTTTTACTCGCTCGTGTAAGCAAAATCAAATTACAGTCTTTGAGGTTTACAGGAGATTTTTCTGAGCTATAAGTCGAAAGCTGGTATTTTGTTAACATGGGTCACCTCACAATAATTATTGGAAACATTATAGTTTGATTCTAGCATAACCTTGCGTTTAACGAGCTTTAGCTATTAAAAGTTAATGGACTTCTTACCAGTTTATGAATCTCTTTAACTTTGTTCAGGGATGCAGGAGTTTATTCCAAAATTGCTGTGAATTAGGTAAGATAATTTTTGGATTTTTGTTGCATTTGCAACGAAAATAAATATAATAGAAAGGGTAAGGAGATATTTATCATGATTGACATTTTGCGTGAGGTGGGAATGATTGAGCGAGCGCTTGATTCAATTTCCAACATTGAATTTAAGGACATTAACTTATCTAATCTGCAATTTCTTTATGTGGTACGGATTTATGAGCACCCCGGAATCATCGCTGAGCAACTTGCTAATCTGATAAAGGTCGATCGGACAACCCTTGCCCGTGCTGTACGTCGCCTAGAAAAACAGGGTTATGTTTATCGAGAAAACGATCCAGATAATAAGAAGATTAAGCACCTTTACGTTACCGAAAAGGGGAAAGAGATCTATCCATTTATTATCCGAGAGAATTCGCATTCTAATGAGGTGGCTTTGAAGGGCTTTACTTCAGAAGAAGCGCAACAGGTTCATGATTACTTGGTGCGAATTCGTCAAAACATTGATGCTGATTGGAAGTTCGTCAAGCATGGCGGCAAGCGAGAATACTAATCAAAGGAGCGATTTAAGATGGATCAAGTAACAGTCGATCAAGGCTTCTGGGATCTTTTCCCAGATGCTCAAGTAAATATTTTGTACGCAGACGGGATCAATAACCACGATAACGACGAGAACGTTGCGGAACGACGGAAATTACTCCACAACGCGACCGAAGAAGCGCAGAAGTTTTTAACAAACGAAACTTTCCGGTTGAACCCGGTAATTGATCAATGGCGTCAGGCTTACCAACAATTTAAGAAAAAGAAGGGTGCGCGTTCATCAGTTGAAGCATTGTTAAAGCGAGCAAATCAAGGACGAACTTTTGAACCAATTAACCCGCTAGTTGATATTTACAACAGTGTTTCGATGACTTATGGCGTTCCTGTAGGGATTGAAGATCGGGATAAGATTTCTGGAAACATGCACCTTGGAATTGCAAAGGGCGGTGAGGCGTTCGATTCAGTTGGTGATGGGAAGAACGAGCCAGCCCTTGAAGGTGAAGTCCTCTGGTACGATAACGATGGTGCGGTTTGTCGTTGCTTGAATTGGCGTGACGGTGAACGGACGATGCTGACTGAGGAGTCACAAAATGTAGTTGCCGTAATTGAATCAGTTAACGCTGAACAAATCAAACGCGCTAACGAAGCAATAGAAGAATTAAGTAAGTTAATCAACCATTACTTTGGTGTTGAATCAAGTCAGGTATTCCACCTTACTGAGGACAACCCAACAGCAGTGGTCCCAAAGTAATTAATTTAAGTAAGACTAGGAATGTTCCTGGTCTTTTTTTGATATAATCAATTTAGTAATGTTGTGTTGAAACGATTAAGGAGTGATCTTGATGGAGTATGCAGGAAAGTCACCAGAATTATGGGCAGCAATAAAAAATGAAGAACAGCGACAACAGGAAACAATTGAGCTGATCGCTTCCGAAAACATTGTTTCTAAGGAAGTACGAGAAGCTCAGGGATCAGTATTAACTAATAAGTATGCGGAAGGGTACCCGGGCAAGCGGTACTATGGTGGTTGCCAATACATTGATCAAGTTGAACAATTAGCAATTGATTACGCAAAGAAACTTTTCGGTGCTAAATACGCGAATGTTCAACCCCACTCCGGTTCACAAGCCAATATGGCAGTTTATCAGGCACTCCTTAAACCAGGAGATAAGATCCTTGGAATGGGAATGGATGCTGGTGGTCATTTAACCCATGGCGCAAAGGTAAACTTCTCGGGGAAAGTTTATGAATCATATAGCTACGGCTTAAACCCGACAACGGAAGAACTTGATTTTGATCAAATCGAACAATTAGCGTTGGAATTTAATCCGCGCTTGATCGTAGCTGGAGCTTCTGCTTATAGTAAAATTATTGATTGGCAACAATTCCGTAAAATCGCGGATGAAGTTGGCGCATACTTAATGGTTGATATGGCGCACATTGCTGGGCTGGTAGCCACGGGTGCTCATCCTAGTCCAGTACCGGTAGCGGATGTGGTGACAACGACTACTCATAAGACTCTTCGTGGTCCTCGTGGTGGAATGATCCTTTCTAAGTCGTTAGAAATTGGCAAGAAGATCAACTCGGCGCTTTTCCCTGGAACTCAGGGTGGCCCGCTGGAACACGTCATTGCCGGGAAAGCTCAAGCATTTTATGAGGATCTTCAGCCGCAATTTACTGATTACATTAATCAGGTTGTCAAAAATGCCGCAGCAATGGCTGATGAATTTAATCAGTCTGACACAATTAGGGTTGTATCTGGTGGCACTGCTAACCACCTAATGGTAATTGACATTACTAAAACCGGTATTACCGGTAAGGATGCTCAAGACCTGTTGGATGAGGTTCACATTACAACGAATAAGGAATCAATTCCCAACGATCAGCGCAGTCCGTTTGTGACGAGTGGTTTGCGGATTGGAACTCCAGCGGTAACTAGTCGCGGATTTAAGGAAGCAGATGTTCGTCAAGTAGCCGATTTGATTATTCAATTGCTGGAACATGCTGATGATCAAGCGGTCAAGGAAGAAGTTGCCCAGCAGGTTCATGAGTTAACTAGTAAGTACCCAATTGAGGAATAATTAAGGCAAAACTATTCTGTAAACGAATAGTTAGTGATAGAAAGAAAGCATTTTCATTTGTGGCGCTTTTTCCTTATAATAAAGGGGAATGTTATTGCAAGGAAAGGAGTCCTCAAAATGAAAAAGGCATTTTTTGCTAAAGCAGGACAAATGGAATTAAAGGACGTCGAAAAGCCAACAGTTCAAGCGGCCGACGATGTAATTTTAAAGATCGTGCGGACTTGTGTTTGTGGGTCAGACTTCTGGAACTTCCGGGGAATTAACCCGCTCAAGGGCGGCGAAGAAAACTCTGGTCACGAAGCTTTAGGAATTGTTGAAGAAGTCGGGGATGACATTACTACGGTTAAGCCCGGTGACTTTGTAATTGCTCCATTTACTCATGGCTGTGGTCAATGCGCTGCTTGTCGTGCGGGATTCGACGGCTCATGTGAAGCTCACGCTGATAACTTTAGTAATGGTGTTCAAGGAGAATACTACCGCTTCCAGCATGGGCAATGGTCTCTTGTTAAGGTTCCTGGTCAACCAAGCGATTACAGTGAAGGAATGCTGAAGTCGCTTTTGACTCTTGCTGATGTAATGGCTACTGGTTATCATGCCGCACGAGTTGCCAACGTTAATAATGGTGATACTGTTGTTGTTATGGGTGACGGTGCCGTTGGTCTTTGTGCAATCATCGCTGCTAAGATGCGTGGCGCTAAGAAGATCATTTCTACCAGTCGGCACGCAGATCGGGAAGCCTTAGCGAAGGAATTCGGGGCAACTGATAACGTTGCGGAGCGTGGTGATGAAGCTGTTGAGAAGATCATGGAATTGACTCATGGTGACGGTGCTGATGCTGTTCTTGAATGTGTTGGGACTGAACAATCAACAGACACGGCAATGAAAGTTGGCCGACCAGGTGCCATTGTTGGTCGGGTTGGTCTGCCACACACTCCAAAACAAGATATGATTACCCCCATTCTACAAGAACACGATTGTTGCTGGTGGTCCGGCTTCAGTTACTACTTATGATAAGGCTGTTCTTCTTAAAGCCGTTCTCGATGGTGAGATTAACCCTGGTAAGGTCTTCACTAAGACGTTTACCCTTGACCAAATTCAGGATGCATATAAGGCAATGGATGACCGTCAAGTTATTAAGTCTTACGTTGTAATTGACTAAGTAAATTAAATAATTCAACCGTCCTTTAATTCGTCAGTTCATTATCCTTGACGAATTGAAGGACGATTTTTTAAATTAAGGACGAATATGAAAGGAGGGGTGAAGATGCGTCGTTATTTTTTATTGTTATTGACGCTAATGACAGTTGGTTTAGTTACTCAGCCGGCTAGTGCTGATGATAATAATTCATCACTACCGACAAGCTATTTCAACCAGGATGCTGAAGATACTAGCACAAACGATTTTAGCTTTAATGATTCTGATCAAACGCCAAACAACCAGAAACTAGCAATCCCTCAGAATACCCCAACACCCCTTGAAGGGATCAGGTGGCGGAAACGGACGATCCTGATCTATATGCGGACGACTGATCCCCAATTAAAAGCCGCTTTTCGCGGTGCGGTTAAGAAGTGGAACCAGGTTAAAGTGATTAAGCTTAAGTGGACGAAGAATGAGGACAAAGCCAATATCATTGCCACAGATAGTGATCTCTCGGCTCATACCAGCAATAATGGGGTCGGTTACCAGACAGCCCAGCTAGGAGAAACCAAGACAGAGTATAATCCTGATACCCATGAATTACACAAGGCGACTTCGATCCTTGATCCTTATCAGCTAGACTATACTAACCCAGAATTTCGGAGTGAGGTTGCCCAACATGAACTGGGACATGCCTTAGGGTTAGCCCACGCTCCGGAATATGCGCATAGTGTCATGGTACCGCGGAACATTCGTAACGGAATTACCAAGCAGGATCGGAAAAGCATTTGCCTCCTTTATCAATGATTTTTTATTGTTGACAAATGTAAACAATGATTTACAATAGAATTATAAATTACATTTGTAAACGACAGAAGCGGAGGAAATTATCATGGCACAAATCATTGTTTTAATTGTGGCGATTGCGTTAATTGCGGGAATTATTTGGTGGTTCTTTGGTAAACATACCGAAAGCAGCGAAAGAGCAACGGTTAATGATCAACATCAAACTGCAACGGTAGTCGTTCACGGTGGCTATTCCCCAGAAAAGGTTGTTTTGAAGAAGGGGGTTCCAGCAACTGTTAACTTTGAGATGAAGGACGGAACAGCCTGTCTATCCCACGTTGTTTTTAGTAAGTTGGGAATTGATAAGGACCTTACTAAGCAACCGGTAACTTCAATTAAGATTCCTACTGATAAAGCTGGTGAATACAATTTTGCTTGTGGGATGGACATGTTCCATGGAAAGGTGGTTGTTAAGTAATGAAACTTTCTAGTATCCAGCGTTTTTGGATTTCATTTATTCTAACGATCCCGATGATTATCCAAATGCTGGCAATGCCGTTTCATTGGATGATGCCTGGATATAATTGGATCGCTTTAATTACAACAACCTTGGTAATGCTAGTGGCAGCGGTGCCTTACTGGACGAGTGCGTGGGTTGCCTTTAAGAATCATCATGCGAACATGAACACTTTGGTTGCGTTAGGAACGGGAATTGCTTATTTCTATAGTATTTTTGCAATGATAACGGGACGGGCAGTCTACTTTGAAAGTGCTGATTTTATTGCTGTTTTCGTATTGCTCGGTGATACGATGGAAGAACGGATGCATAACAACGCGTCAAACGCTCTCAAAAAGCTTCTCGATTTACAAGTAAAGGAAGCTGACGTTTTACGGGACGGTAAGTTTGTCCAAGTACCATTAAGCCAAGTTAAAAAGGGTGACATTATTCGGGTTAAACCTGGACAGAAGATCGCCGTTGATGGTGTCATTACGAAGGGATCGACAACTGTTGATGAGTCAATGGTGACTGGTGAAAGTATGCCAGTGAGAAAAAAGGTTGGCGATAACGTAATCGGTTCAACGATTAACGGTGACGGGGCAATTGAGTTTCGTGCCACGAAGGTTGGGGATGAAACTGTCCTTGCCCAGATTGTTGAGATGGTCAAGAAGGCCCAAACTAGCCATGCGCCAATTCAGAATCTCACTGACCGAATTTCAGGAATCTTTGTTCCGACAGTCTTGATCATTGCAATTATCACCTTTGTAGTGTGGTATGTTTTCCTCGGGGCAACGGCGGTGAATGCAATGCTTTTTGCGGTAGCCGTGATTGTAATTGCCTGCCCATGTGCATTAGGATTAGCAACCCCAACTGCTTTAATGGTTGGAACAAGTCGAGCCGCCAAAATGGGTGTTTTGATTAAGGATGGTCAGGCACTTGAAGAAATTAATGCTGTAAAGATAATTGCCTTTGATAAAACTGGAACAATTACTATTGGTAAGCCAACTGTTACTGACGTGATCGGTGAGCAAGCTAAGACTTTACAGGTTGCCGGAAGCTTAGAAGCGTCATCCGAACACCCGCTTGCTAAGGCAATTGTGGAAAAAGCTCAACAAGAAAAAATTAAGCTTCTTCAGGTAACTGATTTTAAAGCGGTTGAAGGTCAAGGGGTAACAGCAAAACTTGATGGTCAGCCAGCATTTGTCAGGAGCTTGAAATTAGCTAAAAACGAACAGTTAGCAGAAAAGCTGAAAGAACAGGCAGGTAAACTTCAAAGCGAAGCCAAGACGGTGGTTTATGTTGGCCTTGGCGATGAGATTGTTGGGTTGATTGCTATTCAAGATACGCCAAAGGAGAGTTCTGCTACGGCAATCGCCCAATTAAAAGCACGGGGACTTCGGACGGTAATGATTACCGGTGATAATGAACAGGTTGCCCAAGCAATTGCAAAGGAAGTTGGTATTGATGATGTCGTTGCCGGAGTGATGCCAAATCAAAAGTCAGCTGTAATTGAATCGTTGCAAAAGAATGGGAAAAAGGTTGCTTTTGTTGGTGACGGAATTAATGATGCACCAGCTTTGACCACGGCTGATGTCGGAATTGCGATGGGTTCAGGAACTGATATTGCGATTGAATCAGGAAGTATTGTCCTTGTTAAAAATGATTTACGTGGCGTTGTCCGGGCATTGTCGATTAGTCAGAAAACCTTTAATCGGATTAAGCTAAATCTCTTCTGGGCATTAATCTATAACGTTATCGGGATCCCAATTGCTGCTGGTGTCTTTGTTGGTGTTGGCTTGACCCTTAGCCCAGAATTTGCCGCATTAGCGATGGCCTTTAGCTCCGTTTCCGTTGTTACTTCTTCGCTGTTATTAAATTGGACGAAAATTGAGGACGCCTAGAACTTAATTTTTGATTTTAACTAAATTGCTGTGGTAGGTGTGATACAATAGGAACCGAATACTTTATGAGCAAAATTACGAACGAAGCCATGAGGACGGGATTAATGTGATCCTGGATCATACTCTCATTGCGAGAGCGTAGTTCAAAAATACGTGAAGGAGTTTTTAGTTATGATTCAAACAATCGATCTGAAAAAAGGAATGGTTTTTGAACGCGGTGGCAAGTTGCTCCGGGTTCTTCAAATCAACCACCACAAGCCAGGTAAGGGTAACACTTTGATGCAAATGGACATCCAAGACGTTCGGACTGGTTCTATTGTCCACACTACTATGCGTCCATCCGAAAAGGTTGAACAAGTTAACGTTGACAAGCGCCAAGCACAATACCTTTACGACCAAGGCGATGCTTCAGTATTTATGGACATGGAAAACTATGACCAATACGAAGTTTCTGCTAGTCAACTAGGCGATGACAAGAAGTACTTGGTTGAAAATATGAAGGTTACTGTTAACTTTGTTGATGGTGAAATCGTTGGGATCGAATTACCAACCACTGTTGAACTTGAAGTTGCTGACACTCAACCAATGATTAAGGGTGCCACTATTGATGGTGGTGGTAAGCCAGCTACAATGACTACTGGTTTAGTTGTTAACGTTCCTGCCTTCATCAAGAACGGTGACAAGCTGATCATCAACACTACTGATGGATCTTACAAGTCACGTGCCTAGAGTGTGAGTCAGCAAAGAACTTGCGGAAAGATAACATTAACTCCCGACAAAGGCGACTTGCGCCTAGGAGGGAGGGTGTTATCTCTAGCAAGTTCCTGGCGAGCACATTTTGACTGTGAAGTCTGGAACGTCACGGCGAAGCGCAGTAGTTGAGTGGGTTCACAGACGAAATTGATAAATTCAAAAAAGACTAAGCTGAAATTTCAGCTTAGTCTTTTTTACAAGTTAGTGTTATCACTTGAACAAGAATTTGACTTCGAACAATTGTTCTAGTATATTTAGATAACAATTTATTTTAGTGGAGTAGTGACGATTTTGAAAAAGATAGTTACGATGACGGCTGAACACAGAGCTGGCATTTTACAACAATTAAATGAACGACAGATCGAAGCCCTAAGTGAATTTACCCGCTTCACAATGCTTTCGCAGTTTCACACTTGTCACTATTTACAGAATACTGATTGGCAGTTTGTGGGGATGGTTGTTGATCCTTGGTATCGACGAGCGCACGGTCACCATGGCGAAAACCTTTACTGTGATTGTGGACGCCGGTTAAAGAACCAGTTTATTCTTCGCTCACGTTCGACAGGAAAACGGCTATGTTTAGGAATTACCCATTTTCAACAGCATGCAAGTATCCCAATGGCAGTTGCTAAGGAGATTCAGCGGGGGATTAATGAGGTTCATCTGTACATGGATAGCATCCTGTTGAAGTACCAATCTGGACAACGCTTCCCTGAGAAGTTATTTGACTATGCCTGCCAACATAATGGGTTTAAGAACCGGGAAAGTACAATTTTGTTTCAACGCTGTCAGCTCTTTAGTCAGGTTAATTTACCACTATATAAAACTGACGAGCATGACTTACGTGTCCTGGTTGAGCAACTGCAATCAGGAAACCGGCCACGGCTAACTAAAGAGCAGATCCAGCAGTTATTAGCATCAATTGCCGACGATTGGCGACAGATAGAGCAACAGATTACATTACTCACGTATCAGCTAAGTGAACAGGGTTTAGGACAACAGGAACTTCACCGGGTAAAAAGCAACGCGACAAATTATGCCCTCCAAAGAAGGAAGAGTCGGTTCTTGATCCAAAATTGGAAAGCACTTAACACATTAACCCTGACTAAGGCGCGGACCCAGCTAGCAATCAAATTACGTGAGCTGGCATTCTACGTTTTAATAACTGAGCCGCTTGCAGAACAATTAAGGATTAACCGGACACAAGCACTGCAGATTTTAAAGACGCATCGTTATCCAGTAAAATCATCTCATTCATTTGGCGTTCGGGAAGCCAGACAGCTGGTGGCGACTATCGTAAGTGAACGGTAAAGAGTAGAATAGGGAGAGGATAGACGCGGATCAAATTGGAGGGCTGCATCATATGACTCAAACAACATTTGCAATAACGAGCGCTGGAAAGCCAGTTCAGGATATTCATCCTTTAGTTGCCCATCATTTACTTGTCGTGGGACAAACGGGAAGCGGTAAAACCACGAGTACGTTATCATTACTTGATCAATTGCAACGTACTAACTACACCACGATTATTTTCGATCCAACTGGTGAGTATTCAAAACTTCCTAACTCAGTAACCTATAAATTAGGCGAAAATGCTTATCTTGAGGCTGGACAGTTAAGTGCTCATCAACTACGAGAAGCATTGCGGATTCATGGTAATCAGCTTCTTAACGATAAATTAGCGCAGGCCGTTGATGCGCTACGAATCCAGCAAAACATTGTTCAGTCGAATAAACCGTATGTTAAAATTGGGGTTCCAATTGCAGATTATCAAAAACAATTAGCAAAGCTCAGCAACTGGTCCCGTTCATTTGCACCCCAGCAGTTAGCTGAACAATTAATTGCGGAATTCGTAATCCCGTATCCTGATGAACGAGCTGATTATGCATTGCTTGGGCAACAGTATGATCGGCCAACGATTAATTGAGAATGGAATGCAATTGCGACAATTCGTCAACGTCTTATCAGCGATGCCTTTCGGGTATTATTTGATCCGGAGCCACATCCAGGAGTTTTTAAGACAGAATTAAATTTTGTCATTAAAATGTTTTTGGAACATCGGAGCAGTCACCGGACATTAGTAATTGATCTTTCAAAATTGAAGCAATATGAGGAGAGTCAACGGGTGGTGATCTCGTTGCTGCTAAAGAACCTTTTGACTACTCGCTTGCAAAAATCTAATAATTTTCCGGTTAATATCGTTCTTGATGAAGCCCACCGATACTTACCACGAGATGAACACCAGCTTGCGGATAACGGCATTTTCCAGGTTCTCCGCGAAGGACGCAAAGTTGGCTTATCAATGACATTGACTACCCAGTCGCCGTTAGACTTGCCGGCCCGCTTACGGTCACAATTTGCTAACCTCCTCCTTCATCATTTGACGAGTCCAGAGGAACTTTTAAGCCTAGCAATTGCTGATGGGCTTGATTTACACGAAATCAGTTGCTTATCAACTGGGGAGGCAATCTTGTTGCTAGCGAATACACCACAACGAAAAATAAAGGTTAACCTGCCAAAATGGTGGGAAAATAATCATGATGGGATTGAAGAGAATGGAGACTGAAGGACAAACAACTGCTGTGCCATTTGTAAAATGGGTTGGTGGTAAACGACAATTACTAACCGAATTAGCATCCTATTATCCGAAAAAATTCAATCGATATTTTGAGCCGTTTATCGGGGGCGGGGCTAATCTACTTAACCTTCTCCCGAAGAAAGCAACGGTTAATGATTTTAATGAGGAATTAATTAATGCTTGGCAAGGGGTTAGAGAACAGCCTGAGAAGCTAATTAGTCTGGTTAGCGAACATGCAGATAATGATAGTAAAGAATATTATTTGGATATTCGGTTAGCTGATCGTGACGGTCGTTTGTCAAAAATGTCTGCAGTTGAACGGGCAGCGCGCTTTATCTATTTGAATAAGGCTGGCTTTAATGGATTATGGCGGGTTAATTCTAAGGGACAAAATAATGTTCCTTATGGTGCTCACAAGAAGGTTAATATTCCAGTCAATGCGATTCGAAATGATCACCATTATCTAGCTACTCATGATATTAAAATCCTTCAGGGTGACTATAAGGTTGCGGTTGCTAGTGCCCAAGAGAATGACTTTGTTTATTTTGATCCGCCGTATATTCCTGTAAATCAAACAGCTGCATTTACGAGTTATACCAAGGACGGTTTTGGTTTAACCCAGCAAGAGGAATTGCGTGACTTAGCACTCCAATTAGCTGATCGCGGTGTCAAAGTAATGTTATCGAATTCTGATGTGCCGCTGATTGAGCAACTATACACTGATCGGCAGTTTCATATTCACCATGTTCAGGCACGGCGAAGTGTTAATTCAAAGGGAAATAAGCGGGGCAAAGTTGGCGAAGTGATTATTACGACTTATGGAGATTGAACGGATACAATAAGTCAATTGAAAAGATAACGGGACAAAATTTATATTTTATGGTATAACTAGTTATGGATTATTTTATCCAATTAATTACTTTGAATCACAAAAAGGGCGACGGTATTATACCGTTGCCTTTTTTGTCGGAAATTGTTAATGTGATCAGTAGTTAATGTTAAGATAGAAAGCATACTAGGTGAATTAGGCGGTGGTCGTTAATGATCGAGATTTTTAACCATAAATATTCCTTTCCCAAGATACTAACTTGGGGCTTTTTAGCGATCATTTTTCTCGGGACGATTTTATTATCATTGCCGATTGCAACGCGTTCTGGGCGGAGTGATGATATTATGACCGCCTTTTTTACTTCTACTAGTGCAACCTGTGTGACTGGCTTGACGTTAGTACCAACGGCAACTTACTGGTCCTTCTTTGGTCAAGTGGTAATTGCGATCCTAATGGAAGTTGGTGGATTGGGTTTTATGACATTTGCGGTAATGATGTCCTTATTAATCCATCAACGAATGCGGATGTCGACACGGTTATTAACTCAAGAGGCCCTCAATCTTGACCATCTTTCTCAGTTAAATGTGGTTAACTTGATTATTCGTCTATCGATTATTATCCAACTTGCAGGAATGGGCTTGCTTTTTATTGACTTTTATCCTCGCTACGGGTTGAAAAAGGGACTGTGGTTTAGTGCTTTTTATTCTATCTCGGCGTTTTGTAATGCTGGGTTTGATTTGACCGGGAATAGTCTTGAAGATTACGCAAAGGATCCTTATATGCTAACGGTAATGGCTGTGTTAATCATTACCGGTTCATTTGGGTTCCTGGTTTGGCAAGACCTGCTTCAATTTCCTAAGCGTCACCACTTGTCGCTTCATACGCATTTAGTTCTCCGGACTGGAGCAGTTATCTTTGTTATTTCAGCATTGGTTTACTTTTTGACTGAACATAATTTAAGTCAGTTTAGTAGGGAGTTAACCTACCCGCAGCGACTGTTTAACACGATTTTCATGGCAATTACTCCCCGGACAGCTGGACTCGTTACCGTCCCGTATACAAAATTGAGTGCTGCCGGAATTAGTACAACAATTATTCTAATGTTTATTGGTGGTGCACCAGGGTCGACTGCTGGAGGGATTAAAACCACAACAATTGGGTTACTAACGCTTCAAAGTATTGCAACCTTACGTGGACGAAGAGATACGGTTTTTGACCATCGCCGGTTTACGGATGAAAATGTCTTTCGGGCCTTGACGCTGCTGTTTGTTGCGTTTGCGATTTTAATGATTTCAATTTTGATATTAGTCGAAACCCAAGCACTTCCCCGACATGATTCGTTAACATACGTTACTTTTGAGGCTACAGCGGCCTTTGGAACAACGGGAATTTCTCTTGGAATTACACCAAGTCTAAATTTTGTTGGTAAATTGATTATTATGTTTTTGATGTTTATTGGTCGGGTTGGGATCTATACGGTCATGTATTCAATTCTCAATGCTCAGCCAAAACAACGGGAATACCGGTATCCAAAGGAAGGTGTCTTAATTGGTTAAACGAGAAAGCTATGCTGTCATTGGTTTAGGACAATTTGGTTCGTCTATTTGTGATGCGCTTGTTCAGGCGGGGCAAGAAGTCCTTGCAATTGATAGTAATGAAGAGGTAATTAATGAATACGCTGACTCTGTTATGCGAGCGGTAATTGCCGATGCTCAGGATGAGGACGCCCTCCGCGATCTTGATATTGGGAGCTTCGATCATGTTTACGTTTCTATCGGAAAGAACGTTGAAGCCAGCATTATGGTAACATTAATTGCCAAAGAATTAGGGGCAAAGGATGTTATCTGTCGAGCAGAGAATGCGAACCATGCCCGGGTCCTTGAGAAAATCGGGGCCGATCAGGTTGTACGACCAGAACATGATTTAGCAAAGCGGCTTGTCTTTCAACAGTTGAATCCAGGTGTAATTGATTATGTCCAGCTCAGTAAGAAGGTCACGTTGGCTGAGGTTAATATTAATAACCCAAAGTTCTTTGGTAAGACTTTAGACGAGCTTGATTTTCGGAATCGGTTTAACGTTAACGTCATTATTATCGTAAATGCTGATGATGAGGTTAACCAGATGCCTCAAGCTAGTGATGTGATCAAGCCACATGATAAAATTACAGTAGTGGGTGACTTAAAGGACATTAAGAAACTTAATAGTATTGTTGCTTGACCGAAAAGAGGGTAAATCATGAAGGTATTATTAGTGATTATTATTATCTTAATCTTGTTAGTGATAGGGATTTATTGCAATACGCTATTTCGGGGACGGAGTTTAATTTGGGGACAAATTCTTCGGGAACTAAAGATGCCTGAGAACGCTCAGGTTACAATCCTAGGGCTAAACTATGCGGGTCTATTTATCGATGTGGCAAAGCGGTTAAAGGCTCCAGGAAAGGTAACGGGAGTCAACATTGGTAATGAAAACGTGACAAAGCAGGAAAGTGAGCGGATCAAGGAAAATCGGGTTGCCGATCGGGCGAAACTGGTTGATGGTAGTTTGCTGAACCTTCCGTTGGCGAGCCGCCACTATGACTATGTTCTTTCAACATTTACTTTTCATAGTGTTTCTCCCGCAATTAACCGGGGACGGGCAATTCAGGAAGCAGTTCGAGTAATGAAACCTAATGGTACCCTAATCATTGTTGATTTTGGTAACCTTCAACAATACCGTCCACTTCTGAATAACCTCGGTTTTCAAGACATAAGAGTAGTCCCAACCGGTATCAATGGTTGGTGGGGCGGTCCATGGTTAAAGACCAGCGTCCTAATGGCGAGAAGATAAGAATAACAGAAAAGCCTTTAGCATTCGGTATTAGCCGAATGCTAAAGGCTTTATCAGTTTAAAAGTAATTTTTAGAAGAAGAGGCGACTCATAACAATCATAAAGATTAGTAAACAGGTTGAACTGATGATGGCAGCGCCAAAGACAGCACCACCACGTTTGAAGATAACCCGGAAATTAACTGAGATTCCAAGAGCTGCCATTGCCATTCCCAAAAAGATGTAAGCTGCTTGAACAAGACCATCAAGGAGTCCAGCAGGAAGTGGCAGAAATGTTCCCAAAATACTGGTAAGGATGAAACCACCCAGGAACCACGGAATCGGCAATTTCTTTGGTGCCTGTTCGTGTTCTTCAATGCTTTCACGGATAAGCCGCCGTTGGTACCAGTAACCGACAATTAAAGCTACCGGGGCAAGAAGAAGGACCCGAGAAAGTTTCATGATTAACGCATTATCTAGACTAGCTTCACCAAAGGCTCCTCCAGCAGCGACTGCATGGGCAATTTCATGAAGTGATCCACCAGCAACAATGCCAAATTGGGGATCGGTTAAGCCAAGAAGTGGTTTAAGGCCAATTTCAATCAGGGTAAAGACAGTTCCCATGACACAAACAACTGCTACCGCGAGGACCTCATTTTCCCGTTTCCGTTCTTCATCGGTAGTTTCGATCTGTGGTGAAACTCCCATGACGGCAGCGGCACCACAAATTCCACAACCACAAGCTGATAAAATTGCTAATTCATCTTCAGCACCGAATTTTCGGCTGAGCCAGTAAGTTAGGCAGATCGTTCCGGTAACCCCGACCATCGCAACTAAGATTGTTTTTACCCCAGCCTGGGCGAGTGATTCGAGATTTAACCGAAAACCAAGAAGGATAATCCCAAGGCGAAGAAACTTGTTTGAGATGAAGCCCATTCCAGATTTAGCATCAGTTTGTAATTTACTTGGTGTCAGCTGCATTGCAATCCCAAGAAGCAACGCAATTACTAGGGCACCAATTAGGTTAACATATGGTAGTTTTGCTAAAAGAACTCCCGCAACTGCACAGATGAGTGTCATTACAGCTGCTAGCCAGAAACTCTTTGTTTTAATAATTGACATTATTTAATAATTCCCCTCTCTTTAATCCTGTATAACTTTAGCAGATCCATGAGTATAAACAAGGGGATTTATTAAGAAAGTTAAATGTAAACGGTTGCCGCAGTCATTCTGCTTGAAGTTGTCTTCAAAAAGCATGAAAATAAAGGTGTCAAAAAATGGAGGGATATTAATGGATATTCAAAATGTTTCACTATTTCAGTCTTTTTCTTCGTTAGATATTTATCATAGTAATAGTGATGAGCCGCTACCCGGAATCGTAATTATCCCCGGAGGCAGTTACAACGAGATTATGGAGCGTGATTCTGAACGGGTGGCAATTACTTTTGCGAGTCACGCTTTTCAGACATTTGTGGTTCGTTATCCGGTAGTTGAACATAAAGATTACCAAGCAGCTAAATCAGCAGTTGCTCAGGCATTTGACCATATTGTTGCTCATGCTGACGAACTAAACGTTGATCCAGAGCGGTTAGGAATTATCGGTTTTTCAGCTGGAGGACAGTTAGCGGCTGCGTACAGTAATATCGCTCACACGAAGGCTAAGTTTGTTGGTCTTGGCTATCCAGTAATTAAACCGACGATTGACGATCGAATGGGCGTGGTAACTGAGGATGTTACTCGACTTGTTAACGATAATACTCCGGCAACGTTTATTTGGGGGTCGTTTAATGACCAAGTAACACCATTCAATGATCATATTTTGCCATACGTTCAAGCATTGAGAGCTCATGACGTTTCAGTCGAACTTCACGAATTCTGCACTGGTAACCACGGACTGGCACTTGCTAATAAGTATACGGGAATCGTTAATAATGACCGGACGGATGAACACATGAGCGAATGGTTTAACCTCTTTCTTAATTGGCTGAAAGCAATGAATTAGGGCGGTTTACTCATCTTTATTTAATTGAATAATCTTCGAACCTACCTGCTCAATGAAATGGTGATCGTGTTCCACAAAGAGGAGCGGTGGTCGGTATGTTTGAATTAAGTCAATTAGCTGCTCCTGATTATATGTGTCCAGGTAATTTAATGGTTCATCCCAGATATAGAGATGGGCAGGAGTAGCTAGTGATCGTGCCAATTCAACCTTCTTTTGCTGCCCCATGCTCATCGTCTCAATTTTGTTATTAAAGGCTGAGCGGGGAACCCCTAGCTTGTGAAGAAGGTTAAGAAATAGCTTGAGATCAAGATGATTATTCTTTGCAAATTCAGTGAGGCTTCCTGAATTATCTGAATAGTCTTGACGAACCGTACTAACCGTAATATTGCTGGCAAGCTCAATCGTTCCGTTAATATTCCCGGAAAATTGCTGACAGATTGCCTGGATTAAGCTGGACTTTCCGGTACCGTTTCTGCCGCTGAGAGCGACCTGTTCATTTTGCTTAACGGTAAAATTCAGCGGGGCAAAGAGCTGCCGGTCAGAAAACGAGAGCGTTACGTCCTTAATCGTTAATAAAGTTTGGTGATGATCTTGTTGAAGATTAAGCGAGAGTGGTGTGATGGAATCGATGTTGTTAAGCAATCCTTGTTTATCATTGATTGCTTGTTCAATTCGGTTATTAATGGTCACTGATTTCTTCATCATTTTTGCGGCCTTAGCGCCAAGAAATCCTTTATCAGCGTGGGAGTTATTCTTTTTCTCACCTTCAGCTCGCTTGGCCCATTGCTGGCGTTGCTGTTGACTCTGTCTAAGTTTTTTAATATCAGTTTTCAATTGCTGATTAGTCGTGATTGCTTCTTGGTCACGACGCTTTTTTTGTTTAAAGTAAGTTGAATAATTTCCGCGTTCTAAAACTAGTTGGGATTTTTCGATTACTAGAGTATGATCAATGATTTGATCAAGAAATTCTCGATCGTGACTGGTGATGATGAAACCGGTAGTTTTTTGCCGGAGATAGTTAGCAACTTGTTTACGACCAACCTGGTCAAGATGGTTTGTTGGTTCATCGAGAAGGAGATAATCGTAATCACTGGCAAAGAGGGCTGCTAGCTGGAGCTTTGTCCGTTCGCCACCGCTTAATGTTGAGTAAGGTTGCCATAAGATTTCAGGATTGGTTGCCATCAAATTTAGCTCTCGCTCTAATTGCCAAGGCTCAAGAAACGAGTTTGGAACTGCTTCAATTACCGCGTCTCCAGCAAGGAAAGCCGGATCCTTAATTGTTAGCGGGAAATATTGCGGTTTTAGATTAGTAATGATCGAACCTTGATAGTTGACAAGGCCACGGAGAATCTTCATCAGAGTAGTTTTTCCACGACCGTTTCTACCAAGTAAGCCCAATTTCCAGTCACCATCAAGATCTAAATTACAGTGATCGAAAAGGGGAGCTTGCCCTGGATAAGCAAATGAGAGGTTTCTGATTGTTAAGTTTTCCATTAAACTCGTCACGTCCTTTCGATGGACGCAAAAAAGGCCTACCACACGGGCAGACCTTTAAAATGGTATTCTCCTACCATTAAATTTATGATCTTCACATTGAAATAATAATTCTACCCGTGAGCAACCTTTCTGCGTCATAGATACAGATTAGTTGCAGTAAATTGTGTAGAATTAAAACTTCAATGGATGATCCCTCCTCAAAATTGTTAATCAGAGCATACCAATTTTAAGAAGAGTTGTCAAATGGTGATTTTGCTGCGATAGAGTAGAAATGTGTTCGCCCTAACCTTCCTCGAGCTAACGACCTCCGACTCCGACGGCAAAACGCCGTTCGTCGGAGAAATCGTTAGCCACCGGAAGGTTTTAACGGGCTCACACTCTAATTTAATTCCCCATCCGCAATTTTGTCTAATAGGGGACGAGAAGGAATAAAGAAGAGCTGACCGGAAAGAATATCAGAGAATGATAGCAGGTAATCATTCTTCTTGAGCATGTTTTCAAGCATTGTCTTGGTGACCTTCCAATAACGGGAATAACCGATGAAGTAAGTTCCAGTATTTCCGGCAACGGGATCGGAGTATGGAACGTTCATCCGGACGATCTTCTGTTCTACACCGTTAATTGTTGCTTGTGAGGCAACATTGTGAGCGTTAGCAAACTTTTCGTGATCTTCAAGTTCAAGGTCGCTAAACTTCTTTCGACCGACAGCCTTCTCTTGATCTTCAGTAGTTAATTGATTCCAGATGTCCATGTGGTGACGCCATTTTTGAGCAAAGGCATATGAGCCGTTTTCAAAAAACGGGTCTTCATCGCCAATGATTGCGTAATGGGCGGCATCTTCAACTTGTGGCGCTTCAGTACCATCAATAAAGCCGATAATTGCCCGTCCCTCAAAGTAACGGAAGCCCTTCGTTTCGTCGACAACGGTAGTAAAGTCCTTCAGGAAAAGACGACACTGACGAAGGAGCTCGTATACAACAGCCTCGTCATTTGCCCGAATATGAAGGAAGAGATCTCCCTTAGTGGCTGGCATTGTATATTTCTCACCGGAAAGAGTTTGGTATGGTTCAAGTTCCTTTGGCTTAGGAGCATTTGGAAAAAGATAATCCCAAGCATCACTGCTAAAGCCTAATGAGGTTTTCAGGTTACCACCATTATCGCGGATTCGTAATGATCTGATAATTGCCTGATAGCGATCCACAAATTCTTGAATTGCCTCTTGTTCTTTTGCTTGATCTTTGCGGTTTAGTTCAAGAACCGTAAACTGAACGTGCTCTCCTGCGTCTTTCCAGACATCTTGAGCTTTACTTGGATTCATGACCATTTAAATTACTCCCTTCACAAAAGACCGATAAAATACTATTAATTTCACTTTTATTGTATCATTTAATCTTCGGAGGAACCTGGTAGAGGTATAATAAAGTTAAATAATAATAAACTTAGTTATATAGGGATAAGTGTATGATAATAATTGCATTTACGTTAAAATAGATATACGATTTATTTTGAGAGTTTAAATTAAGAAATTTAAAATTTGGTTATCAGGCGAATGTTATTCTAACCCCATTAGCACAACCTTTCACAAAAGAATCTTGTGAATGAGGAAGAGTAACAATTGGGAATAGAAAATGAATTATACCGTTACAATCAATAATCGGGGGTAATACTTTTATAATTAATGGTTGTAACAGGCTGGTCAATAAGGCAAAGTGACGGTGAGACAATGAATATTAATGAGCAAAATCAACCAATGGATCCAAGTCAACTGACTGCTGCTAATGAATACTTCGATGAAGGTGAGCAGGGACACTACGGATCCGTTGTTTTACATAGTTAAAGCAAGAAAAATTACGGTCAATTCCATACACCCAGAACGAGGATGGCTCATTTAAGAAGATTCATATCCCCGTCGAAGGTGGTTATGCTTCGGTATTGAGCGATGGTAACGTTGTAACTACGTTTGATCCGGCAACCTTAAAGGATCCTACTAAGGACACTGATATCTATTACATTGTTTACTACAGTTTAGTTGGGCAAAAAACGGCTAACCTTTCTAACCAGCCACAAAGTATTGAGCTGGACAACTTTTATAGTGTTAGTACGTCAGGGGATGAAATGTGGCCCGCTACATTTGGTCCCATTACGCTAACTAATAATTTAAACCAGATTTTTGGTAAGAATACCTCTATTTGGGTTGAAGGAAACTACATTGATACTGGGCGAAATTCTGTTAAGATGGTTGCTCAGAAGATGGATGAAAATGGTGAACCGGTTCCAGATACCAACATTGGGACATACACGTTAACCTCTAAGGGTGCCCACCGTGGTGCTGAGGTTAGTTTTGAGTTAACTGACAGCACTTATAATGGTCCGGTTGCGCCAGCTTACGTGATCCTATCAGACAGTAATTTTGAATATATTGGTTTTGTTCGGTTCCAACCACAAATTATTCGTGGTGAGGTTTCTAACCCATCAACTGTTGGTTGGCAAGGTAAGGAACAACATGCCAAAATTTCAATTAAAAATAATCTGCCCGTGATTACCCAAAACGATAACCCATCAACTGATCTGTTTTATCAACGGACTAATCCTGAGAAGAAGATTGAAGAGAAAAAGCCATCAAATATTGATGTAAGGGACATTAAGTTCTGGGTTAACGGAAGTGCAGCTGGTGCTCAATCACTTGATGCAATCTTGAACGATGAAAAGATTGGTGTTTACCGGCTTGATCGAGGAAAGAATGAGATTATCTACCAACCAAGCGGAACGTTTGTTGGTCGTCCGCAACCAATCGAATTTATTGCTTATGGTTCAGATGGACATAGTTATCTTGGTAATTTCAGTCAGACTGTTTTAGGAATTCAGTTGCAAAACACTCATGATATCCAAGGAGTTACCCAGACTTCACAGATTACAATTATTTCTAGTCCTAATGAACCAGGAAGACCGCTCGATAGTAAGTGGCCAATTGAGTTTATTAGTAATGGTCAGGCAAGTAAGCAGCTTAGCGCAACTAAAAATGGTCAGACTGTTGGTCTATATCAAATTGACCCTAATACAGGAACGGTATCATTTGCGCCAGATAAAAACTTTATTGGTCAACCAGATAAAGTAACTATTCGGATAACGTCTGCTAGTGGCGAACAGACCAACCTTCAGTACCAGCCAACAGTTGATGCTGTTCGGCCAAGTGCGCGGATTGCGCCAACAATTGGTGAACAAGGTCAGAGTCAAACTTCTAAGGTTCGGATTACTAGTGGCAGTGATCAAGTAATGGCGCGGATTGATGCTAACCACCCGGCACGATTTATTATTAATGGTCAGGTAAGTAATGCTGAAAAGATTTCCATCTCGGGAATTGGTAGTTATATTTTGGAACCAAGTACCGGATTAGTGACCTTCTCACCTGATTTTGAATACTTTGGTAAACCAAAAGGGATTAGTATCCAAGTAACCGATGACAACAACACACCGGCAATCGCCACTTATAACGTTACTGTGTTACGTCATCAGGCTGCACAACAACCTTCACCAGCAGCTAATAGTAGTGACCAAGGGGTAATTGAAGAATCACCTGCTGGGGAAACAGTGATTCAACAGCCGGTTAGTCAACAGCAATCACAACCAGTTCAACAACCACAATCGCAGCCACAACAGACTGCACCTCAACAAAAAGTTGTTGTTCACCAGCAAACACAACCAACTACTCCGCAATCACAGGAAGTAGTAGTTCAATTAGCACCACAAGGACAATCAACGGCACCACAGCAACAACCACAATCAGTTGTTCAACAACCGCAAGCCACTGATAATCCACAGGAAGTTGTAGTCCAAGAACCAGCTTCACAAGTTACTGTTCAGCCACAACAGCCGGTTCAGCAACAATCACAACCGGTTCAACAACCACAGACTCAGCAGCAGCCGGCTCCGCAGCCACAGCCAGCGCCAGCCCAACAACCAGTTCAGAATATTGCTGAGCAGGCTCCTAATGATGCTAGCGAGTTGCCAATGCTTGATGACACCAATGCTTGGTACATGATGGCAATTGCTCTTCTTGGCGCATTATCTGAAGGACAGGAATAATAAATTAAACTTAAACAAAAAGATCATTAACGATTGAAATTTCATCGTTAGTGATCTTTTTGCTATTTCATAGCTATTGATTTATTTCTTGAGAAAATCAGGATCTTCAAACTCAGGGTTAGGATAATGATAGAATCCTTGACCTGACTCTTGGCCAACATGTCCAGCATCAATCATTGCTTTTAACTTCTGGGCAATTGTTTGGTGGATCTCATCTTTGGTAGTTTGATAAGCATTGAGTTCCATTTGGTAAGGGGTTCGTAAACCAACCATGTCCAAGATCATAAATGGACCCATTGGTGAATTAGTAGAAATCATCCAATCCTTATCAATTGTTTGCGGATCAGAAACATCATTTGCCCATAATTGCATTGCAGAAGCAAGAAGGGGCATTAAGACAGCGTTAAGAACATAGCCATGTTGTTCCTTATGAACTTCAATTGGCACCATCTTAATTTCACGAGCAAAGTCAACACTTCTTGGTAAACTGCTGGATCAGTTTGTTCAGTTCCCATAATTTCCGCAACATTAAACCGCCAAATTTTATTAGCAAAGTGCATGTGCAGGAATTTTGCTGGTCGATCAACAAACTTAACTAGCTGGCTGGGGATAAATGATGAAGAATTACTTGCAAAGATCGTTTTAGCAGGAGCAGCCTGCGAAAGTTCAGCGTAAAACTTTTCCTTGAGTTCTAATGACTCGGGAAGAGCTTCGATGACGTAATCGGCGTCCTTAACGGCTTCTGGAAGATCAGTGGTAATTGTAGTAATGTTATCTAACCCAGCCTGGAACTCTTGATCTGTTAGGTTGAGATCACGTTGATAATCTGCCTTTAACGCATTAATTCGCTTTTCAGCGGTATCAATGTGATGGTTATAAACGGTAACATTAAACCCACTAAGCGCAATTTGGTAGGCAATCTGGCTTCCTAAAACACCAGCACCCGCAACAGTAATGTTTTTAAATGACATAATTACGTGCTCCCTTCTACTTCTTAAGAAAATCCGGGTCCGCGAATTCTGGGTTAGGGTAGTGATAGAACCCTTGGCCTGATTCAAGTCCTTCGTGACCAGCATCAATCATTTCCTTAAGTCGATCAGCAATTACCTTGAAGATTTCTTGATGGCGAGATTCGTAAAGGTTAGTAACAATGTTCCAAACTGTCCGTAAACCAACGTCATCGAGCATCATAAACGGGCCAACAGGTGAACCGGTAGAGATCATCCAGTCCTTATCAACCGTCTGTGGATCGGCAACGCCCTTTACCCAAAGAGCCATTGCGCTAATTACAAATGGGATCAAGAGGGAATTAAGGACGTATCCTGGTTGTTCTTTGTGCAGTGGAATTGGTACCATCTTAATTGCGTGGGCAAAGTCAACTACTTCTTGAAAAACAGCTGGATCAGTTTGTTCAGTTCCCATAATTTCGGCAACATTACACTTCCAAATTTTATTGGCAAAGTGCATGTGCAGGAATTTTGCTGGTCGATCGACAAACTTAACTAGCTGACTAGGAACCATGGTTGAGGAGTTACCTGCAAAAATAGTCTTTTCCGGAGCAAGCTTTGATAACTGCTTGTAGAACTCTTCCTTAATTTCCAGATTCTCTGGTAAAGCTTCAATTACATAATCAGCATCTTTAACCGCTTCGGCAAGATCGGCAGTAAAGCTAAGCCGACTAAGACCAGCGTTGAATTCATCATCGCTGAGTCCCAAATCGTTTTGGTAACTTGTCTTCAGCGCACTAACCCGCTTTTTAGCAGTGTCTGGATTGCGATCATATGCTGTAACGTTGAAACCATTTAATGCCGTTTGATAAGCAATCTGGCTTCCAAGCACACCGGTTCCAGCAATTGTTACATTTTGAAATGCCATTATAATCATCCTCCTGTAACAAACCTAGTTAACAATACAACTCTATTCTGATCGTACCATAAAACCGCTTACAATGAACGCAATTACAAAAAATAGGTCACTAATATCCAAAAATTCTGGAATATTAGTGACCTAATTAAGTTTAAGATATCGGTAATTCTAGTTATTTAACCGGACTTATTAATTGGAAAGGGGTTATGATCAGTCGGTTAATTTAATGAATTACTTTTGTTCCATAACCTTTTCACCGTTAGCAGTGATTGTAAAGGTCTTGTTGGCAGCATCAGCATCGAGGACAGCAACGTTCTTGCCGTCTTTATCCTTCCGGGTAATCTTGATTGTGGTTTCGGTTGGAGTTTCAACTTCAATTGAACCATCAAGATCAAAGGCAGCAAACTTGTTCCGCCATGAGAGTAACTTCAGGAGATTTGCAACTACTGGACGTTGAACTTCCTTAGCAACTTCATCCTTGGTGTAGTAGTGACGGTTAATGTTCCGACCTTCCTTAGTCTTTTCGAGTAATTCAAGGTCGTTTGAGCCGGCAAGCAAACCAACATAGTAAACCATTGGAATACCAGGTAAACCATTGGAATACCAGGAGCAAAGACCTGGATTGCCCGGGAAAGGAGGTAGGCGTCATCGTTGTCACCTAGTGCTGAGTAGTAAGTGGAGTTGATTTGGTAAATATCAAGGTTGTGGTATTCAGCACTTGAGTACTTCCGCTTTACGTTGGCACCAACCTTGTATAATTCGTTTGATGCGTATTCGATTTCGTCATCAGTTAAGATGTCCTTAGCATCAACAACACCGATTCCATCATGAGTATCAAGAGTAGTGAATTGCTTCATTGGTGACATCTTCAACCACTTGGCAAGGCGGTTAGTCTTACCAGAGTAGAGAGTGTAAAGGGTGGTCATTGGTAATGCAAAGTCGTAAACAAAGTAACCGTGGTCAGAAATCTTTTCTGGAATAGTGTAGTGTTCATGAATTTCTGGCAAGATATCAGCCTTGTAAGGGGCAAGAATATCACGCACTTCATTTAAGAGGTCCCAAATTTCTGGTTTGACAAAGAAGTCGTTAGTGTCAACCTTCTTAACAGCGTAAGCAAAGGCATCTAAACGAATTAAGTCAGCACCGTGCTTAACCATGTCAGTAAGAGTTTGCTTGAAGAATTCTTGAGCAACCTTACTCTTAACGTTGATGTCAATTTGTTCTTCACCAAAAGTATTCCAGAGGTGTTCCTTAGAACCGTCAGCAAAGTCAATTTCTTGTTCAGGAGCCTTATCTTTCCGCTTGTAAATAAGGTCAATATCTTTTTGAGTAGGTCGACCCTTACCGGCTGCTTCCCAGAACTTTTCCCAACGAATGAAGAAATCATTGTACTTGGAATCGTCATGATTTTCCTTGAAGTCTTGGTACATTTCTGACTTCTTGGAGATGTGGTTGATCATGAAGTCAAACATTAAGTAGTAGTCTTCACCTAATGCTTCAACATCATCCCAGTCACCGAACGCAGAATCAACAACATCGTAACGGTATGGGGCAAACCCACGGTCACCAGTTGAAGGGAAGAATGGTAGTAAGTGAACACCACCAATAGCGTCACCAATGTAGTTCTTCAATACTTCATGAGTTTCCTTGATGTTCTTTCCCATTGAGTCAGAGTAGGTAATTAACATTGCTTTGTTTTAAATAGGCATAATTAAAATCCTCCTAAATAATTCTGATTAAGCTTTGTGTGCGTGACGACTTGCAAAGAAAATAATGATTCCGATTAGAATCAGGACAACACCGTAAACCGGAAATGGTGCTGCAAGGCCGAGACCACTTAATGGCTGGCCAAGCAAGTTGTTTGTCCATTGCCCGATAGTTGGTGAGAAGAATGAACCAAAGTTAAATCCGATTAAGCAAAGGGATGTTACTAATGGTTGTCGCTTAGCAGGCGCCAAGTCTGGAAGTAAGTTAAAAATTAATGGTGAAACTAATTGAAGGGGGAAACCGATTAATAACAAACCGATAACCATGACAACAAAGTTATGACCGGCAAACCCGAATAAGAAGTTTGAAAGGGCCATTAAGCCGAGGCCAAGGTAAACAGTTCCAAAGCCAAGGCGTTTATTAATTGGACCGTAGCAGATTCCACCAAGAGTTGCCCCAATCAACATTAAGGAAAGGAACATTGATGAACCGGTGTATTGTTCACCGTTGATGGCAACAGAAAGACCAGGGAACCGGTTTTCCATTCCAACGTAGTCTACAACTAGCAGAAACGCGAATAAGACAAGAAGATAAACAACGGGGCTAATCTTGGTAATATCTTGTGGCTTTTCGTTAGTTAGTTCCTCAGCGAGATCATCTTCAGCAACGCTATCGTCTTGAGCTTTACTGTCATCAGGAACCCGCATTGCAAAGAAGAAGAGGACAACGAA
The DNA here is from genome assembly GCF_014838735.1 of Limosilactobacillus portuensis. Taxonomy (GTDB): domain Bacteria; phylum Bacillota; class Bacilli; order Lactobacillales; family Lactobacillaceae; genus Limosilactobacillus; species Limosilactobacillus portuensis. Next base: position 52,722 of record NZ_JABUXQ010000002.1, on the reverse strand, counting down.
TGCAAAGGCATAAACAAGGAATGAAGCATGCCAGCCAGCATAGTTGAGTAAGAGACCAGCAACTGCAAGGGTACATGCTTGACCAATTTGTTCGGCAGCCGCACGCCAACCAAGCATTTGCGCTCGGGTTTCGCCTTGATACCAAACAGAAATCAGGGAAATAGCTTGGGAGTTATATAACCCATAACCAGCACCCAGAATTAGTCGGGAAATCAGGATAATAGTGTAGTTACTAATAAACATTGGAACCAACCCAGCAAGTCCAACGATGGTAACACCAGCCATAATAATCTTCTTGTCAGAAATGTTGAACCATTCTTGAAGTAATGGTGAAAGGACAACGAAGATCATTACCGCAAATGAAGGAGTAGTAACCAGGTACTCCGATTGTGGCTGACTGATTCCTAATGCAGCCTTTAATTGTGGTAGTGAACCTTGAATGGCATATGCACTAGTAACCATGAAGGAAACGGATAAGAAAGCGAGTTTGGTAACCATTGAATTCTTGTTATTCATAGTTCAAATTACTCTCCAAATATTAATTTGATAAACGCTTATCATTTGCTTGTGTGAATAATATACAATGACTATTTTTAAATATCAAACGTTTATCAATTAAAATTGTAATCATTTTCATTGCTATTAAATTGGCATCTTATGAAAATAAGAATGAAAGCTTATGGGAATGCGAAATGAAACGAATGGACAGTAAAAGTGAAAAGTTGAATAAGCAGAAAAATATTTTTTGAAACCATCTTGTGTTATCTTGAGACCAAGAGAAATGGAGGGTAAGAAATGAAAAAATATGATTATATTTTAATTGGGTCTGGTCCAGCAGCCTACAAGCTATCTAATTTGTTAGCTAAAACATCCCGGAAAGTTTTAGTTGTTGATGGGGATGAATTTGGCGGGACATGCCCAAATTATGGCTGTGAGCCAAAAATTTTCCTTGAAGGGGCAACTAGAGTAGTTTTACAGAGTCAGCAACTCCAAGGAAGAGGAATCGAACAAACGGCAACAATCGATTGGCAGAAGTTAATGGCTACTAAGTTAGAACGGTTTAATTCATGGCCAGAAGAGACTAAGGCGATCATTGCTAAAAGCCATGATGTTGAGTCAGGGTATGCCCATTTCGTGGATGATAATACAATTGAAGTTAATGGTCACCAATATCAAAGCAACCGAATTGTAATTGCTACAGGGCAACGTCCTCATCGGTTAGCAATTCCTGGCGACCAATTTACGCATACTAGTAGGGATGTCCTATCACTCCCACACTTGCCGCAACATGTTACCTTTATTGGCGGCGGTTATGTTGCTATGGAATTAGCAACTGTGCTTGGTGCTGCAGGAGCTGCAGTTACGATCATTGACCATTCCGCTCGTCCATTAAAAGCTTTCCCTGCATCAAAGGTTCAAGTGGTAAAGGAAGCAATGGAAAAGCGTGGCGTCGAATTTTTAATGGATACCAGCGTTCAAGGCGTCCGTCAACAAGATGAAGGATTCATTGTTCAGACCGATCAAGGGGAAATCCCAACTGATTATGTGGTCGATACAAGTGGTCGTCAACCCAATATTGATCGGCTAGCATTAGAAGCGGCTAACATTGATATTGATCGGGGCGGCATTATTGTTAATGAACACCTGCAAACGAGTAATCCTAATGTGTACGCAATTGGTGATGTTATCAGTCGACCGCAGCCTAAGCTGACACCGGTTGCTGAATTTGAAGGAGAGTACCTCTTTAACTACCTAGAGGAGAAAACATCACTAGCAATTAAATATCCAACGATTGGAACCGCTGCGTTTACGTTCCCGGAGATTGCTGAAGCTGGTGTGAAGGAGGAAGAAGTAAGGGAAAATAGTCAATATCAGACAAAAAACCTTAATCTTAAGTATTCTAGCCTTGCAGCTGGGCAAAATGATCAAACCGGAAAGTTAACCCTAATTTTTGAGGGAGCTGTCTTAGCTGGTGTCAGTGTCGTTGGCGATCATGCAGCCGATGATGTTAATAACTTCCTCCCGATAATTGGTTTAAAGGTTACTGGTGAAGAATACCGCCAAGCAATTATCGCCATTTACCCTGCATTAGCAGATAAGGTTGCTGGAGGTTTGATTTGATTAATAAAGGAGCTTGAGAAAAAATTTTCTCAAGCCCTTACTATTACCAGTAATTCCTGGAATTACCGAGTCTAATCGCGGAAATCAAGCAGAGCCCTAGTGTCTAGTTACGAACGGAGAACGGTTCTGATCACCTCCGTTCTCGATTAGCCATACGGACTCTTAAAAAGCTTGATTCCCAGCTTCTGCTAATATTGATGATTGTATTCGTAAGTCAATTCGGGTTCTCGACCGGTTCGAGCGTATTGATTAAGGCTATCGATCGTCTTCATTTCTTCAGGAGATAGGCTAAAATCGTAAATATCCGCATTTTGCTGAATTCGCTCAGGATGAACGGACTTTGGAATAAATGAAACCCCGTTTTGTAAGTGCCAACGTAAAATGATTTGAGCAGTTGACTTACCGTGTTTTTCAGCAATTGCCTTTAATTCAGGAATATTGAGGACTGCTCCACGGCCAAGCGGACTCCATGCCTGGGTAACAATTTGGTGTTCTTCGTCATATTTAAGCAGTGGCTTTTGGGTTAAACGTGGATGAAGCTCAACTTGGTTAACAACAGGCATTTCATTAGCCTTGGTTGCTAAATATTGAAGGTGGATAATTTGAAAGTTGCTAACACCAATTGATTTAGCAAGTCCTTCCTTTTTTAATTCTTCAAAAGCACGCCAAGTATCAAAAAAGGCTCGCTGAATAGGCCAATGAACAAGTAAGAGGTCAACATAGTCCATCTGAAGTTTCTTTAAGGACTCTTTTACGGAATTAATTGCACTTTGGTATCCTTGGTTAGCCTCAGAAACCTTGGTGGTTACAAAAATATTTTCCCGGGAAATATTCAAATCTTTAAATGCCTGACCGACTTCTGCCTCATTACCGTAAAGCTGAGCGGTATCGAAAAGGCGGTAACCATCTTCATAGGCTGCGCGAACTGCGTTATTCATCGTTTTTTGATCGTCAACTTTGTAAAGACCAAATCCTTCTTGTGGCATTTGGTTACCATCAGCAAGGGTTAACATGTTTGATTGAATTTCCATTTTATCAACTCCCACTTAAGAAATCAGAGAATCATGACTTGAATTTTCTAAGATTAGCTTGTTACTAAGTTAAAAGTTTAGCTTTATTATAGACCTATCTTGGCTGGATTTGTTATTCAATGAGGTGGCAAGCTGTTAATAATTAATTTTTTTGCATTCTAGTAGTAAAAGGATTAATACAGATTATGGAGGTGGGTAATATATGAACCAAAATATGCAACCACAAATTGAACTGAATAATGGAGTAAAGATTCCTCAATTAGGACTGGGAGTTTGGAAGTCGACAATTGAGGATGCGGCAAATGCTGTTCATGCTGCCTTACGGAATGGTTATGTTTTAATTGATACTGCTAAACAGTACGGAAATGAAGCAGGTGTTGGTAAGGGAATTCAAGCTGCCATTAAGGAAGATGGTATTAAGCGTGATGACATTTTCCTAACTACTAAGATCTTTAACGGTGATCAGGGAGATTATGATCGTGTTCGACAAGCCTTTGAAGAGCAGTTAAAGGCTTTGCAGACTGATCACGTGGATCTTTTATTAGAGCACTGGCCAGTAGATGGAAAATATAACGAAACCTGGCGAGCAATGGAAGCCATTTTAAAGGATGGTCAAGCACGGGCAATTGGTGTTTCTAATTTTAATAATGAAAGGCTGACTGATTTAATGGATCATGGAACAATAATTCCGGCGGTAAATCAGATTGAATTCAACCCCCATATCCATCAACAGGAAATTGTCGACTTTGACCGTTCACACGGTATAAAGCTTGAAGCGTGGTCACCACTAGGAAGCGGAACGTTATTAAAGAACCCAGTTGTTAACAAGATTGCTGAAGCACATAATAAGAGTGCGGCTCAAGTTGAACTTCGCTGGGGATTGCAACACGGAATGATCGAACTAGCAAAGACAATCCATGAGCAACGGATGAAAGAGAACATGGAGATCTTTGATTTCGTCCTTTCTGCTGCTGAAATGAAAGAAATTGATGAGTTAGATCAAGAAAAGCATTCACTCTGGTATCACGATTTCCAGTGGAATGGTAATCCTGATGGAATCGGTGATTATGTTGCAACGCCAGATAGATGGTGAAATTTAATTGGGATAAAAGGGAACGTGACAGAAGTCATTTATGACTTCGTTTTCACGTCCCCGCGAGCGCAAATAGGGTTCCAGAGTTCGGTTATACCGGACACTGGAACCCATTTGCGTACCGCGCTGTTCGTATTTGGACTTGGTAAAAGTACTTATGTCACAGTCCCATTTTTACGGAGTTAATTTAGAATTGGTTTTGTGACGCGGGCAAGCTGATTGAGGACCTCTTCTCCGGTTTGCATCGACTGGTTCTTGTCACTGTACATGGAGATGGTATAGGAAGTACCGTTATTATTCTTAACATAACCAATACTGTTAATGATCCATTTTTCATTGCCATTTTCGAGCCAACCATTCTTCAGAGCAAAATTATCACTCGAAGCCGAGACCCCCCAAATTTGATCACTTTCAACATTACTCATTAGATTGCTGATGTATTGTTGAGAATCCGCGGATAAGAGGTTTGATTTGTAGAAAATATTATTAAGAAGCTTAATTTGATCTTTAGCCGTCGTGGTACTTAATCCCCAAGATGAATCCGCTGTTGAATTCTTCATCCCAAATTGATTAAACGTCGATTGAAGACCTTCCTGTCCGCCAAGATTATCGAATAATTCACTTGTTGAGTTATTGTCACTCGCTTCAATCATTTGTTTAGCTAATGAGCGCTGGTGTGATGATAAGGCACCATCTTGCTTAACCAAGAGACCAGCAAGAATGCTGACCTTAACCGTACTTGCCATATGGAATTTATGGTTTGGAACATTGGACGATGAGTATGTTCGGTGAGTTTTCGGTGAATAAACAGCGATAGCAACGTTATTGTTTGAGGTGAAAATGATCTTATTCCAAGCTGACTTTAAGCGGGGACTAGTTGCGGTAAAATGGTGTATTCCCCAGAAAGCGGCAAGAATGATAAGAATAAACAAGACAACTTTACGACGGTTTAACCGACGATGAGATGCACCCATAATGAAAACTCTCCTTTAATTTGATAACATTAGACAATCATACCAGTAATTGAGGGAAAAAGGAGGAATTCTCATCTAATTATTAGGAGAATTTTAATAACTAGGAAAATGTTTCATAAAAGTTATTAAAAAGTCATCCTCTTAACATCGGAATGCGATATTATTGAGTTTGATATTTTTGAGAGAGGGATAACGATAGTGTGATGAAAAAATTAAAAAGGGCGTTAATTGCGTTTCTAATTGCCATTTTAACGGTAAATGTAGTTGCTTTAGGGGTTATTAATACCGTTTCAGCGGATACAACAACGTTAAGTTTAAATGCGCGGGCGGCTTACGCAATTGATGCGGAAACAGGTCAAGTTCTATATCAAAAGAATGCCAATAAAACTTACACGGTTGCATCCTTAACTAAGGTACTAACGCTAGCTGTAATCGAACAGGATGTAAGGAACCACCACTTGAGTTGGAACCAGAAAGTTAAGATTACACCAGCCGTTGCTAAGGTTGCGAATGATTGGCATTTTTCTAATGTGCCACTGAATGCGGGTGAGAGCTACACTATTCGTCAGTTAACTGAGTCAATGATGATTGTATCAGCTGATGGAAGTGCAGAAGCCCTTGCCTTGGCGGACGCGGGGAGTACCGCAGCCTTTAATAAGAAAATGCAAGCAGTTGCCAAAAAAGCGGGCGTTACCGATGCTAAAATTTATAATATGATTGGTTTAGCGAATGGTGACTTAGGGAAAAATAGCCTCAAAAATGTCAAGAAGACGGCAGAAAACCAGTTCTCGGCTAAAGATATGGCACTTATTTCAAAGTACCTAATTGAGACGTACTCTGATTCACTCAAAATTACCAAGACTAAGATGGCTAATTTTCGGGTTAGTGCAAATCAGGAATACCAAATGATAAACATTAATTCGTTATTGCCAGAAAACGGGTTTGCTCCTAAAAACGGGACAATTGATGGACTGAAGACGGGAAATACTGATACAGCTGGTAAATGTATAATTTCAACAGGAATGTTTGCTGGTCGGCGGGTGATTGTTGTTGCCCTCCATACTAAGGGCGATTGGAACGATCAGTCTAAGGATGCTCAGAAATTCTATGAGAAATTAACTAAGATTTATCAGCCAGTTCAGCTAACTTCTTTACGACAGCTATCAAAGAATGTTCAGGACGCTCATGTTGTCCATGCCAAAGATAAACATAGTACCGGACTTGAACTAATCAAGTCGACTACGATCTGGCTTCCTAAGGGTACAACGCTTAACCAGGTTGGGGCAAAATTGAAGATAGATCAGTCAGATCGGTCAATGACTCACCAGCTAAAAGCTCCAGTTAAAAAGGGTCAACATGTCGCCTATGTTACCCTTAAACCAACGGGGATGCCCTCAATTCAACTCCCTGTTAAAGCCACTGATAATATCAAAAAGAATGGATGGTTTTAAGGGAAGAAGCTGAGTTAAGCTTCTTGAAATTAGACTATATGTATTTGGAAATCGTGAAAATGAGAAGGAAGCACTCCAGAAGTCATCAATAACTTCTGGAGTGCTTCCTTCTTTTTCTTTAGGGCTTATAAAAAACTAGTATTCTACGTGCCACTTAATTGTGTATTCCTTTTCGTCACCTGGATGAAGTGTGATATCACCGAAACCAGGATGATGGATAGCATCTGAAAGAGTTTGTGCTTCCATTGCAAGCCCTAAGTGTGGGTGAACTTCACCGTGGTTATAAACCGCTGGATCATCAGAATTCATGGTGTACATGATTAAGGCATTCCGGTCTGAGTAGAGGGTCATCTTACGGCCGCTTTCGGGATCTTCAAGGGTAGCAACTGGTTCGGTGAGACTTGGTTCGACTTCCCAAATATCATCAAACCCGTTTTCTTTAGTCGATGCCATTTCTTTGAGAGCATCACCAAGACGGGTTGGGGTGCTAAAGTCAAATGGTGTTCCTTCGTTTGCCAGTTTTTCTCCAGTTGGGATTTTGCCATCATCAACGGCTAAATGGTTTTTGGAATTGACATAGAGTTTTAATTGATCAACTGTCTTGGCACTTGCCTTAGCCATATTCCAATAAGTGTGGTTAGTTGGGTTAAACAAAGTATCCGCATCAGATGTAGCACCAAACTTCAAGGTCAGGTTATCGTCATTATCTAGTGTATAGGTTGCGGTGACATGGATTTTTCCAGGGAAAGTATCCATATCTTCAGTAAGGGTGAGACTTAAGGTAATGGATGCTTCATTATCAGTGACGTTAGTAGAATCAACATCCCAAATATAGCTGTAAAAACCATTTGTCCCACCATGAAGCGTGTTCTTCCCTTCATTTTGTTCAAGTTGGTATTCCTTACCATTAATTTCAAAGTGACCATCAGCAATTCTTCCCGCAACCCGGCCAATTAAACGGTTAGTGCAAAAACCATTGTTAGTAAATTCATCAAGGTTTTCACTGGTTAAGATCATATCGGCCTTGCCGCCATTCTTTGTTGGCACCTTAAATGATTGTAATAGCCCAGCAAAGTCTAAGATTCCCGCTTGAACACCGTGATCATTTGTCAAAATATACTTTGTAACTGGCTTATCTTGGTAAGTTCCAAATGGTACTTTAGTAATATTCATAATTTCATTTGCCTCCTTGAAGTAAGCGCTTCAATATTTACAAGTACCATTTTACCACATATGAATAAGGAGATGGTGCAAACGTTTGCGCTATCTCCTTATAAACTATTATTTTGTTATTAATACATTATTACCCTGCAAGCTATTCCGAAAATCATCATAATCGACAGCTACTTGTTTAGCATAGGCGTTTGTCCAGTCGACGAGGCCGTCATCTAATATTTTCTGTCCCCTTAGGTAACCACGAACCATTGGGGCGGTTGGACTTTGAAAGTGGGCCATTGCTAACAGTGAACTACAGATTTGGCAGTAGAGGTTAAAACTTTCGTAATCAAGCTTGCTGACATTGATTGATTCTTTCATATCACGGAATTGGCGAACATAGTAACTTCGGCCGCCAAATGATGTGCTACCAAGAAATGGATCAGAAGAAGCTTGAAGAGTTCGTTGCGCGGTCACGATTCTTCGGCCTGCCAGCACACCATTTTTGATTGCTTTTGCAGTCGGTAAACGGAGTAAGTTATAGCGCAGGGGCATCGCTTCCTTAATCTGGAGAACTAGGTGGCTACCTTCATTACCAGTGAGGAGGAGCAGGTAGCAGCGAGTCCCAAAACTACCAACGCCAACGCTGTAGCGAATAATATCGGTAATACTAAAATTACCAAGAAAGATGCGGATATCTTGGCGCACATTATTCCGATAATGATTAAAGCCCTGAAGAATTTCTGCGTACTTCTCTGCATTGAGATGTTTAGCGCGCGGAGCATTTTCGCTAAACCTTAATTGGCCGTTTTCGTCAAGTTTCGTCATCTTCTTAACAATTTGCTCAGAGTTGCTCCGACTACTTTTCTTGATAATCTTATTGAGGATTTCGTTCATTTGACTTGTACTACTATGCAAAGTATCAATTGCAGTGATCATATCATGAATTTCGTATGAAGAGTATAGCCGTTGAAAGAGACTCAGCTTATTATTGTGCTTTATACTATGACGGTAGGTTTTAGTAATTAGGTGGAGGACGGCATTCAAATGGTGGTTACTAAAACCGTTTTCTTCACCAGCTAAGCGAGCGCTAACCAGAAGACGTTTAAGATCACTTTCCCAATTGCCTATCCGGGATTCATCAAAATCATTCAGGCCAAAGATTAATTGGCGCTCTGGAGAAGCATAGAAGCCATAATTATTGACGTGGGCATCTCCACAAATAATTAACGGAATGTGGCTTTGGTACTGATCCTTAAGATCTTGTTCCATTAGTTCTGCTGTTCCGCGAAAGAAAGCAAACTTACTAGCCAGCATTCGTTCATGACGAAGTGGCAGCAGTTCCTGAACCATTTTAGATTCTGTTTTCTTAATCGCGGCAACAGGATCTCGGTGGACGGGAATAAATTCGGCCAATTGTTCGCTACTTACCTTAGCTCGCTTTTCTTTTCCTGCCTCTTCTAACTCTTTTGCCGTTCGATTAATTTTGATTTTTTTGAGATCAAAAATATCTAATTTACCAGAATCAATCATTTTGGTTACTCCTTTTAATATTTCACGTTTTCTTAATTATTGTAGTAGTTTTGTCTTGATTGTCTAGAATATTTGTTTTCATTTAGTCATTCTGTCACAATGGAGATAAAGGAAACATAAGGGATTAAATAGGGGTTCTGGGATTTCTGGAGAAACGCTAAAGAATTAGATTAACCCCGTTTTAAAAGAAGGAGTGATGATGGTGTTAATTGCTGTTGAAAATAATGTTGCTCAGCATCTCCACGCCAATACAAGGCTAGCTGATGAACAACGGTTGATGCGCACTGATGCCTGGTCGATTAGGGTAACCGGCGATTTTATGATTGTAATGAATAACCTTCTATCGTTACCGGTAATTGTCCGTCATCCTCAGCAATTTAGTGACCCGCGGGCTTTTACCGCAACGTTTAAGCGTGAGCTAATCCGCTTATTAGAAGTTCTTCCGGTACCACGGGTTAAAATTCGGATGATTCGTGATGCCCAATTAAAACAGGTTGAATTTGTTCGGCCGGTTGTTCCTGCACTCCAACAGCGGTTGCAGATTTTTCAAAACCTGTTAACGCGACCTGATATTGTGCAGTGGGATGACGATCCTAGTAACCCAGCAATTTCACTCGCGTTGATGAAAAATTTAAAGCTGCAGGATGTCAAAACAAACGAGGTTCAGACAGCAACGGAACTTTTTGAGAATTACGTAATTAATAATTTTGCTGTTCCCGCACATCCTACGCTTAATGAGCATAATCGGCGATATCTTTACCATTCTGAATCGCTCAATGATGTTATGAATGAGTCAGAAGTTAGCGAGGAGATTATTCGGGATTACCGTTCTTCTCTGGAACAAGTTGGGAAGAGTGATCAAATTATTGATCGGGATACTGATTACGCAACGGATTACCTATCTTATCTTGCAGAAGGTGGGAAGACAATTCTGGACGATATTTCGACAATTTATTATTACGTTTATGATTATGGCAAACGCAATAGTGAACGATTAACTACTTCAAAGTACCGGGGGATGGGAACCGCCTTTCGGGAATTTGGTCGGTTTCTTAAACGACAGGATCTGTTTGCTGATGCTGACTTTGACCAGTTTAGTCAGGCATTAAACCAGGCAATTGATAACGCAACGCCCGCTAAGGAAGGTTACCGGTTAGAAAGAATGCTGCATAGCGCAGAATCCGAACTTGCCCGGCGTCGTTCTTCATTAAAACATGCCCACCGTTACCGTAAACTTGAATATCAAATAAAAGTTGAATTAGCAGATTACCAGCCGAGCATGTGGCGACGACTTCAGTTTAGTGGCGAAACCCGTCTTGATGATCTTTGTTACTTCATTATGGCTAGTTTTGGTGCAACCGGCTCACACCTGTATAACCTTCAATTAAACAAGAAAAATTACCAATTACCGTACCTTGATGGCGGAGAGAATATTACGCTCCATTGGTTAGGGGAGGCTCATCAGGGAGATCAGTTAATACTCGAATATGATTTTGGTAATTCTTGGCAATTCAACATTCTAATTGAGAAAACGACGCCAATTAGACGTTATCGACTAAGTCCGACTGAACCAAAAGTCTTAGATGGCAATGGCAAGGGGATCGTAGATGATATTGGCGGAACAGCTGGTTTAGAACTAGCTGCTCAGGATGATCAGACAATCAATAGTGGCTTAAATGTTAACCAGTTGCAAAAACAATGGTCTGCTTTAACGGCAGAAATTGCTAAACAGTATCAATGATTTTATTGTTTGTTAATTCACAAATATTCAAAAAAGACTACAATAGTTTACAGAAAGCTAATTAAAAGAGGTCTTGAAGATGAGTAATCAAGTTGAAATTCCAAAAACAATGCGTGCCTGGGAAGTAACAACGCCTGGTCCAATTGATGGCGAAAATGCTCCACTAAAGCTTGTTACCAAGCCGGTTCCACAACCACAACGCGGAGAGGTTTTAGTAAAGGTCCTTACTTGTGGTGTTTGCCATACCGATTTACATGTGGCAGAAGGCGATTTGCCGGTTCATCGTGAGCACGTTACTCCAGGACATGAAATTGTTGGTAAGGTAGTTGCTTTTGGGCCAGAAACACAACGATTTGAATTAGGAGAGCGAATTGGGATTCCATGGTTCCGGCATGCATGTGGCGTTTGTAAATTCTGCCGTTCCGGTCATGAAAACCTCTGCCCGCATTCAGTTTATACCGGCTGGGACCATGATGGTGGCTATGCTGAGTATATTACCGTACCAGAAGGGTTTGCTTACCGGATTCCTGAGAAGTTTAATGACCTCGAAGCAGCGCCACTATTATGTGCGGGGATAATTGGCTACCGGGCTTATGAACGGGCAAATGTTCCTGCAGGTGGTCGCCTCGGTTTGTATGGATTTGGTGGCTCCGCACATATAACAGCGCAAATTGCATTAGCTCAGGGAGTAGAAGTTCACGTCTTTACTCGGGGGGCTGATGCACGAAAGTTTGCTCTTCAGCTTGGCTGTGTTTCTGCTAAGGGGGCATATGATCTTTCGGATGTCCCGTTAGATTCGTCAATTATTTTTGCTCCAGTTGGCGATATCGTTTTGCCAGCATTGGAGAGTTTAATTCCCGGAGGAACGTTGGCAATGGCAGGGATCCACATGTCGGATATTCCAACACTGAACTACCAAAAACACCTCTTCCATGAAAAGACGCTAACGAGTGTTGAAAGTAATACTCGCCGTGATGGAGAAGAATTCTTAACATTAGCCGATCGTCTTAATATTCATCCAGAAGTTACCGAATACCCGCTTGAAAAGGCGCTTGATGCACTAAAATACGTTAAACGTGGTGATATTAAAGGCGCTTGTGTGCTAAGAATAAGTCATGAGTAAAAATTAAGGAGGAAGCAAAATGCAATATCCGCAACTAAAACTTGGGGCTGTGAAGGGGCCGCAAGCAACAATCAAAACAAACCTTGGTGAAATTAAAGTTCAGCTATTTAAGGAGCAGGCACCCAAGACCGTTGATAACTTTGTTCAATTGGCAGAAAAGGGTTACTACGATGGGGTGATCTTTCACCGGGTAATTCCTGATTTTATGATTCAGGGTGGCGATCCAACCGGAACTGGTCGTGGTGGTAAGAGTATTTATGGAAAAGCTTTTGAGGACGAATTCTCCGATGAATTGTTCAACTTTAACGGAGCGGTTTCAATGGCTAATGCTGGTCCTAACACTAATGGCAGTCAGTTTTTCATTGTTTCTAACGAACATGTTCCGGCTAATATGATTGAACAAATGAAAGCAGTTGGCTATCCACAAGAAATTATCGATCATTACGCAGAGGTGGGTGGCACCCCATGGCTGGATCACCGTCATACCGTATTTGGCCAAGTAATTACCGGGATGGATGTAGTAAAAAAGATCAGCCAAGCTAAGCGTGATAGGATGGATAAGCCGAAAAAGGACGTTATCATGGAAAAGGTAACGATTGATAATGAAAACTAATGCTAAAATCGGGTTGTTCTGTCTAATAACTTTGTGATTTTAATCTTATATAGCAAAAAATTCTAGTTATTTCATTGAGGATTTAACTAGAATTTTTTGTTTGGTTTGCTTGTGAAATTTATTCAACGATTGATGATGGACTCAATGATTATCAGTGATTAAGAAGACACTATAAGTGAATTTTATAACATATTGAATGTTTGACTATGGATATTATACCGCGTTAGGATAGTAGTGTAATTAATGTGTATTTTTTCACAAACAGACGATTTATTTAGACAATGGAGGCTTTTACAATGACAAAATACCGTACTGAAGAAGATACTCTTGGTCCAGTTCAAATTCCTGCAGATGCATTATGGGGACCACAAACAGAACGGAGTCGGAACAACTTCCCAACTGGTCAGTATATGCCATTAGCCATTATTCGTGCTTTGCTGAACATTAAGAAGGCAGCTGCCCAAGCAAACATGGAAACAAAGGCTATTTCTGAAGAAAAGGGTAACTTGATTGTTCAATCAATTGATGAACTCTTAGCTTTGAGCGATGAAGAATTACGTAAAGACTTCCCATTGAAGGTTTACCAAACCGGTTCTGGTACACAAACCAACATGAACACCAATGAAGTTGTTGCTCATAAGGCACACCAACTTAACCCTGACATCGAAATCCTACCAAACGATGATGTTAACAAGGGGCAAAGTTCTAACGATACCTTCCCAACAGCAATGAATGTTGTTGCTTTGGAAGCTCTTGATAAGTTGAAGCCAGCTGTTCAACACTTGATTGATGAATTGAAGGCTAAGCAAGAAAAGTACATGCACACCGTTAAGGTTGGTCGGACTCACTTGCAAGATGCCGTGCCGTTGACTTTCGGCCAAGAATTATCCGGTTATGTGGCTTCTCTTGAACATGATCTTGACTACATTAAGACCCTTGAACCAACCTTAAATGAATTGGCAATTGGTGGAACTGCAGTTGGTACTGGATTAAACGCTGCTGAAGGGATGCCAGAGAAGATTGCTGAAAAGCTTAGCGAAGTATACGGCTTAAACTTAACAGCTGATTCAAACAAGTTCTACGGCTTAGCTAACCACTCAGGATTAGATGTTGTCCACGGCGCATTGAAGAGTTTAGCTGCCGATATGTTCAAGATTGCTCAAGATATTCGTTTCTTGGGTTCTGGTCCACGTGCTGGTTATGGTGAATTAAACATCCCAGCTAACGAACCTGGTTCATCAATTATGCCTGGTAAGGTTAACCCAACCCAAGCTGAAGCCGTAACGATGGCTGCTTTACGGGTATTCGGTAATGATACTGTTGTAACAATGGCATCATCACAGGGTAACTTTGAAATGAACGTTTACAAGCCAGTATTGATTGATGCATTCCTTGAATCAGCCGACTTGATGACTGGGACAATCATGGGCTTTGCAGACAAGATGATCCATGGCATGACCGTTAATGAAGAACGGATGGCAGAATTAGTTGATAACTCACTGATGACTGTTACGGCATTATCACCACATATTGGTTACCACGACAGCGCTAAGATTGCTCAAGCTGCTGATAAGGCAGGAAGCACTTTGAAGGAAGCTGCTTTGAAGTCTGGTAAGGTAACTGAAGAACAATACGACGAATGGATGGACATGCTTAAGATGACCAACGTTGATCGTAAGGACTAGAGTTAAAGCTAACTAATATTGAAAGGAAGAACTACGTAATGGCAGAATTTCAACCAACATCTGTTGGCAAATTAGAAAATGACTATGATGTTGTAATTATCGGTTCTGGTGGGACTGGCCTTTCAGCCGCTATTCAAGCAAATGAATTAGGGATGAAGGTTGCAGTGCTAGAAAAGGAAAAGGAACTTGGTGGGAATACCAACCGGGCTTCTTCTGGAATGAACGCTGCTGAAACCAATGTTCAACTTCACCATGGTGTGATCGATAACGTTGCTGACTTTTACCATGAAACATATAAAGATGGTGGCCGGCTCAACGATAAAGATATGTTAGGCTACTTCGTTTACCACACTGCCCCAGCGATTGATTGGTTAGCCGATCATGACATTAAACTGGATGATATTACCATTACCGGGGGAATGTCTAAGAAGCGGACCCACCGTCCAGCAAGTATGGCGCCAATTGGTGGCTTCTTGGTAAAGAGTTTACTGGAAGTCGTTGCTCAAGAAGATATCCCTGTATTTAACAAGACGAAAGTTACTAAATTACGACGGGCTGACGATGGCCGGGTTAATGGAGTTGAAGTTAACGCTGACGGAATCACTAAGGTTATTAATGCGAAAGCAGTTATTTTAGCCACTGGTGGTTTCGGTGCTTCAAAAGAATACATTAAGCGGTTCCGTCCAGATCTTGAAAGCTACAAAACAACTAACCAACCAGGTGCTACTGGGGATGGGTTGAAATTAGCTGAAAACGTTGGGGCTGAATTAATGCAAATGAATTTAGTTCAAGTGCACCCAACTGTTCAGCAAGATAACCCTCACGTCTACCTGATTGGTGAAGCAGTTCGTGGTGAAGGGGCCATTATGGTTAATGGTGAAGGAAAACGGTTCGTTAATGAACTAAATACGCGGAAGATTTGTGCAAATGCAATTACCGCGTTACCGGAGCACAGTGCTTATTTAATTTTTGATCAAGGAATTCGCGATCACGTTAAGGCAATTGAATTCTATGACAAGGTTGGCTTAGTTGTTCATGGTGAAACAATTGAAGATCTTGCGAAGAAGATTAATGTGGATCCAAGCAACTTGAAGCAAACCGTTACCACCTGGAACCAAGCAGTTGAAAATCATGATGATGCTGAATTTGGTCGGACAACGGGGATGGATCGTGGTATTACCAAGCCAGGATTCTTCGCTATCCACATCGCCCCTGCTATTCACTACACAATGGGGGGAATCCACATTACGCCAAAGACTCAAGTACTTGATGGAAATGGTGACATCATTAAGGGACTTTTCGCTGCCGGTGAAGTAGCTGGTGGTCTTCATGGTAACAACCGTGTTGGTGGTAACTCCATTGCTGAAACGATCGTCTTTGGTCGTCAAGCAGGTCAACAAGTGGCCCTTTACGCACGGAGTTTGTAAACAAATAGCAACAGTTGGTGGTGAAAAACCACCGCGAGCAATTATTACTATTTAATTAAGGGACGGAAAGATGAAAAAATTAGAAAGTGTAAATTATAAGGGGTTCATTTGGCCTGTTATCGTTGGCCTAATCTTATGGTTTATGACCCCAATTAAGCCGGCTGCAGTTCCGGTTGCTGGTTGGCATATGTTTGCCTTATTCGTTGCAACGATCATTGCATGTATTACTCGGCCATTACCAATTGGTGGGGTATCAATTGTTGCCTTTGCTTTAACGGTATTGACAAAGACTGTACCAATGGAAAAAGCAATCGTTGGTTTTGGGAATGCCTCCATTTGGATGATTGCAATGGCATTCTTCATTGCCCGTGGGTTTATCAAGACCGGACTAGGTCGGCGGATTGCATTGAACTTTGTTAAGGCCTTTGGTAAGCGAACCCTTGGTTTAGCTTATTCATTAATTGGGGTTGACCTAATCTTGGCACCAGCGACCCCAAGTAACACTGCTCGTGCTGGTGGTGTTTTATATCCAATTATTGAATCATTATCACAGTCATTTGGTTCAGATCCCAAGAAGGGGACCTCGCGGAAGATTGGTTCATTCTTAATCTTTGCTGAATACCATGGTGATATGATTACCGCTGCAATGTTCATGACGGCGATGGCTGCTAACCCACTAGTTCAAACCCTTGCTAAGGGGAATGGCGTTAATGTTACCTGGCTTGGCTGGTTCTTAGCTGCCTTGGTACCGGGTGTCATTTCATTAATCGTTGTACCATGGTTGATCTACAAGATGTATCCACCTGAAATTAAGGAAACACCAAACGCTAAGCAGTGGGCTGAAGATCAGCTTTCAGAAATGGGACCAATGACTCTCCCTGAAAAGTTGATGGCTGTAATCTTTGTATTAGCATTAGTTCTCTGGATTGTTGGTAGCTTTATTGGTGTTGATGCAACTTTGGCTGCCTTCATCGCATTAGGATTACTTCTCTTAACTGGGGTTCTCAGTTGGCAAGATGTTTTGCATGAAACTGGTGCTTGGAACACATTAACATGGTTCTCTGTTCTGGTTATGATGGCTGGTTCATTAACAAGTTTAGGATTTATTCCATGGTTAAGTAAGGCTGTTGGTAGCTCACTTCACGGAATGAACTGGGTATTAGTATTAATCATTTTGATTGTGGTTTACTTCTACTCCCACTATCTCTTTGCTAGTTCAACCGCCCACGTTACTGCAATGTACAGTGCCTTCTTAGCAGTAGCAATTTCTGCTAACGTTCCACCAATGTTAGCTGCTTTGATGCTTGGGTTCTTTGGTAACTTAATGGCATCTACTACGCACTACGCCTCAGGTCCTGCACCAGTTCTCTTTGGTTCTGGTTACGTTCCTCAATCCAAGTGGTGGTCACTCAACTTTGTCCTCGGGATCTTCTACATCGTCGTTTGGATCGGTATCGGAAGCCTCTGGATGAAAGTATTGGGTATGTGGTAATTTGAGAGTGCGAAGCCGTAAAAAAGCTCCCGGATGATAACGATTTCTCTCGACGAAGGCGACTAGCGCCTAGGAAGGAGGTTGCTAGCTCTAGGAAACTCGAGTGAAGCACGTTTAAACTAGAGTGCGAGAGTTGCCAAGCACATCAGCTAAACGCAGATTGTGGTCACGGTGAGCACGTTTCGGCTTGGTCGCCTAGAACATTAGCTCTAGCAAGTTCCTGGCGAGCAGCTCTTAACTCTATTGCTCAACCACTCAAAGTTTAGAATAGAAAATTAACTAACAGACTGACGAAAATTAATTATTTTCGTCAGTCTGTTTTTTTGTATTCGGAGATAATTAATTACACTTGTCATTATTATCTGCTTGCCGTTCTGTTTGGTTATGGCGTAAGATATGATTATGTATCAAAAAAAGGAAGGAACGAAAATGAATACCCGCGATTTACAGTATTTTGTTGCGTTAGTTAAATATAAAAATTACACACGGGTTGCTAAAGAATTTAAGGTTTCCCAGCCGAGTATTACTCAAGCAATTCAACGATTAGAAAGGGAATTTAATACCCAATTAGTTCGTAAGGATCGCTTTCATCGTGATGAAATGATTACGCGAAGTGGGTTACTTCTTTATGAAAATGCTGTTCTGATTAATGACAAGATCGATCTAACACGGAAGGAAATTAGCCGTGCTAACCAAAAGCAGATTCGGTTTGGCTTGCCGCCAATTATTGGGAAACTATATATTTCAAAAATTGTTGAGGAGTTTTCTGGTGATTTACTTTCCCGTCTTCGAATAACCTCAGTTGGTTCCCACGATCTGCTTAATCAGTTGCGGAAGGGAAAAATTGATATTGCCATTTTGGGTTCAACTGCACCGATTAATGAAGATGGTATTTTTGCTGAATTAGTGGCAACACGGCCTTTTGGAATCATCGTTAGTAAGCAAAATTCACTTGCTCAAAAGGATGCGGTTTATTTTAATGAATTAGCGACGCAAAAATTTATTAATTACGATCAGCAATATGTTCATCAATCTGCGTTTCAGGCATATTGCACATATGCTCAAATAAAACCTCAAATTGTTGTTTATCGCTTGCCAAATATTTCTTGGATTAAGGAACTCGTTCGGCAAGATAAGGGAATTAGCCTAATGGTTAAGGATGCCGCGACAAATGAACCAGGAATTAAAGCATTAGATATCCTTGATCCGATTCCAGAAAAGTTTTACATTTCAATCGTAATTCGGGAAGGATACGTTCTGAGTGATGACGAGCAGGACTTTATTCGGCGAGTCAAACAGATTCAACTTGATAATTAGTGGTTGACAAGGTCGGTATAATTATTTATGTGAATTTAAACTGAACGGAATTGATGGAGGAAGAGCAGTCATGAAAAAAAGTGACGCAGAAGATACAGAAGGGATAATGGGATTCGAACCCGCAGAGCATATTTCGACACATCACCATATGGCAATCCCGTGGCAAGACTTCTTTACTAATGATAATTTTACGCCAGCAGGTGAAGCTAACCTGGTGGAGCGAGCCGCAATTGCCGGACGAATCGGTTTAATGATGCTGTCATACGGAACGGGAGCTTGGCGAGTTCGTGACTCAATGAATATTGTTGCCCGTGAACTAAAGATGACCTGTTCGGCTGATATTGGACTGGTTTCACTAGAGTATACCTGTATGGATGCTCACCATAGCTATACCCAAGCATTGTCGTTACCAAGCACTGGGATTAATACGAGTAAACTATCCCAGATGGAACGGTTCATCGACGAATTTCACGAACATGGCAGTGAGATGACAATTAGTGAGATTCATAATCGCCTTGAGAAGATTGCCCATAGTCGGGGAAATTACACGCCAATTCAAGTTGGCCTAGCAGCTGCCTTAGCTTGTAGCTGTTTCGTTTTCCTGCTTGGCGGCGGACCTGTTGAAATGGCCTGCTGCTTTCTTGGCGCGGGCTTAGGAAACTATGTTCGGCGGAAGTTAATTGATCGCCATATTACGTTATTAGCCTGTGTTTCTGTAGGAGTCGCGGTTGCTTGTCTCTTTTACCTGTTTGCTTTTGTTGGGATGCAATGGTTATTTCACATTAGTCCCCGTCACGAAACGGGATATATTGGAGCAATGCTTTTCATTATTCCCGGCTTCCCATTCATTACTAGTGGCCTAGACATTTCTAAGTTAGATATGCGATCAGGTCTTGAACGACTTGCCTACGCGGTGACTATCATTGTGGTAGCAACATTAGTGGGGTGGATTGTGGCAATGGCTGTCCGACTACGACCAGGAACGTTAGCGGCTCTACCGTTACCACCGTTAATGTTAATGCTGCTACGGGTTGTGACGAGTTTTGGTGGTGTCTTTGGATTCTCAATCATGTTTAATAGTACGCCGAAGATGGCAACAGTTGCAGGATTAATTGGAGCGATCGCCAATACGACTCGCTTAGAATTAGTAGATTATAGTAATATTCCTGCCGGTGCCTGTGCGTTTATTGGGGCATTGATTGCTGGGTTATTAGCTTCAATTGTTAAGCGGAAAATTCACTATCCACAGATTTCAATTACCGTCCCTTCGATCGTAATTATGGTTCCTGGATTATATATGTATCAAGCAATGTATAATATGGGGCTAACCTCAATTAGTGTTGGTGCGCTCTGGATTACTAAGGCCCTCCTAATTGTTGTTTTCTTACCGCTTGGTTTAATTACTGCTCGAATCATTACTGATCCAAAATGGCGGCATAATGGTTAACATGGGAGTGATGAAATGATCATTCAATATCCACAAAATCTTTTAGCTCAAGTTCACCAACGAGTTGCTGGACGAAATCTTGCTGGCTTTGCCCCTGGTCAAGGGAAATTAAAGCCAGACTTGATGCTGGTTGGTGAAGCTCCTGGTCGCCACGAGGAAGTTCATAATATTCCTTTTTCAGGGGCCTCCGGTAAAGAACTAATGAAAATGTTAGCAACGATTGGTTATGACCGTGATAATGTTTATATCACCAGTGTTGTTCGTCAACGACCATACTCAATTAAAGAGGTCGTTGATAAGAAAACTGGTGCTAAGGTAGTAAAAAAGCCAAACCGGACGCCAACAAAGAAGGAAGTTTTAGCATTTGCTAACCTTTTTGATTGGGAACTTGCTCAGGTTCAACCTAAAATAATCGTTCCCCTAGGCAACACTGCGTTGCAACGGTTACTTGGCCCACAAGCTAACATTGGAAAACTTCACGGTCAATTGTTGAATCAGCCGATTCAGCACGCTAAAAAAGATGGCAGCGGCTATGAGTTTGCAACAACTAATTCCTTACTAGTACCGATGTATCATCCGGCTGCAGTTTTATATAGTCGAAAACTAGAGCCAACTATTTTGCGTGATTGGCAAAGGTTAGGGAATTTTATTAAAAAGACTAACTAAATATTTACTTGGAATTGAAAAGAGGTTGAGTTAATTTTCAACTCTTTGTATAATACATGACTAGTTATTAACTAGAAAATATTCGATAGCAAGCGGGTGAAGCGGAATGCTGCGGAACCCGCTATCTTTATTCTGGGGGAGGGGACAAGAATTTGGAGTTAAAACAACGACGAACAATCGTTACGGGAGCCTTATTGTTATCTAACATTATGGCGGGAATGGACGGGACGATTGTTAATACGGCATTACCGGCAATTACCAGTGACTTGCATGCTCTTCAGTATATGGGATGGATAGTAGCGATCTTCCTGTTTGGGATGGCCGTTGCAACGCCATTGTGGAGTAAGTTTGGTGAGCATAAGGGAAATAAAATTGCTTACATTAGTGCAACCTCTCTTTTTGCGATTGGGGCGATTTTTCAGGGACTTGCTCCAAATATTATCTGGTTTATTATTGCCCGGGCAATAATGGGAATTGGCGCTGGGGGAATGAACACTATTCCATTTATTGTCTTTGCCGAAATCTATACCAACCTAAAGAAACGGGCCACGGTGCTTGGCTTATCAAGTGCTTGTTTCGGGACTGCTTCAATTATTGGTCCCCTCCTTGGTGGGTGGATCGTTGATGCACTTAGTTGGCATTGGGTATTTTATGTTAATGTTCCGATTGCGTTAATTGCGATTACGATCATTGCAATCTTTTATAAGAATGTTAATGCCCAGGCAGCCGGTAAACCAATTGATTACTTGGGAGCGACGTTGTTAGTTAGTAGCTTAATGCTGATCTTGATTGCGGTTCAATTAATTGGAGTTGCCTCGCTTCCTGTTATCCTTGGCCTAATGATTATTGGCGGGGCATTACTATGGTGGATGGTAAAGGTTGATCAGCAAGCCGCTGACCCGATTGTGCCGAATCGATTATTTACCAATCATGAATTAGTAATTGACTTTATGCTCTTTGTGATTATCTGGGGTTCCTTTATTGCCTTTGTTATTTATATTCCAATGTGGGCTCAGGGACTTCTTGGGCTATCGGCATTACTTGGTGGAATGACGCAAATTCCAGGAGCAGTGACGGATTTTCTTGGCTCCGAATTGGTCCCGTTTATTCAGGATCGATGGTCAAAGTATGAAATTGTTGGCTTAGGTGCTTTGACAATTTTTATTTCATTTCTCGGCCTTTTGCTTGGCGGTCAGAAATCGCCATTCTGGTTGATCATGATTCTTGGTGCATTTGAAGGGTTCGGTGTTGGTTTAGTTTTTAATATTCTTCAGATTAATGTTCAGACTGATGCTGAATTACGAGATGTTCCAATTGCAACATCAATGGGTTATTTGATGCGGATCCTTAGTCAAACTTTCATGTCTGCAATTTATGGGGTGATCCTTAATAACGCCTTGCTGCAGGGAATCAAACACCATCATGGAATTACAATGGGAATGCTAAATAAGTTATCTAACGCCAAAACAGCAAGTAGTTTGCCAGGAGCGTTGTTACCCGAGATGCGTCATATTCTATACAATGGGTATAGAAATATTGTGATCACAGCACTAACCCTCATTACTATTTCATTAGTAATGGTTGTTGTGATGTGGATCCGAAATCGAAAGCAATCTGTAAAAAGAGGTTAATGAAAAGTGAAGAGCGTGAAGAAGAAGCCAGTTATGACTAAGTTTTCACGCTCTTTTATTAGTTATTAATTATCATTTTCTCGATGCCACTCTTTGATTTGCTCCATTCGGGCTTTAAAGCGCCCTTCGCGACCCTGACTTGTTGGCTTATAAAACTGTTGCTCCGCCAATTCTGGTGGCATTGTTTTCATTGAGGTTAGTTTGTCCTTAGTATCGTGGGCATATTGATAGTGAGCACCGTAATGAAGATCCTTCATTAGTTTTGTTGGTGCATTCCGAATTTGAAGGGGAACTGGCAAATTACCAGTCTTTTTAATTATTTTTTTGGCAGTCATTCGGGCTTTATAAACCGCGTTTGATTTAGGTGCCAGTGATAGGTAGATAACACACTCTGTGAGGTGAACGTCACATTCCGGAACACCAAGAAATTTGCAAGCTTGGAAAGTATTAATAGCAACGGTTAATGCATTAGTATCTGCAAGACCAATATCCTCGCTGGCGAACCGGACCAACCGTCGGGCAATGTAGAGCGGATCTTCACCACCATCAATCATTCGTGAATACCAATAGATTGCCGCGTCAACATCACTATTGCGCATTGATTTGTGGAGCGCGGAAATGACATTGTAGTGTTCTTCACCATGCTGATCGTAGCGTAATGATTTAGTATTGATCAGCTGCTTGAGGCTATCAATGGTTAAATTCACTTGATGATCATGATGATTAGCATTTAACACGGCCATTTCAAGAGTGTTGAGGGCAACCCGAGCATCGCCATTGGCAAATTCTGCAATCATTGTTAAAACATCATCGTTGTAACTAACCTTAATTCCAGGAAAACCAGCTGGGTGGTTGATTGCTCTTTTAAGAATCTCAATAATGTCAGTTACTGTTAATGATTTAAGAACGAAAACTTTGCACCGACTAAGTAAGGCAGAGTTGATTTCAAAAGAAGGATTTTCCGTTGTTGCCCCAATTAAAATGATGCTTCCCCGTTCAACAAAGGGAAGAAAGGCATCTTGTTGAGCCTT
The DNA here is from genome assembly GCF_014838735.1 of Limosilactobacillus portuensis. Classification (GTDB taxonomy): domain Bacteria; phylum Bacillota; class Bacilli; order Lactobacillales; family Lactobacillaceae; genus Limosilactobacillus; species Limosilactobacillus portuensis. Next base: position 29,191 of record NZ_JABUXQ010000002.1, on the reverse strand, counting down.
ATTAAAACGGTGAATTTCGTCGATGAAGCAGATTGTTCGTTCGCCAAATTCACGATTTTTCTCCGCCTCTTCCATAATTTTTCGGATATCACGAATACTGCTTGTAACAGCACTGAAGGTGATGAAATGGGACTTTGTTTGTTGAGCAATTATTTCCGCTAACGTGGTTTTACCGACACCGGGCGGTCCCCATAAAATAAGTGAGGATACCTGATCGTGTTCAATCAGGTCACGAAGAACCTTGCCGTTACCGATTAATTGTTGTTGCCCCATAAATTCCTCAAGAGTTTTAGGGCGAATACGGTTAGCTAGCGGAGTATTATTGTTTGATTGAGCGAAAAGAGATTCCTGATGCATTGAGATTACTTCCTTTATTAATTAATTTTAAGACAAAACTTAATAAAATTGAATGGAGTTGGGTGCTAAAATCGTGTTACGATGAAAGTAGCTATTTATAGTAAGATCGGGGAAACTCGATTAGTTTATTAAGAGGAGCCCAACAGCTCATGAGAAAATTACCAAAATTTCAACACCAGGTTGCTTCTGAGCTTGCTAGCAATTTTGGCCAAAGTATTCGTGAATTAATATGCTGTGGTCAACACCGTTCACAACGAGCAACCTTTGTTGAATTACAAATCCAGGTGAGCGGCTTTAAGCAACGGATGACTGATGAGCAAAAATTTCACCAAATGCTTACGGAAGCACAACAAGAAAGCGAAGAAGATTTTGTGATGCCAGCAGTTCCGTTTAGCGTCAGCTTGCGTAAATTACCCAATACTTTAGCGAGAACCTACGTCTTAAATGAACAGCCAGGTCCACAAAAGGCAATTATCTATTTACCAGGAGGGGCATATATTGAGTCACCTGTAAAGGAGCAGTGGTTATTTGCTGATCGGTTAGCTCAAGAAACAGGGGCCCGTGTTTATGTTGTCTTGTATTCCCATCTTCCACAGCACCAGTTTCAAACGGCATATCGGGAGATTACCCAGTTATATCGACAAGTTTATGATCAGGTCCCGGTTAGCAATATTACACTCCTGGGTGACTCCGCTGGTGGTGGTTTAGCTGCTGGTTTTTGCGAATACTGTGCAGCAACCGACCTGCCACAACCAGGACACTTAGTTTTAATCTCGCCCTGGTTGGATCTCGACTTGAATAACCCGACAATTACCAAGTATGAGGCTCATGACGTGACCCTATCAGTTAAGGGGTTACAGCGAGTGGCTAAACTGTGGGCTGCAAGTGAAAAGCATGATGATTACAGGCTAAGTCCAATTAATGGCGATGTTAGTCAGTTGCGGGATGTTTTGGTTTGTGTGGGTACCCGAGAGATTATGTATCCAGATAGCGCCTTATTTGTTCAGAAGCTCCGTGATGCTGGAGTGTTAAATTTGTTGTTGGACGTGATTTACCCCATATTTTTCCGATATACCGGATGCCAGAGGCCGATCAGGTGATGACAGAAATAACAAAACTAGTTAATAGTTAAAACAAAGAATTAGAGAAGGAGATCTTAGGTTATGTCAGAAGTTGCAGTTGTATTTGCGCCAGGATGCGAAGAAATTGAAGGGTTAACAGTAATTGATGTATTGCGTCGCCTTGGTATTGATGCCAAAATGGTTGGCCTTGAAGGTAAGGAAGTTCTTGGTGCTCATAACATTAAATTGACTTGCGATGAGCTGATGGGTGATCAGCTGTTGGAGTATGATCTTGTTGCCTTTCCGGGTGGCATGGGTGGCTCGAAACGACTTCGTGATAACGAACAATTAAAGCAATTAATGGTTCAGCGTAATCAGGAAGGTAAGTGGAATGCCGCAATGTGTGCTGCACCAATTGCACTTGCTCGTTATGGTTTGTTAGATAATCACGATTACACTTGCTATCCTGGAATAAATGAAGAAATTCAAAAAGAAGTACCAACGGCCCGGTTCCACAAAGAAATTACGGTAGTTGATGAGAAAGCCAAGATCCTTACTAGTCGTGGCCCAGCAACCGCTCTTGCTTACGCCTTTAAGATTGCAGAAATCTTAGGGGGTGACACAAAGCAAATTAAGAAGGACATGCTATACGTTTACCTTGCTCAAAATATCTAAATTTTATCTAAAATTCCTCTTTACAGATGAATGCGAATATTATAAGATACCATTTGTTGTTTTATTCGTAATTACTGTTTGGAAGATTTTTTCTTGAACGCAATTAGCAATTATTTTAAGCTTAATGAATTAAATACGAACATTCGCACGGAAGTTTTAGCTGGCTTCACAACTTTTATTTCAATGTCATACATTTTGTTCGTTAACCCTAATGTTTTAGGAGCAGCGGGGATGAACCAAGGGGCAGTATTCACAGCAACTGCACTTTCAGCAGCATTCGGGACATTAATGATGGGACTTTATGCGAAGTACCCGATTGCTACTGCTCCAGCTCTAGGAATTAACGCTTTCTTCTCGTATTCCGTTGTTATTGGGATGGGAGTTAACTGGCAGACTGCCTTAGCTGCTGTTTTTGTTGCCTCATTGATTTTTATCCTCATTACGATTTTTAAGTTACGTGAAGTAATTATTGACGCAATTCCAAGTGATTTGAAATTCGCGATTTCTAGTGGGATTGGTTTATTCATTGCTTTTTTAGGACTTCATCAAGGTGGTTTGATTGTCGCTAACAAGTCAACTGTTGTTGGCCTTGGCTCGTTTACTACACCAACTACCTGGTTAACGATTATCGGCCTAATTGTTACCTCGATTTTAATGGTTAAAAGGGTTCCGGGGGCAATCTTTATTGGAATGGCGGTGACTGCAATTGCGGGATTGATTACCGGACTAATTCCAATGCCACATCACGTTATTTCGGGTGCTCCAAGCTTAAAGCCAACATTTGGCGTTGGTGTTGAATATTTCTCCCATATTAATACCATTCAGCTCTGGGTTGTTGTTTTGACTTTCTTGCTAGTAACTTTTTTCGATACTGCTGGAACGTTAGTTGGTCTTGCTCAACAGGCAGGGTTTATGAAGGATAATAAAATGCCGCGGGTTGGGAAAGCTTTAATGTCCGACTCTAGTGCAATGTTAGTTGGTTCCATCTTGGGAACTTCACCAGTTGGCGCCTATGTTGAATCGTCAGCGGGGATCGCAGTTGGTGGTCGTTCCGGTTTGACTTCAGTGGTAACGGCGATTTGTTTTATTTTAGGAATGTTTTTCTCACCATTATTACCGGTAGTTACTAATCAAGTAACCGCGCCAGCGCTAATTATCGTCGGGGTATTAATGGCTCAGTCAATGAAACGGGTTCATTGGGAAAAACTCGAAATTGCGATTCCAGCATTCCTGATTGTTATCGGGATGCCGTTAACCTACAGCATTTCAGATGGGATGGCTCTTGGATTAATTATGTATCCACTTACCATGATTGCTGCCAAGCGAGGTAAGGAAGTCCATCCAATTATGTATGCCCTTTTCTTTATCTTTATTGTATTTATTGCAATTTTGAACGTGAAGTAATAATTATTTAATTAAAAAGCGGGAACTGCTTGCAGATCAGAAATAATAGCAAGTGGTTCTCGCTTTGTTTAGTTAGAATTTGATTGATCCTACTTAGTTAATAATATATTTGGCAGCTTCGCCAGTTAAAACATTAACGGCATTAGTGGCAACAATTTCAGCCATTGCATCCCGAGCTTCAAATGATGCGTTACCAATGTGTGGTGTCAAGATAACGTTATCGAGGTTCTTGAAACCGTCAGCAACGTTTGGCTCAGCTTCATAAACATCAAGCGCAGCACCAGCAAGTTTATGATCCTGAAGAGCCTTGAGTAGGGCTGCTTCGTTAATTACGGGACCGCGGGCACAATTAATCAGGAATGCTGAATCCTTCATCATTGCGAATTGAGGAGCATCAATTAAATGGTGCGTTTCTGGTGTTAGCGGACAGTGAAGAGTAACCACGTCAGAACGTTTTAATAACTCATCAAGCGTAACGTATTCAGCAGAATATTGAGCTTCCGTTGCTGGATCAGCTTGGTGACGTTGGGTGTAGATGATCTTCATGTTAAATGCATGGAGGCGTTGTGCAACTCCACGCCCGATACTTCCTAATCCAACAATTCCTAAAGTCTTGCCAGCTAATTCGTGACCAAGGAAGAAGAGTGGTGCCCAGCCGTCAAAACCAACAGAGCGCATTACACGATCTCCTTCAACAATCCTTCGCATGAGGGCAATAACTAATCCACTAGCAACTTCGGCAGTAGCCGTTGAGGAAACAAATGGCGTATTAGTAACGTCGATTCCCTTAGTCCGGGCGTATTTGACATCAATATTATTAAACCCGGCGCCAAAGTTAGCGATTAACTTAAGTTTTGGAGCGGCGTCAATCACTTCTTGATCAACTTGGGTGGATAGCGGAGTAATTAATACTTTGCAGTCTTTAACATGCTTAATCAATTCATCTTTTGAAATTAACCCTTTTCCGTCAAAAACCTCATAGTGGATTGCAGCTTTATTTAATATTTCAGTAGCCACTTTTGGCAATTTTGCTGATAGGTAAACGGTAGCCATAATATTCGCCTTCCTAATAAAAAATAATGATCGTGTAAACGATTACACGATCATTATAGTTCAAACTTAAATTAGCGGCAAATTAACGGGCAATCCAGGAAAAGAAGGGACGTTTTTCTTGCTTATCAGCACGTTGGTTAATAACGCTAACAAGAGATAGCATTGAGTTAATAATTGAACTCCATTTCCGGAATGCGGTATACCGAGATTCCCAAACATCAGCATACTTGTTCTTATACCGCCGAAGCCCCTGAAAACCGTATAGGTGGTAACCATATTCGTAGATAAAGTGAGCAACCTTTTCACCAAGAAAGCTAAATTGAGATTCACCCACATTTGATAGCGGGGCCATCCCTAGGTCAAAGTATTCGTAACCATGTTCTTGACCATACAAGAACATACTAATGAAAATTTTATCCATAATTCCCGAAGGAGCATTGTGGGTATGCCGCATTAAATCAATGGTGAGGTACTTCTTTCCCCCAGTTGGCATGAAGGTGGCAAAAGCAACGATTTTGCCATCTTGATCTGTAACAGTTGCGACCGGTGCTTGCTGAATATAGTTTGGTGAGAAGAAGCCTAAGGAAAAACCTTTTTCTATTTGCTTTCCAAGCCAATCATCAGAAACAGCCTTTAATTTTTGCATGAATTCGTCGTCAAATGGGGGCTTTACAACGTTAAACTGGTAGCCTTCACGATCAAATTTGTGCATTAATGCCCGTTGTGAGCGTTGTCTCTTTCCCGCTAAGGTAAAGTCAGACAAGCGAACCAGGCCGGTTTCACCAGTTTTTATGAAGTCAAAACCAAATTCATGAAGCAACATCGTAAATTCACCAGAGACTTCATAAAAGACTAACTGGTAATTATAGAGGTCAGCTTCCGTTAAAAATTGCCGAAGAGCAGGCCGGATTTCAGCGGAATTACCGACAGGATCGCCCATAATGATCAATCGGTCATAATTTCGGCGATACATAAAATATAATTGATCCTGATCATCTTGTTGGTAAAAATACAGGTTCTTATCTTTTAAGAAGGCGAGGTGACTAGTCCGGCTGCCACCGAATTGGTCAATCACCTTATGAATCCGCTCTGCAGCAAACTTTTGCTGTTTAGCAAACGGGTCAGCACCAGAACAGAAGTAACGTAAAATTAAAACTAGAAGGATTAGGCCAAGCAACAGACCGATTAAGCCAGAGAACCAAACTTTTTCGCCTGGGAAAAGGAAGAAGTTTGGAATCTTATGCGACCGGGTATATTGAGGAGCATTAAGAACTCCCACAATAACGTAAAGAATACAGCTTCCGGCAAAAATTAAAAGGTCGGTTGCAAATTTACTAATTGAGTACTGAAGTTTTGCACGGTAGAGCTCTCGTTTTGAAAGGAGGATAAGGATTAAAACAATGGCAAGATAAATTGTTAGGCTCATTGTTCTTAAATTCCACCAGGTGCTGATAATTCCGATTAACAGTAAAGCAAGTGTCGGCCAGTAAGCTTTTTGAACTTTTGACGCTAATCCACGGGCACAAGCTAGCATAGCAATGGCGAAGAGCACTGTGGATAATTGATGGATAAAAAAGAAAGTAAACGGATAAAGTCGGGCAAAAAGCTTATTATCAGCTGTGATGTCAGGAACCGCAGCGGCAAGTAACATCAAGATTCCAGAAATGTACATGAATGCTGTGATTAGAAAGTGAGCAGTATTTTGAATAATAACTAATGGCAGACCATCAAAGAAGTCATTAACCTGCCGAGCTAAATCGTGAAGGAAGAGAATTCCAGCAATAATTAGGGGCACGATATAGTAGAATATTCGGAAGAGCAGGAGCCAAATAATAATTGTTGGCTTAGAAACTCCCATTAATGATAATTCAAACATCATCATGACATCGAAGGAACCAAGGGCACCGGGAATCATGGAAATAACCCCAAGCAGTTGAGCAACTACATATAAGGGTAAGACTGATGCTAGGTTATGACGAACACCCAAACACCAACCGACTAGCAAGAAGAAAAGGGCGACAAAGAGCCATTCACAGGTTGAACTGCCGACGAGGAGTCCCTCAATTTTTGGTGTAACGTCTTTAAACAACCGGTTATTATTAATTAGGGTAAAGTAAAAAACAACAGGGAAGTAAAGACCGCCGGCAACAAGCCAGAGTGCGTACTGGTTAAAATGGCCTCCCTGATGAAAGATAAACATAAAGGCTAAGGCAACCCAGCAAAGTACCGAAAGACCTGACAAAAGGAAAACAGCGATTTTAGAAATTGCTAATAAGATATCTTTTTTATTAGCGTGTTTACGGTAAAAATATGCCCGCATTGTTGCGCCAAGAACACCACCAAAACCAGCAATATTTGTGAGCGTGTTGGTAATCCAGCCACAGCGAATAATGTATGATCGTTTAAATTTACCGGGAAGAAATTTAACAATTGCAAAATCATATCCCAGCATTGGGATAACTGCGATACATCCAAAGACAAGCAGAATTAGGATGCTTGACCATGTTAAATTGCTTAATCCTGTGCCAACCCTGTGCCAATCAACGGTTTTGAAAAAGCTTGTTAGGGCGTGGACGACAAAGATAATGACCGAGATTACAAAGATAATCTTTATCGGTCGCGCGTATTTAACCCACCATGATGACAATCGTTTATATAGGGATTCCATAGTATCCTCCTCAATAGAATGCTAATAATATTATAAGGTATTTATGGCTGATGAAGAAGTAAAAGGAAATTTAAAAAGTTGTTGACACCTGAGAGGAAGTTTCGTATACTTTTATTTGTTGTCAAATGGTCCGTTGGTCTAGTTGGTTTAGGACGCATCCCTGTCACGGATGAGATCACGAGTTCGAGTCTCGTACGGACCGTCATAATAAATAAAGAAAGACTGGGGAACTCCCCAGTCTTTCTTTATTTAAGAATAATTTGGAGGCAAAAATGGAAAATATTTGGCAATATCAAGGTACCGAACCGATTAAAATTAAAAAGTTTCTTCAGTCATTGGGAATGGGGCACCGCCTTTTCAATGATTTAAAGAATGGTCAGGGAGAATTCTTGGTTGATCACCGAAAAGTTCGACCAACGACAAAGATATTGCCTAACCAGCCATTAACTATAATTGCTCAACCGGAGATGCGTGACTTATCGGTAAAATTAAGTGATGCCCCTCTTAATATTGTTTATGAGGATCGCAATTGGCTAGTAATTGATAAGCCCGCGGGAGTAACGTCAATTCCTGGCCCTACAGTTGACAATGGAACTGTCCTTAATCGTGCAGTCCGCTATTTGGTTGAAAAAAAGTCAGTCGACCAACGGCCACATTTGATTACTCGACTTGATCGGTATACAGGCGGCTTACTTTTAATTGCTAAGCATCATGTTGCATCTAGTATGATTAGTCAACAGGTTCAGCAACACCAAATGTTAAAGGAATATACGGCATTTGTATCAGGAACCTTTGATGAGGAGCACGGTATAATTAATAAGCCGATTGCTCGTCGTGAGGGTCAGGTTCAACGAGTCATTGCTGAAGATGGTCAACGTGCGGTAACTGAATATTGGGTAGAAGAGAAGGGCGCGGGTTGGACTAAACTGCGAGTTCGGTTGCATACTGGACGTACTCACCAGATACGAGTTCATTTAGCTTCAATTAACCACCCATTGATCGGTGATCACCTTTATGGTGGTGATACTTCTAAGTATCAGCATCAGGCACTCTGGGCAACTAAACTATCATTTAAAGATCCTTTCACCCTAAAACAATTAACATTTTCCCGGGAAATAAATGAAATTCCTGATAAGTAAAATGAGATTATCACGCTAGATGGATAACCTAAAAGAAACCGCGAAAAAAGCAATACGCTTTTTTCACGGTTTCTTTGCATCATAATATTAAACTTAATTTTTTCTAATCAATTGAGCGAGAAATTCTTGTTCAGCCTGTTGTGATAGTTGTTGGATCTGGTGAGCGCTCATGTTTGGTTGCTTTACCATTGCAGCCTGGACTTTTGCACTTACAAAGCTTTTTGTTTGGGCTTGAATTTGTGAATTATTAGCACCAGTCATCTTTTTTTGCAGGCGTTGAGCTTGAGCTGCAGTAAGTTTAACGAATGTGTGTGGGTATTCAATTACATTTGTTCGCCGGACTAATGTTCCGTCTATTCCGGACCATAAGAAGAGGTACCTGTAGAAACTATTCTTAAATTGCCACCGCGTTTCAGTTATTTTTAATTCAGGTGTAGAACGATTAGTAAATTTCATTTTACTTGTCGTATATTCATTTGCTTGAGTATGGGTGGCTTTCTTTTGTTTCTGGTTAGTCTTATAAATTAAGATATTTTCTTGACCACTAGTTCCAACCGGTTGGTAAACGGCAATTGGAAGAGGGGCGGCTGCAGAGTATACAGCTTGTCGAGTAACCGTTGTTTCTTGCTTCATTCCGAAATGCTGGCTGTAATTTAACGTCATTACAGCAGTCGAGCCGACAAAGAGAATACCAAAAATAAGGGTGCTAATGATTCTTACTGAACGTTGATTGATAAACATTACACTGGCGAACAGGGCGAGTGCTGACCCAAACATTAAGATAATAATCATTTAGAATCCCCCTTTCTTTGAGTATCATTTGTATCAATTTTTACATGGATTCCTGTGCCGCTTGTTACAAAGATAGTGAGGCAGAGGCCAATCAAAGCAAAGGCAATTGCAAACCAAAATGCTGAATGATACCCCATTAAAGTTGCATCAAACATTTGTGACTTATATTGTAGTGGCGCGGTTTTAAGCAAGGAATGAGCAGGCTTATTGTTGTTAGTAACATTAGTTAAAACTGAGATCATAATTGCCGTTCCCACGGAAGTAGCGACTTGCCGTAAGGTGTTATTTACAGCTGTTCCGTGTGAGATTAAGTGGTATGGTAAAGAGTTCATTCCAGCTGTAGTGACTGGCATCATTACCATTGAAATACCAAACATTCGAACAGCATATAGGAAGACAATGTAGATAATTGGTGTATCACGAGTAATGAAGGCGAATGGAATTGTGCCAACGGAAAGAATAAACATTCCGGTGATCGCTAACCGTCTAGCACCATGGCGATCGAACAGATTTCCTGTGATTGGACTCATAACCCCCATGAAAAGGGCACCGAAGAGAAGGGTTAACCCTGAATGGAAAGCAGACATTCCGTGAATAATTTGAAGGTATAGCGGGATAACTAATTCAACCCCAACCATGGCCATCATTACAATGGAACTCAAGATGGTTGCTAGGGTGAATTCATTACTCTTGAAAACCTTGAACTCTAAGAATGGTTCATCTAATTTGTTTTGTCGAATAATAAGGAAAGCAACTAAAATAATTCCGATGATAATGGTTGTTAAGACAACCGGATCAGTCCAGCCATCATTACCAACGCTGGAGAAACCGTAAAGCATACTACCAAATCCAGCAGTAGAGATGATAACTGATAACCAGTCAAGGTGTGGCTTTTGATTTGGAATAACGTTTTTAACCAGAAAAAGACTGGCAATGATTACTACGGCTGCAATTGGAACGATCATTCCAAATAGCCACCGCCAGCTAAAGTTATCGATGACCCATCCGGAAAGAGTTGGTCCAATTGCTGGAGCCAAGCCAATAACTAATCCGTTAATTCCCATTGCAGCCCCACGCTTTTCAGGTGGGTAGATTGTTAGCATAATATTTTGCAATAATGGCATATTGATTCCAACACCAATCGCTTGAATTAATCTTCCGCTTAAAAGCACAGCGAAGGAAGGGGCAAGCCAGGACATGATTGTTCCCAATTCAAAGATTGACATTGCAATGACAAATAGCCCTTTAGTATTAAAACGACTACTTAAATATGCACTAATTGGGATCATGATCCCGTTAACCATCAAGAAACCAGTGGTTAACCATTGAACCGTTGATGTACTGATATTAAAAGCATCCATTAAAGCCGGAAAAGCGGTTGAAAGAATAGTCTGGTTTAAAATAGTACAAAAAGCACCGATTAATAGGACGAGAACCATTAGATTCCTGTTGTATGGCTTGTTGTTAATATCTACTGGAATAGATTGTTGATTCAAGCTAAATACCTCTTTTCGTTTTAGACAATGCCTAATAATATAAAACTATTTAATTCTATTATCAAATAATTTGACAATGATAATAAATTTTAAAATAATGACTTATGAATTAAATACTTGGAGGAATTTGATGGATATTTTACTATCAGAACGATTTCGCAAAATGATTAAGCAGAGTAACCTAAGGATTACAATGTCTCAATTAGGAGAAATGACAGGAGTATCGCCAAGTCAAATTCGTTATTGGGAAAAAAAGGGTTACATTAACTCTGAGCAGGGCGAAAAGAACCAAAATCATCTCTATTCAATTGGTATTCTTTATCGGGTTTGTACGATTAAGTTTTTTCTTGATCAGGGGTATACGCTTGCTGTCGCGGTGAAAAAAGAAAAGGAACGACGGGAAGCCATTAACCTATTTAGAGAGTTTATTTTTAGTCAAAGATTGAGTGTTAAACAAACTGGCTCAGATAAGGGTGAGATTACGTTAGGAAAAATTGCTGAAGACTCAAACATTGAAGTTTACGCCACAATAGAAAATGGCAAAACAGGACTTCACCTGCGAAAAATGAATAATTAACGAATATTAGTGGTTTGTGTTATGGTAGAAATAAATAGCTATGTATTCTATGGTAAATTAAGAAAGGAAAGCGATCAGATTGGTAGAAGTAGGATTGCGCTATGATGAACTAGATAACCCAGCGGCTAAGGAAGCAGCTTTGAAAGCATTTATTGCTTTTTACATTCATCAATACCGATTAAAGAGCCTTGAAATTATGGGGGCTAAGGCTTCAAATGAGGTTATGGGAACGATAAACCACGTTTTGAAGGAAAATTCTTACCATGGTGCAGAAGAACTTGCGGAAATTAGCGAACGGCTTTGTAAACCCGCATATGAGGAAGTTCTCAGCGAGTTAACCGACGTAAAGTTTAACCAGGAAGGACAACCTATTGTTCCGTTAGAAAAGCTTTGGCAAAAGGAAGAAGAACAATTGCCAAAGGAGGATTAGGAAAAAAGAGTGTGAGCCAGCAAAGAGCTTGCGGAAAGTTAGCAATTTCTCCTGGCGAACACATTTCGAGAACCTACAGTTAGGGCGAACACATTTTGACTATGCTGCCTAGAACCTACAGTTAGGGCGAAGCGCAGTAGCTGAGTGGCTTTTGTCATCAACAAGTTGATTGCCAACAACCTACTCATCTTTGCGTGGGTTCACAGACAAAATTGACAAATCAATTTCTGGTTCACTCCAACATTTCGGCTCGGTTGCCGAGAACGCTAACTCTAGTAAGTCCATGGCAAGCGTGTTTTAGCTATGATGCAGAACGGCAGCTTCTCAATTAATTGAAATTTACTGAAAATGATAATTAAAGTGATCTCCTTATCAATTTAGGGAGGTCACTTTATTATTTCGCGAAATTTTTTGATTCTTGGATAATAGCAGAAAAAAATAATTTATGTTAAAATATTATTAGTTTTAAGTACGGATATAAAATATAAAACTGAATCACCAATTGTTAAAACCGTTCCCTTACCTGAGAAGCGGGTCTTTTGGTTTACAATTTTCCGTTATTGTTTAGATCTAAATAGAATTTAAGAAAACAGAAAGGTATAAGAAAGGTATTATGTCAAAATTAGATATTAAGAATAATGAAGTTGCCTTTTATGCGATGGGTGGCTTAGGCGAAATTGGTAAGAACATGTACTGTGTTCAGTTCCAAGATGAAATAATTATTATTGACTGTGGTGTGCTTTTCCCTGAAGATGAACTCCTTGGGGTTGATTACGTAATTCAAAATTATGATTACCTAATTGAAAATAAAGATAAAATTAAGGGGATTTTTATTACTCACGGTCATGAAGATCACATTGGCGGCTTGCCATTTTTCTTGCAAAAAGTGAATGCTCCAATATATGCGGGACCATTTGCAATGTCCTTAATTAAGGGAAAACTTGAAGAAAAGCACCTTTTACGTGATGCAGAGCTTCATGAAATCAACGAATTTGATGAAGTCCATTTTAAGAAATTGTGGGTTAGTTTTTTCCGGACTACTCACTCAATTCCTGACACTTTAGGAGTGGCTGTTCATACGCCCCAAGGAACAATCGTTCAAACCGGTGACTTTAAGTTTGATCTAACTCCGGTTGGTCACTTACCAGGGCCAAATCTCCAACAGATGGCAAAACTTGGTGATGATGGTGTTCTCCTTTTGACATCTGACAGTACTAATGCTGAGCGACCACAGTTTACTAAGTCAGAACGATGGGTCGATATTCACATTCGGCGGATCTTTGAACGGATTAAAGGCCGCATTATCTTTGCATCATTTGCTTCAAATGTTTACCGACTACGTGAAGCTTCAGATGCAGCGATTGCTCAAGGTCGGAAGATCGCTGTCTTTGGGCGAAGCATGGAAAATGCGATTACTGCTGGTCAGGAGCTAGGCTACCTTAATATTCCAAAGGATTCATTAATTGATCAGAACGAAATTAATAATTATCCACCGGAAAAGGTTTTAATTATGTGTACTGGTTCCCAAGGTGAGCCAATGGCAGCCCTGAGTCGGATCGCTAACGGCACTCACCGGCAAATTACTATTCAACCTGGTGATACCGTTGTCTTCTCAAGTAACCCAATTCCTGGTAATACTACTAGTGTTAATGCTTTAATTAATAAGCTAGAAGAAGATGGTGCGAATGTTATTCATGGTTACGTTAATAATATCCACACCTCTGGACATGGTGGCCAAATTGATGAAGAGTTCATGTTGCGGTTAATGAAGCCAAAGTTTTTTGCACCAGTTCACGGTGAATACCGGATGCAGAAGATTCATACTAAGTTAGCAGAAATGACAGGTGTACCGCAAGAAAACAGTTTTATCTTGGCTAATGGTGATGTCTTAGCATTAACTAAGGATTCTGCACGGATTGCGGATCACATTGAGAGCGCTGCTGACGTGTACATTGATGGACGGGATGCTGGTGATACTGTTGGTAATCCTGAAATTCACGAACGTCGTCTTCTTTCTGAAGAAGGGGTCGTGACTGCTGTTGCGGTTGTTGATTTGAAAGATTATCAAATTGTTGCTGGACCTGATATTGTCTCTCGGGGATTTGTTTACATGCATGAATCTCAAGAACTAATTAAGGCGGCAAACCACGAAGTCTTTTGGGCCATTTTAAATACCTTTAAGAATCATAAACACGTGGATCGGCGAGCACTTAACCGGACAATTATTAGTCGCTTGCAGAAGCTTCTCTACGCGCGGACAGGTCGGCGCCCAGTGATCATTCCAATGGTTACGATTTTAAATGGTGATCGTCATTATGAAAACCATCATTATCGCCAACCAAACAACAAAAAGAAAGCTAATCACGAAAAGAGCAACAATAATAACCGGAAAAGCCACCATCAACAGCGAAAAAATAATGGTCATAAGAAACAAACCGTAAAAAAAGAACCAGTTGTTGCTGGCAAAAATGAATAGGTAAAAGATGAGAACAAGGCAAAATGAAGTCATTTATGACTTCATTTTGTCTTGTTCCTTTTAATTTTATTTTAAATAAATGCTTAAACTAGTTTGCTTAATTTGGTATGATCGAACGGTGTAAGCAATTATTTATTTGGAGGAATCTCGATGACTGGAAGAGACTATTTAAAAATCTGGTATCGAGTTCAAATTGGTGCGACTTTAATTATTTTAATGATGATGATGATTCGTAACTTTGAACTTGGCCGTAATATTTGGCTACAATTGTTATGGATGGTAATTATTCTCGGGATAGGGCTTTCTGAGGAGTTATGGGAGAACGTTCCCCCAATTATCAGTAGGATTAACTGTTGGCTTCAGGGATTAGCTCAGCCAATAATTCTAACCTTTGCGTGGGGAGTTATTACCCGGGAAATTATTACGGTACTCCGCATGCCATCTCGGGGAGTAGTATCAATTATGATTTTATATTATTTCGTGATGTATGCTCCCTTTGCTAGTGTTATTGGTGGACAAATGAAATTAAGTATTGAGCGATTTATCTTTGTACTTTGGATGTTTCAGATTGTCATTGTCCCCTTTACATCCTTACCGTTTGATTTAATTGATAACCAGAAATTATCAACTTTACTTGCAACCGGGGCTGTTGGTGCAGTTGCTTACTTTATTTTTGCTACAACCGTGATGCGGGCTTGGCACTTGTCATGGCCTGGGCTAAAACCAAATTGGAGTGGCGACTTTAATTGGTGGATTCTCTTATTGATGATCGCAATTTTTGTTGTTCCACTTGGTAGCAACATGATGGCGATCAATCAGTTGCCTAAAGGTGGGTTCTTTAAATTAACATGCCAGGCATTTGAAGCAGGACTAGCGGAAGAAAGCCTATTTCGCTTTGCGATGCTTGGGGTTCTCTTTTATGCTTGGCGGAATGTTAAGCAGCGACTGCCGTTAGCGATCCTTACAAGTTCAGTCTTATTTGGCTTTGCGCACCTGATTAACTTGGGTGGACAAAGAGTTGATTTAACGTTCTATCAAGTCGGTGTGGCTTTTCTTTTGGGACTGTTCTTAGCAGTTGTTTATGTTTATACGGGACAACTATGGTTAACAATGCTAATGCACTTTAGTCTCGATTGGTTTAGCTTCCTGGCAACGGGAACCACTAAACTTACCGGTGATTTGGTCCCTGGTGATTGGTGGGCACTGTTAATACTCTTCGTGATTTTTGGTGGTTTCAGTATTTGGATGATGTTTGGTACTCGTCGGAAAGTAATGGAGCGTTATGTCAAACGCTTAACTGGTGAACACCAGCATTTTGGCTACTCAATTCAATATTAAAGATAAATAAAAATGGGAACGTGACAGAAGTCATTTATGACTTCGTTTTCACGTCCCCGCGAGCGCAAATAGGGTTCCAGAGTTCGGTTATACCGGACACTGGAACCCATTTGCGTACCGCGCTGTTCGTATTTGAACTTGGTAAAAGTACTTATGTCACAGTCCAATTTATTTATACTGTTACTCTTTTCCTATGCTAAGTGCTTATCAAGGTAACGGGCAAGAAGGGATAGAGAATAACAAACAATAAAGTACAGAACAGCCAAAGCAACGAACATTGGAATAATGTAATTGGTGTTTTGACCATAAATAATTTGAGCGTGATACATTAATTCTGGCAAGACAATAATTGTTGCTAGTGAGGTATCTTTAACCAGTGAAATGAATTGACTAACGAGTGCTGGAAGCATATTTTTAATCGCTTGTGGAAGGACGACTAGTCGGAGAGCCTGCCACTTAGTAAGCCCATTGGCAAGTGCTCCTTCGGTTTGACCATAGTCGATCGAATTAATTCCCGAACGAACAATTTCAGCAACCATTGATGATTCGAAAACGGTTAGTGCCATAATAGCGGCTGGAATGATCTCGGGCTTAACCCCAATGTTTGGTAAACCAAAGTATGTAAAGAAGATAATCAGCAATAATGGAAGGTTCCGAATTAGGTCAATAATGAAACCAACAATTGCTGAAAGATACTTAATCTTGGCATATCGGATAATTCCTAGTAAAGTTCCGATGATGAAACTACAGATAATTGAGGCAACGGAGATTTCAATAGTAATTCCTAATCCTTGAAGTAAGAAACGAATATTAATCCATGAATAGGCATCAATAAAGTTTTGCATATTATCCACCTCCCTATGCTAGCTTCTTTTCCAGGTGACGCATATAGTAGCTGAGAGGTAAGGTAATGATTAGGTAAAGGACACCGACAATGAAATACGTTGGCATTGTTTGTAAGGTGTCATTTGCGATCAGATTTCCTTCATACATTAAGTCAAAACCAGCTACAAAGGCAAGGACAGAAGAGTTCTTAACCAAGTTAATAAATTGGTTGCCCAGTGGCGGAATAACAACCCTAAATGCCTGGGGAAGGATGATATAACGCATTGCTTGGGCGTGCGTTAGTCCGTTGGCAAGAGCCCCTTCTAGTTGACCACCCTCAACTGAATTGATTCCCGCCCGAACAGTTTTAGCAATGAAGGCGGAAGTATAGAGAGTTAAGCCGATTGTTCCGGCAGCAAAACCGCTTATTTTAGTGATGTACATGGGAACAATAAGAAAAAAGCCCATTGCAATTACCAATAAAGGAATGTTCCGAAAAACTTCAACATAGATACTCCCAATTAAGCGAACAATACGATATTTAGAAATCTCTAACAGAGCAAAGAATGTGCCAATTATTAAACTACCAACAAGTGCGATTAAACTACAGAGAATGGTATTCCACAAACCGTTGAGTAGGGGATGCCACTGTGTTGTAATAATATCTAACATTTAACGCTTCATCTCCTGATAATTAAACCCTTTAACGTTACCAAACCATTTTAGAAGAAGGCGGTTATAAGTTCCGTTTTTTTCAAGTCGTTCCAAGGCCCAATTTAACTTGTTCCTGAATGGTGCTTGATTCTTGTTTACTGCGATTCCATATGGTTCCTTAGTAAAATTACCACCGACAACTTCATAACCAGGATTTTCACTTGCCATTCCGTAAAGGATCCCGTTATCCGTAGTTAACGCATCCCCTTGCTTAGATTTTAGAGCAGTCATTGCTTGGGCATAGTCTGAAAGCTGAAGAACCCGTGCTTTGGGTGCATACTTTGCCACGTTTTTTACTGAATTAGAACCGGAAACACCTAAGATAACCTTGCCAGGCTTATTCAGATCTTGGATATTTTTGATCGGGCTACCTTTTTTTACTAAAAGAGATTGGCCAGCATCAAAATATGACTTAGTGAAATCAACCTGCTTTTCTCGTTCTGGTGTAATCGTCATCGTTGCCATAATGGCGTCAATGTTACCGTTCTTTAGTAGTGGGACTCGGGTGCTGCTAGTAACGGGAACAAAAACAGCCTTTCCGTTAGGCCCAAGGATTTCCTTGGTCATTGCCTTAGCAAGATCAATTTCAAATCCCTCAAGTTTTCCCGTTCGAATATTTTCTAAACCGAAAAGACGAGTATCAGCTTTAACCCCCCCAAGTAATTTGCTTGTTCTTTTGATCAACCTTGAGAACATCCTGTTTTGCCACGGAACTACAACCAGAAAGAACAGTGATACTAATAAGGGCGACTACAGCAATCGTTAATAAGTGCCAAATCTTTTTCATTATTTTGGCCGCCCCCTTAGTGTCCACTAATTTTACTCATAAAGTCGCGGGCCCGTTGAGTAGTTGGCTGGTCACCGAAGAATTTCTCAGTGGAGTCGTCTTCGATGATTCGGCCGTCAGCCATAAAGATAACCCGGTCGGCAACATCACGAGCAAATCCCATTTCGTGGGTAACCACCAGCATGGTCATGTTGGAATTTTCCGCAATATCTTTCATTACATTAAGAACATCATCAATCATTTCCGGATCCAGTGCACTCGTGGGTTCGTCAAATAAGAGACACTTTGGTTTCATTGCTAGGCTGCGAGCAATTGCAATCCGTTGCTTTTGACCACCTGATAGTTGGGCAGGCATATTATCAGCCTTATCAGCAAGACCAACTTTTTCAAGTAGCTGCATTGCCAATTCACGATTTTCTTTTTCTGGTCGCTTAAGAACAACCCGTGGTGCAAGCATTATGTTTTCTAAAACATTCTTATTATTATAGAGATTAAAATGTTGGAAGACCATTCCGACATCTTTGCGAATCAGGTTAACGTTGGTTTTCTTATCAGCCAAATCAAACCCATTAACGATTAGCTGACCGTCACGAATCGGATCCAATCTGTTAATTGTCCGGATTAAACTACTTTTTCCTGAGCCAGATGGACCGATTAAGACGACCGTTTCACCGGCATTGATTGTTAAGTTAATGTCCTTTAACGCGTGGAATTTACCATAGTATTTTTGGACATCATGAAATTCTATCATTGACATGGTACTTTACTCTCCCCCCCCTAAATTGACGGTGTCAATAGTAGTCATAAAGACTAAAACAATTAAATTATAGAACTTGTTGGATCGACAGGCAAGAAAGCCCAGATGAATATAAAAATTTAAAAATAATTGTCATTTAATATAAAAGAATTTTATTTTAGGCTTGCCAAAATAAATATTTACAAATATTTGATAAGTAGTAACATAGTAGGTGAAACTTACTGCGATCAAGATAATCTATTGATCGTCAGGACCACAGAGAGGGGAATAGTTTAATGTTTGAAATTAAGCCAAAGAAGTTCAAGAAGATCCTTGTCGGTGTTGATGATGCACCTGATGCCCGGGCAGCTTTTTCATATGCGGTTGATAAAGCAAAGCGTGATGGCTCTGAATTAGGAATTGTTTCTATTCTAGAAACTGATAATGTTAATGTTTACCAAATCCTTGACAAGGACTATGTTCATAGTTCTGCTGATGAATTACGGAAACGGGTTAATGAGTACGTTAAGGCTGCTGTTGACTATGGAGTTGACCCAAGTAAGATTACGGGAATTGTTGATCAGGGTGATCGACCAGCAGAACGGATTTGTAACCACGTTATTCCAGCATTTCAACCAGACTTATTAGTTGTTGGTTCAATTGGTAAATGGGGTAACCGGAAAGCAGTTGGTTCACAGGCTTCCTACATGACTAGACATGCTGGAACCTCAGTATTTGTTATTCGAACTACTGCAGTCGAAAGATATGAATAGTTATTTCTGATTAGCAATTATTTAAAATCTTAACTAATCAAAGATAAAGGGACTATGGCAATTTGTCGTAGTCCCTTTATCCTTTGAATAGCAATTAATAATCTTTCTAAACTATTGCTCTTGATACGAAGCTATTAGTTGATCTAGTTCTGAAGAATGTTATAATGATTCTAATTTAAAAAGAGGAGTTTTCGGAATGGCAAGAAAAAAGATGTCGCTGGCACAGAAAGTTAACATTTTACGTGCCAGTGTAATGGGGGCCAATGATGGCATTATTTCAATTGCCGGAATTGTTATCGGGGTTGCTGCTGCAACGAACAATGCCTATTCTATTTTAATTTCTGGACTATCAGGGACGTTAGCCGGAATGATCTCAATGTGTATGGGTGAATATGTATCGGTATTTACCCAGAAGGATTCGCAAAAAATGGCATTGATTAGCGAGCGTCAACGATTAGATGATCAATACCAAGAAGAATTTAATTATGTTCAGCAAAAGTATGAAGATCAGGATATTGATCCTAAACTTGCTAAGCAGGCTACCAAGGAATTGATGGATAAGGATGCCTTGTCAACTGTTGTTCAAGAACGGTACGGGTTTAATCCTAAGGAATTTACCAGTCCATACGCGGCTGCTATTGCATCATTCATCTCTTTTCCAACTGGATCTGTCTTACCAATGCTAGCAGTTACGCTTGCACCAGCGGAAAGCAGAATTCTCGCGACCGCAATCGCTGTTTTAATTGCCCTCTTAATAACGGGATACTGCGCTGCGATCTTGAGTAATTCTAACCGGTTAAAGTCGAGTATTCGGAATGCCATTGCTGGACTGCTAACTATGGGTGTTACCTATATTATTGGTCAGTTGCTGGCACACTAAAGGAGGGGTGAGTGATGGAAAAGGTTAAACAACAAAAGAAGCAAACGATGGAAGAGAAGCTGAACACCCTTCGTGCTGGAGTATTAGGTTCGAATGATGGTATTTTAACCGTTGTTGGTGTTCTGGTTTCCGTTGCTGCTGCGACATCTGACCGGTTTACAATCTTTATTGCGGGCCTATCTGATTTGCTTGCATGTGCTTTTTCAATGGCTTCTGGAGAGTATGCTTCAGTTTCAACACAGAAGGATACGGAAGAGTCAGCTGTAAGTAAAGAGCAACGTCTCTTAAAAACTGATTTTGAAAGTGAAGTTGCTGCTGTTAAGGATTATTACGTTAGTAAGGGGGTTACCCCAGAAACTTCGCTTGCAATTGCAAAGGATCTTCTCAGTAAGAAGCCTTTAGAGACCGTTGTTCGGGTTAAGTATGATATTGAGTTGGGACACTACTTAAACCCTTGGGATGCTGCTTTCTCCTCTCTCTTTTCAGCAGCTGCCGGTGGAATTTTTCCTCTTTGTGCAATGACTTTCGCTCTTGCCGCTTATAAGTGGTATGCGGTTATTTTGGCAGTAGTTTTAACTAGTGCGTTAACTGGGTATATTAGCTCAAAGCTTGGGAACGGACTA
This sequence comes from Limosilactobacillus portuensis, assembly GCF_014838735.1. Taxonomy (GTDB): domain Bacteria; phylum Bacillota; class Bacilli; order Lactobacillales; family Lactobacillaceae; genus Limosilactobacillus; species Limosilactobacillus portuensis. The sequence goes on along the minus strand of NZ_JABUXQ010000002.1, from coordinate 8,387 downwards.
GTAAAAATTGCAGTTATTCGAAATATTATTATTGCGTTGATTACTGTTGCTATTCACTACGGTGTTGGTAAGCTGTTCTAAATTAAGTAATGAAAAGGCCCGGAAAATCAAATTTTCCCGGGCCTTTTCATTACTTATTTAATTAAATGTTCTTCATCAACCACTGTATCGAAAAAGTCCTCATCTTTTCCCCGGTGGTATTCTGCTTGAATGGTGACGTGGCAAATACCATATTTTTCGCGAAGAATTTTATCAACCTGACTATAAATTTTTTCAACATCGCTCAGCTTCATATCGTGACAATTTAAATGGGCGGAAAAAATGATTCGCTTTTCATCAATCATCCATGCGTGAACATGGTGAACTGCGGTAACACCATCAATCTTAACCAAATCTTGTTCAATCCCATTGTAGTCAAGCTTTGGTGCTGATTCCATGAGAATGGTAACGGTTTGTTTAATTACAGGCCAAGCTTCACAAGCAATGTAGATTGCCACCGCAATTGTCAAAACCGGATCAAGCCAGGGGATGTTAATAAATGTTAGAATCACACCGCCAATAATTACGGCAAATGATGATAAGGCATCGCTTAAAACGTGAAGGTAAGTTGCTTTCACGTTTAAGTTATTATGACTTCCAGAATGAAGCAGGACTGCTGAAAGTAAGTTAGCTACTAAACCAACAACGGCAACGGTTAACATTACCTCACCGTTAATATGTGTGGGTTGCTGGATCCGTTTAACGGCTTCGATAATTAAGAAAGCCGAGACGATTATCAAGAAAGCAGCATTGACCATTGCTGCAAGAATTTCAGCGCGACGGTACCCATATGTTCGTTTGCTTGTTTCTGGTTTGTTAGCAATTGACTGGGCAACATAGCCGAGAACAATTGAAAATGAGTCTCCTAAGTTATGGAAGGCATCGGACAGTAAGGCGAGACTCCCTGAAACCAGTCCCCCAATAATTTCAACAACAGTAATCAGAACGTTTAATACGGTTACTGCTAAAAAGCGTTTTCCCGTGATTTGTTCATCCATCGTAAACACCTCATTTCTTTGATATATCCTCCCTAAGTTTAGCATATTAAATTACTAACTAACAAAAAAATTAGGTTATCCGAAGAAGATGTTTATTGATTATGCTATAATCAAATGTGTTATGATAAATTAATCAGAAGACCGTTCGTAGGCCGATAAACAAAGTAGAGGAGGATGTAGCCCTTGACACCGATGAAAGAAGATTATCTTAAGATTATCTTTGAGCTAGGTGGTAGTCACAAAAAGGTTTCAAATAAGGATATTTCGTTAGGCCTAGGTATAGCGGCAGGTTCTGTAACAGAAATGGTTTCAAAATTATCTGATGAAGGACTAGTGGTTCATGAACCCTATGCTGGTATTTCACTTACCGAGAAGGGACAGAAGTATGCAGCAGAGCTTGTTCGTAAACACCGCCTGTGGGAAACCTTCCTTGTTGATAAGCTTCACTATAATTTTGCGGATGTTCACTCAGAAGCTGAAGTCTTAGAACACCAAACAAGTGACCGTTTAGCAACAGCATTAGATAACTTTTTACAACACCCGCAGGCATGTCCTCATGGTGGAGTTATTCCATCAGCGAGTGGACAGTTTCCTGATGTTTCACACCGCCTGCTGGCTGATGCAAGTGATGGTGAGACAGTTCAGCTTGAGCGGTTCTTAGATAATCATGAATTATTAACATACCTGGAAGAGTTAAAGCTCCGGCCAAATGATACCATTAAGGTAATTCGCCACGAGCCGTTTGAAGGGCCGTTAGTTATTGAAAAAGATGGTGAAGACACTCCGCTAAATGTTTCGTATAAGGCATCGCACAACATCTTTATTAAGGCCGGGAATTCAGACAAATAATGACATAAAGGGCCGAGAACTACCTCGGTCTTTTTTGCTACTTTAGTGCTAGAAAGATGGCACACCAGCATCTTACAGAGATGAAACATGAACTAGGAACATCGGGAGGAATAATATTAATGCTAACAGAAGAACGACGAATCCTTGCGTTACGGACCTGTGTTCTAGCGGGGAGATTGCTTGTTGAGAATGGTTCAAATATGGAACGGGTCAACGATACCCTAGATCGAATGGCAAAAAATGCTGGTTTGAGAAAATTTCAAGCTTTCACAACGTTAACCGGGATTGTTGCGAGTAGTGATGATCTCCCTAATTCGCAGGTTGCTGACATTCGACGCCGAAAAAACGATCTTAGTAAAGTTGCGGCAGTGAATGAAGTTTCTCGTGAATTAGCAAGCGGGCTAATTGAATTACCCGAGGCTCACGCTCAATTAAAGTCAATTGAACGGCAGATGACTGAATGGTGGCAAAACCCATTAGAGGCTTTTGCAGCGGCAGTTTTAAGTGCTGCCTTGATGATTGTTTTTACTGGGGATGTTGTTGACTGGTGGGCGGCATTTATCATTGGCGGCTTAGGCTATGCTGTGTTTTCGTTTGTTGTCCGTAAATTTAAGATTCAGTATCTTGGTGAATTTTGTGCGTCATTGGTGATTGGTGGTTTGGCAATCTTAACCGTTAAACTTGGGTGGACCCAAAATGCCAATTCAATCATTATTGGCGGTGTAATGCCACTAGTACCAGGAATTCCTCTAACCAACGCTGCTCGCGACCTTGTTTCTGGTAATCTCATTAGTGGCCCAACTCGCGGAATTGAAGCAATATTAACTGCAGTAGCGATTGGTAGTGCAATTGTAATCATCATGCGTTTTAGTTAGGAGAAGTGAATGAACTGGGAAAACTTATTCATACAATTTGTTCTTTCATATATATCTACCGTCTGCTTTGGTATTTTATTGCATATCCCGTTACGGGCGTATAATACGGCTGGAATTATTGGTGGCGGTGTTTGGGTTATCTATTGGATAATGTATTACCATCAGCATACTGGCTTGGCAATTAGTAACCTTATTGCTGCCGTGTTAATTTCCCTCTTTAGTATGGTTGCCGCTCGTCATCTGAAAATGCCGATGATTGTATTTAATGTTCCGGCTTTAGTCCCGTTTGTTCCAGGGGGACAGGCTTATAAACTTGTCCGTAATTTTGCAATTGGTGACTATCAATTAGCAACAATATATCTTTATCAAGTTATTGTAATTGCCGGGGCGATTACTCTTGGCTTTGGGCTTGGCGAACTGTTAATTCGAGCGGTAAAATACTTGCATATCACTTTAGCAAAAACTTCAAAATCAAAAAGCTAGGGGTATGGTATACTCTAAATTAATGTTTAATTGATGATAGGAGAAAGATAATGTTAATTGTTCCAGATAATCAACGGTGGAAACGATTTACAATTAGTGGAATCGTTTTTATTATTTTGATGCTAATGATTAAGTTCAATTCAACGATCGGAACCACAATGGATGCGGTTTTTCAATCGTTATTTACTAGTCAACGTCTTGAAAATATTGGCTGGTTCCATGCCCTGATGACCTTAATTTCCTTTTTAGCAAGCCCAAAACTTGACTTGCTATGGGTTCTAATCATTGCAATTGTCCTATGGTTGAGAAATTACCGCATTCCTGCAGTATGGGCAATTTGTACAATTATTGGTGGGGATGTCGTAGGAACGCTGGTTAAGCATTTTGTAAAACGGGCACGGCCAGCGCAACATTTAGCAGCTGATGATGGCTATAGTTTTCCAAGTGGCCACACTCTTGGATTGTTTCTGGTTGCCGGGATTCTTTTTCTTGTGGTAATCCCAATAATTCAAAAGGCAGCTGTCCGGACAATTTGTCAGTTATTATTAATTTTTGCAATTTTCTTCTTGGCGGTTTCACGGGTATACTTATATGCTCACTGGCCTGTAGATACGATTGCAGCAATGGTTTTAGCATATGCTTGGCTCCAAGTTGCTGAATGGTTATACGTTGCCTGGGCACCTAAACTACAAGAGCTAAGAATCTTTAGTAACTCAATTTATTAATAGGGGGAGACGCAAAGGATCATTTTTGATTTGTTTGCGTTTTTTATTTCCCGGGAAATGGATGGCTTATTTAATGGGAATTAAAACGAAACGTCTTAGTATTGAGAGAGTTCGCCAACAAAATATTACCGAATTAACACCGCTACTAAAATATCAATCATTATTTCAGCAGGCAGGGTTAGTTACAGTGGGAAAAGTTGATTTAGTTACTTTAAGAATGCTTGCCCAAACGGAATGCCTACTGCAAATAAGGGAAAGGAGCAGGCAAAGGTTGCTCGGCTTGATAATCCTTCTTCATTCTTACGATAAAACGGGGGTTGCTCTTGCTGGACAATATGAAGTTGGCTACCTGCTTCTTCCGCAGGAGCAGCATCAAGGATACATGACAGAAGGGTTAAATGCCGTTTGTAATCGGTTAAGTCATTCCCAGATTACGGTGATTGCAGAGGTAAAGGGTAATAATTCTTCATCAATTGGTGTTTTAAAACGGTGTAATTTTATTCGTACTACTACAACTCCAGGGATGATCGAACTCTGGAAGCGGTAAGACACACGATGATGTCTTGCGTTATTAAATGATGAGAGTATAATACTATCGAAATGAAGAGGTTGCATTCTTTATCAGTATTAACTATTAGGAAAATAAGTTCCGGAGTGGTTTTGAAAGGAAAGAATGCCGAAATATTGCCTAGCTTATTCTGGGTGGTATTGGGTCATGATTGAAGAAGTCATGGACTGTCGCGATAAATCGCGGGGCGCTTCGCTGAACGATTCAATGATAAATTTTGGGTCTTCTAATGAGGTTGCCTTGTTGGAAGACTCTTTTTTATTGAATAAGTCGCTCAGATATTTACGGGAGGAATTTAAGATGACAGAAGACACGGGTAATGGTCAGGGACAGATAAAAAGGACGCTTAAAACACGTCACCTGGCGATGATTGCTCTTGGCGGAACGATTGGTACTGGTCTATTTATCACCAGTGGTTCGGCAATTTCAACTGCTGGACCAGGTGGAGCTTTAGTGGCATACGGAATCATGGGGATTATGGTTTACTTCTTAATGACTAGTCTTGGTGAAATGTCAACGTATATGCCACTTACTGGTTCGTTTTCTGCATTTTCATCAAAGTTTGTTGATCCTGCATTGGGATTTGCAATGGGATGGAATTATTGGTTTAACTGGGCGATTACAATTCCGGTTGACGTAACCAGTGCAGGAATTGTAATGAATTTCTGGTTACCGCATGTTCCTAGCTGGGTATTTAGTACGATTGTCTTAGTTTTAGTTTTCCTTATCAACTATTTATCAGTTCGCTCGTACGGTGAAACAGAGTATTGGTTAGCTTTAATTAAGGTAATTACCGTGATCGTTTTCTTAATTGTCGGAGTTGCAATCATTCTGGGAATTATGGGCGGCCAACCAGTTGGCTTTAGTAATTTTCACTACAAGAAAGCACCATTTGTTGGTGGGATTCCAGCAATTATTAGTGTATTTCTGGTTGCTGGTTTCTCTTTCCAAGGGACGGAATTAGTTGGGATTACTGCTGGAGAGGCTGCTACTCCTGAAAAGTCAATTTCAAAGGCAATTCATTCAACTTTCTGGCGAATTCTTCTTTTCTATATCTTCGCCATTTTTGTAATTGCATGTATCCTACCATATACAGATAAGAACTTGTTAAATTCGGATGTCACTAATATTACAATGAGTCCGTTTACAATTATTTTTAAGCGGGCTGGCTTAGCAGTAGCTGCCAGTATCATGAATGCGGTTATCTTAACCGCGGTTGTTTCTGCTGCTAACTCTGGTTTATATGCTTCAACCCGGATGCTTTACTCACAGGCTCGCGAAGGTTATGCATGGCGATTCTTTGGCTATGTTAACCGTCGTGGGATACCGATTTATGCGCTAATTGGAACGATGGTTGTTTCAACACTAGCGTTTGCAACTCAGTTTGTTGTTCCTCAAGCTTACCTTTACTTAACAGATGCTTCTGGACTTTGTGGCTTTATTGCCTGGTTAGGAATTGCCATTTCGCATTACCGGTTCCGGAAAGCTTATACTGCTCAAGGTCATTCTGTAAGTGAACTTAAATATCACGCAACTCTGTATCCTTTTGGGCCAATTTTTGCGTTCGTTCTTTGTACAATTGTTATTTGTGGACAGAATGTTGAGGCCTTTGCAAAGTTTGACTGGTCAAATATTTTGATTACATACATGAGTGTACCGTTATTCTTAATTTTGTTCTTCTACTACAAGATTCGCTATAAGACTCATATTATTCCGTTGAAAAAGGTAGATCTTTCTCGGCAGACTAAAGGGGAAAAGTATGATCCAGAGCAAAATTAATTAAAATTAGAAGGGGATCCTTATACCGAGGAAATTTAGGTATAGGGATCCTCTTTAAAGTTAGGAAAAGACTTCCGATTCAGTATCTTCTTTTTTTTACTGTTCAATGGTAGAATGGTAAAGTTGTTTTTTATAAATTAAAGGGGGAGAAGCGTTTAATGATTGCACTCGCAGGGACAATTGGTGCCGGGAAGACAAGCTTAACTGGATTGCTGGCCGATCATTTGAATAGCCAAGCATTTTATGAATCTGTTGATGATAATAAGATTTTGCCACTTTTCTATAAGGACCCGAAAAAGTATGGTTTTTTACTGCAGATTTACTTTTTAAATCGACGATTAGATGAGATTAAAGATTCTTTTGAAAATGATCTAAATGTCCTTGACCGTTCGATCTTTGAAGATGCATTGCTGTTTAAACTTAATGCTGATATGGGCCGGGCAACTGAAACAGAATCAGATATCTACTCATCATTACTGCACAACATGATGGAAGAATTACCTGAACAGCCTCATCAAAAAGCTCCTAATCTGCTAATTACGATTCAAGTTTCATTCGAAACAATGCTGGAGCGGATTAAAAAACGTGGTCGGTCATACGAACAGCTTGCCAATGACCCCTCCCTTTATAATTACTATAAGAATCTTAATGAGCGCTACCGTGATTGGTATCAACAATACGATGCTAGTCCCAAGATGCTGATTGATGGGGATAAGTATGACTTTGTTGAGGATCCAGCAGCAGCACGCCAAGTATTGAAAATGATTGATCAAAAATTAATTGAACTTGGTTTAAAATAATTATTGACACTAAATTTAAATAATGATATATTAATAAAGTTCCATTATGAATATATCATTTTTCGGAGGATTAGCTCAGTTGGGAGAGCATCTGCCTTACAAGCAGGAGGTCACAGGTTCGAGCCCTGTATCCTCCATATGCGGATGTGGCGGAATTGGCAGACGCGCAAGATTTAGGATCTTGTATCTTTTAGATGTAAGGGTTCAAGTCCCTTCATCCGCATTTGGAATAAAAACTTTATTTCAAAATCATATTGACATCGGTCTGTGACACGTGGTATATTAATTATCGTTGCAGAACAATTATGCGGAAGTAGTTCAGTGGTAGAACATCACCTTGCCATGGTGGGGGTCGCGGGTTCGAATCCCGTCTTCCGCTCTTTATGCACCCATAGCGCAATTGGATAGAGTGTCTGACTACGAATCAGAAGGTTGAAGGTTCGACTCCTTCTGGGTGCACTACTTAAAAGCGTGGCACACTACTTAGTGTTGTCGCGCTTTTTCTTTTCGGAACTTAGCTCAGCTTGGTAGAGCGCTGCGTTCGGGACGCAGAGGTCGCAAGTTCAAATCTTGTAGTTCCGATTATCATAATTATAAGGAGCAGGAAAAACTAATTTGTTAGTTCTGTCCTGCTTTTTTAGTAGTAATGACTTGATGAAAGATATTTTGCTTGTAGATTACAATTTAATTTTTGGGAACGGCTTATGACAAGGAAATTATTCTACTTATTATTAATACCGGTAATTATTTTAGGAGTGCTTCTCTGGAGTCCACAGAAAATGGTGAACGCCAGCCAAGTTGATGGGAAAACCAAGGTAGAATTACAAACTTACCTTCAAGATCACCATATCAATGGCATTATTCTAGTCAACGGGAAGCGGGATCAACCGGTAGTTCTAAGGAATAAACTTACAACTAACCCAGCACAAGTTGTTGCTCCTAATGCTTTATTTCCAATTGGCTCGCTACAAAAATTGATAACAGGAGTTGCAGTGTACCAGCTCGTTCAAAAGGGAAAGCTGAAGTGGGAGATGCCACTAAGTAAATATTATCCCCAAATTCAAGGGAGCAACCAAATAACGTTACAGCAGTTAATGGCTCATACAAGTGGTTTGCAAAATGATGGTGCGTTGCCGAAGAAAACTTTAAATAAGGCAGATTGCAAGAAATAACTTGAACGAATTTAGTGACGTAGATTAAGCAAGAAGATCTCGATTGGTGTATGCCAATTAAGACATTTAAGTGGCCGTGAATTCAGATACCAATTGATT